>CAJOOG010000084.1 GCA_905236045.1 uncultured Denitrobacterium sp.
CCCAGTAGAGGAACTTGTAGCCGATGTAGGGCACCGCGGAGGAGCCAGCCATGTTGGGGTCGTCGGTTACGTAGACGATCTCCGACGCGGGCAGAGTCACGCCCGGCACGCCGGTGGCGTCGTAGATCTCGCCGGTCTCGGAGTCGATGAGCGCGGGGACGTAGTAGACGACCGCCTCGCCTTCGATCCACTTGGCGTAGACCGTGGCGCCGTAGAGCCAGGCGTCGTCCACGGATATGCCGTTCTCCTTGGCCACCGTCTCGTAGGGGATGTTGTAGTTCACCTTGGAGAGGATGGCGTCGCCGGTGACCTTGCCGTACCAGCCGTCGAAGGTGTAGCCGGGCTTGGTGGGAATCGGCACGCCGGTGGTGAGGTTCTGGCTGTCCCAATGCAGGCCGCTGCGGTCGGGCACGAGCGAGCCGCCGTTGGAATCGTAGTGCAGGGTGAAGGTGAGGTGCTGCCACACCGCGTAGACGATCATGCGGGAAATGCCGGAAACCTGGATGGTCTCCCCCGCCACCCAAGTGGGCATCTCGGCCGCGGCATCGAGCGACCAGCCGAGGAAGCGGTAGCCGTTGCGCGAGAGCACCGTGTCGCCGTCGGGCAGCACGACCTCCTCGCCGACGTTTTTGGTAGACGATTCGACGACGTAGTCGTAGCCTTCCGCCGATTCGCCGCCATTGGGGTCGAGCTGGAAGGTAATGGCCGTAGGAGCCCACATGGCGGTGAAGGTGAGCGGGCCGGTGATGGTCGAGGGCAGGGCCTCGGCGCTTGTGGCGTCGCTGGAATAGGAGTAATGATCCACGCCGTCGGAGGTGGTCCACATCCAACCCAGGAAGACGTAGCCCGGGTCGCCCTTCGGGCGGCCCATATTGCGCGGGTTGGAGGAGACGGTGTCGAAGTAGTGGTAGTCGGAAGTATCGCCATTGCCGAAGGCGGGGACTTGGGAGCTGGGACCGAGACCGGTGAAGAAGGTGTAGTCCCTCCTATCCGTCCAGATGCCGTGCTCGCCCTTGCCGAAGAACCAGGTGTATTTGTCGTGGTCGAAGATGGCGGTGAAGACGGTGTCGCCCTGGATGATGATGCCCTCCGGCTCCTGCGTGATGCCCTCCACGGTGCTTCCATCGTCGAGGGTCTGCACGTAGGTCCAGTAGCTGAAGTAGTAATGCGCCTCCTGATCGGCGGTCTGCACGAAAGCGGGCGCGGCGGTGCTTATGCGAGAGAGCGGCGCGGCGGTGGTCGGGTTGTCCGCGGAGGGGTCGAGCGTCGCTGGGATGCCGCCGTCGGAGAGCGCCACCTCGAAGGAGACGCTATAGCCGTCCTTCATCTCCCAGCAGGCGTAGAGGACGACCTGCTCGCCGTTCATGCCCAGATTGGACACGGGCTCGTTCTGCGTGAACTCCACGCCGCCGCGGAATACGCGCGACCAGCCGATGAAGCGGTAGCCGTTGCGCTGGAACTCGTTGGTGCGCAGGGGCTGCTCGATGCCGTAGGTGAACTCCTGCGGGTCCATGGAGCCGGTGGCGGTATCCGCGCCGCGGTAGTAGAGCACCGTGTAGGTGGTGGGCGTCCACAGGGCGCGCAGGGTGACGACGCTGTCCTGGACCGCGGAATGGTCGGTGGTCATCATGTCGCCGTCGACGTAGTCCGCCACGCCGTCCGCGGACCCCTCGACGACCAGATCCCAGCCGGCGAAGTTGTAGCCGACCTTGGTGGCGGAGACGGTGCCGCTCGCGGCGATGCTGGTGAGCTGCAGCGCCACGCCGTAGCTCTTAGTCTGGTCGGCGGGCACGGTGCTGCCGGCATCCTCGGTGCCGTCGAGGATGTAGTGGATCTTGTAGGTGGCCCCCTTGAAGACGGCCGCGAAGTCGCGGGAGAGCGGCCAGAGGGAGCCCGTGCGGCTGAGCTGCATGGTCCAGCTGCCGTCCGCGTTGACGGTGTAGGAGACGCCATCCGAGCCGTCTACGAGCATGAGCCCCGTGTCCAGGTCGCGCCAGCCGGCGACGGCGAAGCCGACGGCGGGAACAGCGCGGACGACGATGGAATCTTCGCGATCGCACGGGAAGCTGGTGGAGACGAGCGTCTCGCCCTGTCCGGAGGGGCTGAAGGTGACGCCGCCGTTGTCGCCGGCGCGGAAGGTGTAGGTGGCGGTCTTGGCCTTCCATTGCGCGTAGAGCGTGATGGTGCTGTCGTGCTCGGCGAGAAGGTCGTAGTAGATCTCGCCGCCGGTGAGGATGCGCGGACGCGCTATGCCGTCCTGCGCGTTGCCCTCCACGGTGGCGGCCTCGTCGGTGAGCCAGCCCGCGAAGTTGTAGCCGTCGAGGGTGAAGAAGGTGCCCACGATGGGAGCGGAGAAGCTCTCGCCGTAGGTGGCCTCGATCTGCCAGGCCACATCCGGGCCGCCCAGGGCGTCGCCGGGATCGTATTTGATCTGGTAGGTGTTGGCGCGGAAGTGCGCGGTGAAGGTGTCGTCCACCCACAGGCCGGTGGCGGTATTGAAGGAGGCCAGGGCCATCTCCTCGCTGGTGAGGATGGCATTAGTGCTCCTCCAGGCCTTGTTGTAGGCGCTCGTCCAGTAGGCCAGGTGGTAGCCGCCACCCGAGACGAGCCCGTCGCTGGTGCCGGGCGTGGCCTCGGCGCCGTAGGCGGCGGTCCTGTCGTCGCCGTTGACCAGCTCGCTGGTGCTGCCGTCGAGCACGCAGCGGACGCGGCCGTTGCCTTCGGCCTCGTAGGTGAAGGTGACCTTGCCTACCTCCCAGAACGCATGCAGGACCAGGGCGTCCGACACGCTGGTGGAGATGGCCAGCGCCCGGTACATCGTGTTGTCGGTGATGAGGAAGTTGCCCTCGCTGTCGAGGATGATCTTGGTGCCGTTGGCCAGGCCGTTGTCGGTGGCGTACCAGCCGAGCAGGTGGTAGCCCATGCGGCTCGAACCCACGGCCGTGCCGTCTTCGGCGGAGGGCATAAGGCCCGTGGACTCCCAATTGAAGCCCGAGCGGCTCGCGACCTGATACTTGCCGCCGTTGCTATCGTAGACGACCGTGTAGCCCTCGACGGGAATCCAGGCGGCGAACAGGTAGACCTGGGTCGTCTCGGAGCCGGTGCCGTTGAGATCGGGCACGCGCAGGACGTCACCGGCGGCCACGAAGTGCTCCTGGCTGATGACGTACCCGCCGGATCCATCCAGCTCGCGATTGTAGTAGTACCAGCCGCAGAGCGTGTATCCCGGACGGGTGAAAGCGGTGCCGAAGGAGAAGCTCACGCCGGAGACGCCGGAGTAGAGGCTCGTGCCGTCGGCCTGCGTGCCGTCCCACATGACGACGTCGTCGCCGATGCGATAGCCCGAGAGCGTGGCGGAGCCGGCCGCGTAGCTGAGGCTGGTCGGGTCGGTGGCGTCGATGCCGAGATTACGAGCCCCGCTCGGATGCGAGGAGGAACCGTCGTCGAGCACGAAGTACATGACGGAGCCGGCGTCGCGGTACCAATCGGCATAGAAGGTTATCTCCTCGAGCAGCTTGCCGTCGTCGCCCTTCGTGGGGATGTAAACCTCGTTGAGGGCGTATTCGTCGCCAGTGTAGTCGCTAGAGGTGTTCCACCAGCGCAGCAGATAACCGGAGCGCGTGTAGGAGTTGGTCGCGTTGGGAAGAGTGAGCTTGTCGCCTTCCTCCACGAAGACCGGGTTGACGGTGCCGGTGACGTCGGTGGCATTCAGACCGGGCGAGAAGTAGACGCGCGTGCCGGACTTCCAGCTCCAGGTGACCGAGCCGTGGTCGTTGCCCACGGAGTTGTCCGGGTAGAGCTCCTGGAGCTCGTCGGTGCCGAAGAAGCTGCCGGTGATGACGCGCGCGGTCTCGTCCATGCCGCTCTTGGAGACCGGCTTGGCCACCCAACGGCCCGCCGTGTGCTCGGGAAGCGTGGAGAGCGCACCGGCGAGCGTGGTGTCGTCGTCGACGTAGAGCAGGCGGACGGCCAGATCGTCGGCGAAGAAGGCGTCGGTGCCGTCCGTCTCGTCGAACGTCCAGCCCCGCAGATTGAGCGAGTAGAGCTGCTCGTCGCCCTCGAAGAGGCTCGTGAAGTCGTCGCATACCGAGATGTCCATGCCGCTGCCGTCGAAGGTCTGGACGCCGCCGTACATGCCCACGCCCAGGGCGCCGAGCGAAGCGGTGTCGGAGGAGCCGTGGTTCTTGAACCAGCTGTTCAGCAAGGTCGGGCGAACCTTATCGTCGGTGCTGTTGGGCAGCGTGTAGATGTGCTCGAGCCAGCCGTCGGAGAGCAGCTTCTCCCACGGCAGGGTGACGAGAGGCGCCACATAGGTGTATTCGCTGCCCTCGGGGACGGCCTCGTAGCTGTGCACGTCCACGGTGACTTCCAGGCTGCTGCCGCTGTAGCCGTCGTCCACGCCGATGACCAGGCTATGGGCCTCGACATCGGCGATGCCATCGTGGTCGAGGTCCTGGCCCATTTCGGTGAGGTACCACCAGACGTGGTCGTTGCCGCCGATGCGGCCGCCGGCGAGCGTGGTGTTCCAGCGGTAGACCAGGTTGCCGTTGGAATTGTAACCGGAGTTGTAGCGGTTCATGACATCTTCGGCCTGGCCCCACCATTCGCCCGTGAACTCGTTGTTGTACAGGTCGTAGGTCTCCCAACGGCCGAATTCGCCGGCGTGGGCCTCGAAGGTGGTGAAGTCGATGACGTCGGTGTTCGAGAGGCGGATCTCCTCGGTGCAGGTGTCGTCGAACATGCGGTAGCGGGAGGCATCGGAGGACATGTTCCAAGCCTGAAGGTCGATGGACTCCATGTTCGGATTGCCGTAGAAGCTGTAGTCGAAGTTCGAGGTGCCGTCGAAGTTGTCGGCGGTGGAAGCCCCTTGGGAGGCATCGGAGCCGTAAAGCGAGACCTCGGCGGCGGTGTTCACGCCGGAGCCGTCGACGGTGAGCAGCTGATTGGCGGTGAGGTCGATGAGCATGAGGTTGCGAATGTAGAAGTCGGTGCCATAGCCATCCGCGCCGTTTATGAAGAGGCGGAAGTTGCCCGAAGAGGCCCATTGCGGCTCGTAGGACACGGTGAAGGTCCGCGTGATATGCGCGAAGCTGCTCTGGTTGGAGGTGAGCCACACATAGGAGGCGCCGAAATCCGCAAAGGACGTCTGGTAGAACTGCCCCACGGAAAGGCTCGATGAGCGCAGGTTGCCCTTGAAGTCCAAAGCCAGCTGGTAGGTGTGGCCGTCCTCCAGATGGAATTCCGGAGAGTAGAGGCCCGCCCAATAACCGCCGCTGGTGTGGTCCATGTGGATCCACCCCGTTGAATAATTGAAGGTAGTGTACCGGCTATCCAATACCGACCAGCCCCAGTAGCCGTAGGATTCGATAATCATCTCCCCGGTGTCGACACGACCATCGCCGTTGGCGTCGCCGCTGTAGCGGGTGCCGCCGATGTCGATGAGGGGGGTGGTGAGCATCTGCTCGGTGAACCAGCCCTTCACGGAGCTGGGGCTGATGCCGCCCACGGTGTAGGCATTGGTGATGGAGGCCCAATAGGCGCCCCACGGCATGATGTTCATCTGGTTGGCCATGGACAGGGCGCCGACCTTCTTGTCGGAAGCCGCGCTGCGCACGCCGATGTAGAGCGAGCCGGCCTTCAAGCGCAGACCCTCTTCGGTGACGGTGTCCTCGGCGACGAAAGCCCAGAAGCTGTCCTCGTTGATGTTGTAGCGACGCGTGCCGGCCGAATCGACGCCGTTCATGAGGTAGGACCCGCCGACGGTGAGATAGGCCACGTAGGACTCGTCGTAATCGGGGAGCTTGCCGCCCATGCCCTTGGCGAAGGTGTAGGTGACGTTGCCCAGGCTGTTGCCTGCGACGATATAGGACTTGCCCTTATCGTCGGTTTCGTAGAGCGGGTTGTCGTCCTCGTCGCGCTCGTACTTCTTGTAGCGGACCTCCATCATGTACTTGGAGGTTTCGAACCAGATGCTGTCGTCGTCGGTGTGGTCGTCGTCGAACAGGCCCGCCTGCCAGATGCCGTCTACGCGGGAGAGGTTGCTGTCCTCGAGCACGCTGTTGTTGCTCAGCTTCATGACGCGCAGGCTGTCCGTGTCCTTCAGCATATCGACCGTGCTGGGGATGACCAGGTACGAGTTGGTGTTGAAGCAGCTATTGAGGGATTCGCTGTCGGCCAGATCCACATCGGCCTCCAGCGAGCGGTAGGATCCCGCGGTCATGTCCCACGTCTGGATGTTGAGGGTATCCAAGCTCACATCGCCGCTGAACAGACCCTCGAAGGAGTGTGCGTTGCTGGCGTCCATGCCGGTGCCGTCGAAGCCCTTCAGGTTGACGTAGCCCTTGAACCATTCCTGCAAATTGGTGGGGGCCAGCTTGCCGTTGGTGTCGTCGAAGACCACATACCAGACGTCTTCTGGATCGACGGAGTTCGGAGCGCCGTCGATCTGGCTGAGCCACGGGAGCTTCGTGCCGTATTCGGTCACGTGATTCTGCTTAGTGATGTCGTAGAGGCCCATGGAGAGCGTGTGGGTGTAGTCGTCGTAGCGCCACCAGGCGTTGGAGTTGCTGGCGAACACGTCGCGGTACTGCCAATAGTAGGTGTGCACGCCGTTGTTGGTGCTCGTGGTGTAGGAGGCCAGCAAAGCGGGCGTGGTGCCGAAGAGATCGGAGTCTTCCTTGCCGTCGATGTACCAGTGGCCCTTCATGGGCGGGTTCTGCGTGCTCTCGATGAGGTCGAGCCCGGAGCCGTCGAGCAGCGTGGCGGTGCCGAGATGCAGGACGTGCAGGAACTCGGCGCCGTCGAACATGTCGGTGACGTCGGGGGTTACGCGATAGGTGGTGGAGAGCATATCCCAACCGGACATGTCGAGCTCGTAGAGGGAGGCGACGTCCTGGAACATGCCCGCGAAGCTGGTGATGCGGGAGGTGTTCCAAGCGGCGACCTCGTTGACTTCGGCCAGGTTCGCATCGCCCTTGAACAGGCCCGCGAAGCTGGTGGCGTTGGAGGTGGTGAGGTACTTGCCGTTGAATTCGGTGAAGTTGACGTAGTCGGTGGCGGAGGTGGCCTCGAACCAGGACTCCAGCGTGGCGGGCATGACATTGCCGTTATCGCCGACCGCGTAGAAGCTGGTAATCCGCGACTGCAGACCGGCGGCGTTCCAGGGCACGTCCAGGCCGGATTCGGTGGTGGCGGCGGACAGCGTCCGGTCGTAGACGCCCACGCGAATCTGGCCGGCGGGCTCGGCATAGCCGATATCCTCCTTGGCGAAGGTCCACCAGACGTTGGTGTTGTCGAAGGTGCCGCCCTGGTGCGTGGAATCCCACGTGTAGACGGTGGTGAGGGTGGGCGCTCCGACGCCCTTCGGGTAGACGGCCACCAGGCGTTCGGTGGTGCCGACGGGGGCTGCGAGCCCGCGCGTGCCGTCGGCGTTGCGCCACCACACGCCGTCGGTGGTGCCGAAGCCGAGGACGCCCTGCAAGCCGGAGTCTTCCAGGATGTCGGTGCTCGAGAGCGTGAGGGAGTTGAAGTTCGTGGCCCCGCCGCTCATGATGGCGCCGGTGGAGGCGTTGCCGAACATGAGCATGTCGGTGTAGGAGGCGCTATCGCTCATGCGCCAATTGCTGAAGTCGATATCGGTGAGGGCCATCTCGGAGGTGTCCGCGGCGATGCCGTAGAGCAGCCTGCTGAAGTCGCTCACGCGCGAGACATCCCATCCGCTCGTGATGGCGGTGATGTCATTCAAGGAGAGGTTCCCGCTGAGCATGCCCTCGAGATCCCAATACTGGGCGGCATACCCGCTCGCGGGAGCCCAGCTGGCCAGACCGCGCAGGTTCTCGAGCGCGAGCATGTTCGCGAAGGCGTAATTGAAGTAGATGCCCTTCGCGGGACGCCAGGAGGAGAGGTTCGCGAAGTTCTTGATGCCGTCCGCGCCGTCGAAGAGATGCTCGAAATGGACGACGTTGCCGACATCCCAGGTGCCGAATTTCGCGAGGTCGACCTCGTCGAGGCCGTCCACGTTATAGAAGGCGTAGGAGAGGTCGGTCACAGAAGAGGTGTCCCAATAGTTCGGGCCGCTGGTCTCTTCGAGCACCTGCGCGTTGTAGAACAGACGCGCCAGCGTGGTGACGTTGGAGAGATCCCATTCGTCCACGCCGGTTACGGTGGCCAGCGAGAGATCGCCGGAGAAGAGGCCCTCCAGGCTGGTGATGCCGCTCGTGATCTTGAGCCCCGAGCCGTCGAAGTCCTTGAGATTCACGTAGTCGGAGAACCAGCCGGCGAAGGTAAGGCCCGAGGCGGTGCCGGCGGGATCGGCGGGAGTGATGTCGTAGCGGGTGACGATGTGCTTGACCTCGTCCGGATCGACGAGGTGGTCGTGGACGATGAGGCCGTCGAGGTCCTCCACCTCGATGGTATAGGGGTTGTCGGCCAGCCAGGGCAGGTCGAGGGCGGTCTCGGTGACCCGCTTGTCGGCGGCGCCCTCGTCCGCGCCGATCGTGAGGCGGCCGGCCACGAGGCTGCCATCGTCGGAATCCACGCGATCGTAGATCCACCAGGCGCTCGGATTGGAGGCCCAGCGGCCGCCGCGGTGATCGCTATCCCAGGTGTAGGTCTGATTGCCCAACCCCAGAGCGGATACCGGATAGAGGTCCTCGAGCTCGGAGCCGTTGCCCCACCAGGCGATGGGCACGGAGCCCTGACGCACCCACATGCCCAAGGTCGGCGTGCGGGTCTCGATCCGGTCGAGCCCGGTGCCATCGAGGACGCTCTGGTCGTTGACCTGAATGGCCTTCAGCGAGCGGGCGTTCGCGAGCATGTCCGCGACGGTCGCATCGGTGAGGACCCAGGGGCGCAGGTCGATGGATTCGAGCGAGATGGCGTTCGCGAACATACCCGTGAGATCGTCGGAGCCGGAGATGATCCAATTGTCGGTGAGCGGAGCTACCGTGGTGAGGGCATCCGCATGGTTGAACATGTTGGAGAAATCGCTCACCTGGTCGACGTCCCAATCCTGCATCGTGGCGACGGAATCGTCGTCGAGGACGGTGGCGTTCTTGAACATACCGGAGAGGTCCGTGGCGTTGGGCACGTCGATCTGCGTGCCGTCGAAATCCCCGAGGGCCGTGTAGTTGGCGAACCAGTTCGCGGGATTGTCGATCTGGAAGGTCTCCCCCGCCGGCACATCGGTGGTCACGATGGTGATGTCGGTGCGGCTGCGGACCGTCTGCGTGGGTCGCGCGGCATCGGTCGAGTTATCGACGGCGCAGAGCCAAGGCAGGATGTTGACGTCGGCGACGCCGTCGGTGGGATCGTCCTGCATTTCGGATACGTCGTTGCCGTAGGTGTTGCCCACCTGATCGTAGTTGAGCGTATAGACGCTGCGGTCGGCGACGGCGTCCACACCCAGGGTGAGGGTGCCGGAGACGAAGTGCTCCGATTCATCCAGCTTGTAGGCGTAGGTCCACCAAGCGTAGGGATTGGAATCGAAGCGCCCGCCGATCTGGGCCTCGGACCAGAGGTAGAGCAGCGTATCGGCCGAGCAGGAGTTGTTCAGCACATAGCGTTCGGCCAACTTCGAAGTGGTGCCGAACCAAGGAGAGGAACCATTGGCGCCAAGGACGGAGGCGCCGTTGGCCGTCGTGAGAATCCACATGCCCGCGGTCGGGCCATGGTTGGAGAGGCTGTCGTTGAAGCCGGTGCCCTGCAGGATGCTGGCCTCCCCCGCTGTCAGCTGCTCGAGGGACGCCAGGCCGGTGAGCATGTCGCTGGTATCGGTGACCGCGGTGGTGCGCGTGCCGCCGCTGGTGATGCGCATCTGCCAGGAGCTGATATCGACGGCCTCGATGTTGAGGTCTTCCAGGAACATGCCGCTGAAGTCGGTGACCTTGGCGACGTTCCAGCCCTTGATGGGAGTCTGGTCGAAAAGCGATTCATCCTGGGCGAACATATGCGACATGCTCACGACGTTGGAGGTGTTCCAGTTCTCCAGGTGGGACAGGTCGGAGATGCCGGAATCGCGGAACATGTAGGACATGTCCACGCCGAGGGGGTTCGTGGTGTTGACGACCCAGTTGTGCAGGTTCTCGAACTTGAAGAGCCTGACGTCGCCATCGAACATATGGCTGTAGTCGATGATGCGGGAAACATCCCACGAGTTGAAGCCGAGCAGACCCTTGGCATCCGCATCGAGGTTCTCGCACCCGGCGAACATATGGGAGAGGCTCGTCGCGAAGGTGAGATCGAAGAAGGCCATGTTGACGGACGTGAGGTTGTGGAAGTTATAGAACCAGCCGTTGGGGTTCTGGGGGGCGATCTCGCCGTTGCTGCCGTTG
Source organism: uncultured Denitrobacterium sp. (assembly GCA_905236045.1). Lineage (GTDB taxonomy): Bacteria > Actinomycetota > Coriobacteriia > Coriobacteriales > Eggerthellaceae > Curtanaerobium. The sequence continues at coordinate 10,332 of CAJOOG010000084.1, forward strand.
TAGGTGAGGACCGACCAGGTGAGCTGATCGACGCCGCTAGTGGTATGGGAGAGGACGCCGCCGGAAGTGGACTCGCTGTACATGATGGTGGTCTGCGAGTAATCGGACCAGGGAAGGGTATTCACGCCCGTGCCGTCCGTGAGATAGGTCGTGTTGGACTCGGTGACGAGGTTCTTGGACGGATCGGCCGTGCCGCCGCTCGCGCCGAGCGTGAGGACGTGGTCGCTCTTGCGGTAGAACCACCAGGCGTTGTACTCGTAGGTGGTGTTGCCGTCTACGGTGACGGCGAAGCGATTGGAGGGGAAGACGCTGCGATAGGTGGCCGAATCCCAAATATAGGTGGTGGACTCGCAGGGCGCCCAATTCTCGCTGGCCGTGTAGAGCGCGGAGAGATGGTCGGTGTCGCCGGACCACTTGTTGCTGTCGGCGAAGTTGTGCCAATCGGTGTTCTGGGCCACCCAGCTGCCGCCGGTGTTGGTGTAGGAATAGTACGAATAGGCGTAGTTACCGCCGGGTATGGGGAGGTACCTGTGACGCAGGGTGATGTAAGTGTCGGTCTTGGCACGCGGGTACACATCGAAAGAGGGATAGAACCCGCCGCCCTGATCGCGCGTGTAGGTGACGTGATAGTGCATGTCGTCGTCGAGGCCCGAGCCGTAAAGGATGTTCTGCTGGCTTACGATGAGCGTGGCGAGCGAGCAGCAATTGTCGAGCATGTCGGTCACGTCCACCGTAGCGACGCCGAACATATTCCAACCGGAGAGGTCGAGAGCCTCCAGAAGCAGCGCGTTTCGGAACATCTCGGAGTAGTCGGTGACGTTGGAGGTATCCCAGCCCTCGATGCCGTGGACGTCCGTCAGCTTGCTGATGCCGGAGCCCTGCGAGAGGTCCGTGGTGTTGTAGATGGTGATGTTGGTGTCGGCGAACATGCGGGAGAGGTTCTGGAAGTTGGAGGTCTTCCCCACCCAACCGGCGAGCTTATCGACCTCCGTCATCGTGCGGTTATTCTCGAACATGCCGGAGAGGTCGGTGACGTTGGACACATCCCAGTTCTCGATGCCGATGACGTCGGCGAGCTGGTAGCAGTTCTTGAACATGCCGGCCAGGCTGGTGACGGCGGTGGCGGTGGAGCCCGGGGTGCCGGGGTCGTAGCTCATGTCGTCCCAGCCGCCTACGCCCGTGTCCAGACTGGTGAGCCGGTAGCAGTTCTCGAACATGCTGGCCAGGCTGAGGGCCTGCTCCATATCCAGGCCGGAGCCGTCGGCGGTGATGAGCCGCGTGTAGTCCTTGAACCAGCCGGCGGGATGCAACGGAGCCAAATCGCCCAGCGAGTAGAGGTAGAGCACGCTGTCGAGAGCGACGTCGTTGGCGAGCCAGGGCAGGTCGGGATAGAGGCCTGCGGCGAAGCCGCTCGAGTCGGTGTCCTCGGTGACGACCAAACCGTACTTGTCGAAAGTCGCGGCGGGAATGCCCGCATCGATGACATCGGCGCGGTCGTCGATGCCGATGGTGAGAGTCTCGCGCACGCCGTCGAGGATGGTGGTCCAGTTGCCGGAGGAATCGAAGGAGCCCTCGTCGGTGAAGGTCCACCAGGCAAAGGGGTTGCTGGTCCAGCGGCCGCCGGTGGCTTCCGTATCCCAGTAGTACGTGAGGATGTTGCTGGAGCGCGTCATCCAGGAGACGTATTCGGACTTGATGCCCGACTGGTCGCCCGCCGTGGCGGGGTCGTTATCGGTGGGATAGCGATCCTCGAGCTCCCAGGCGGTGCCCCACCAGGGGTAGTAGCTGCCAACCGGCTGCTGCTGCCAACGACCGTCGAGCGGCTCGTGGGTAGTCGAGTTGGAAAGGCCGGTGTAGGTGAGGTCGATGTCGTCGGGAACGGTTATCTCGACCAGGGAATCCAGGCCGCGGAGCATGTCGCGCACGTGGCGCACCAGCACGGCGGTGGCGGCGGTGAGGTCGTTGCCGGAGCCGTCCTGCATCGGCGTGACGCCGTCGGAGGCCAGATAATCGTTCCACCAGGCCAGATCCATGTTGAAGTTCGTGCTGGTGAGGTCGATCTTGCGCACCGAGGAATCGTTCATGAACATCTCGTCGAAGTTGAGGCAGTTCGTGGTATTCCAGGACTGCACGGCGTCCACCGAGAGCAGACTCGACATGCCCTTGAACATGCGGGCCATGGTGGTGACATTGGAGGTATCCCAGGAGAGCAGCTGGCTGATGTCCTTCAGCGAAGCCGCGCCGTTGAACATGTCGGACATGTCGGTGGCATCGGAGACGTCCCAGCTGGAGAGCGTCTCGAGGGTGGCAAGCGAGGTCGTGCCGCGGAACATGGCGGAGAAGTCGGTGATGCCGTCGAGCATGCCGACCCAGGTGTTCAGGCCCGTGACCTTCACCAAATCCTCGTCGCCGTCGAACAGACCCGAGAGCGAGGTGACATCGTCGCCGATGACCATGCCCTCGACGTTGGCCTCGATGAGGTTGGTGTAGCCGGCGAACCAGCGCTCGGGATTGTTGATCGTGAGGTTGCCGATGAACTGGACGTATTGGATTTCGTCATAGTCGTAGAGGGCGTCGTTGTATGCACCCCACGGCGCCGTGTCGGTGAACCAGGGCAGCTCCTCGTAGGTCTCGTCGACGTAGTTCCTGTAGGCGTTGTAGGACCCGGTGTCGGAGAGCAGGCCGATGACGAGCGTCTGGGAATCCGGATAGTACTTCCACCACGCGTAGGGGTTGCTGGGGAATTCGTTGCCGCCGGTCTGATCGGCGATCCACACGTAGGAGTAATAGGTGGCATCCGGGTCGGCGTCGGTCGGGTTGGTGGGCTCCAGGACGGTGTGAATCGGATAGATGTGCACCAGGTCGAGCGTGGTGCCGTACCAATCCTTGTCCGCGTCGATGCGCTTCCAGCCGCCGAGCGCCGCGCCGCGCTGGACGATATTGAAGACCGAGCCGTCAGCGTTGCGGTCCTTGCCCAGGCTCGTGCCCTCGAGCACGTTGTCCATGCCGAGCACGATGGTGCACAGACCGGGGGTGGTCATGAACATGTCGGTGATGACGACGCCGTCGAGCGTGTCGAGGTTCCAATCCGTCAGGTAGATGGTGGCCAGCGCGGAGGCGCCCTCGAACATGCTCGTGAGGTCTACCGGATCGGCCACGGTGGAATCGGTGCCGACGTGCCACAGCTTGCCGGCGCTGGCGTCCTGCAGGCCCGTGTTGTCGTAGAACATGTAGCTGAAGTCGCGCACGTTGCGCACTTCCCATCCGCTGATGTAGTTCAGCGAGGGCACGCTGGTGGTGTAGGCGAACATGTAGGACATGTCGGTGGCGCTGGCGGTGTTCCAGTTGAGGTCGACGGTGGGGTTGATGGACTCCATGCCGCTGAAGGTATAACTATAGTTGGTAACGTCGTCGACATCCCAGTTCTTGATGCTGTCGAGGGTGGAGAGCTCCTTGCAATTGCGGAAGGTCTCCTGCAGGCTGGTGACGTTGCCCGTGTCCCAATCGGCCACGCCGGAGATGGTCTCGAGCTCGTCGCAGTTCTTGAAGAGGCGCTCGAAGCTTTCCACGTCGCCTGTGAGCAGGCCGTCGCCGTGGAAGATCTCGAAGTCGTAGACATGCAGCAGGAAGAGGTTCTCGATGTCGACGGTGCGAGCGCCCCAGACCGTATGCCCGCAGGAGCTGTAGAGGCAGACGTTGATGTAGTAGTTCGCGGTCGTATCGGTGGTTATCTCGGTGTAGGCATCGGCGAAGCCGTCGGGGGAATCGCCCAGGTCGATATGAGCGGAATGGGACGAGTCGTGCGAGTGACCAGCCGCGGTGGAGAGATCGAAGCCGGGCGAGCCCGTATAGGCGGAGGTGTTTTTGTACTCGAAGGCGAGCGCGTACCTCTCCTCTCCCATGAGCTCGAAGGCCTGGGAGTAGGCGTAGCCGGTCCACCATTCTCTCAACAAGGACCAACGGTGGGCGGAGCGAATCTGGACGTTGGAGTGGTAGCCGCTGAAGATGGCGTAGGACCATTGGTCGGAGCCGCCACTGTCGGCGAGCGTGTAGGTGGAGAAGCCGAGTTCGCGATCCTTCTCCGACATGATGTTGTTCCAGCCGGTGAACTCGGTCTCGTAGTCTTCCAGATAAGACAGGTCGAACCAGCCCTTCAGCTGCTCGACGGTGATATCGCCGTTGGCGGTGCTCACCTCGAAGCTCTGGAAGCGGCCGTAGGCCACGCGCCAGGGCAGATTCTCCTCCGCCACGTCGAGCGTGCGGCTGATGCCGAGAGGAGAGTACTTGCCCACGATGTTGGTAGCGCCCGCGGCGTTCTCCTGCTTTACGAACGCGCCGATGGTGAGGGCGCCGGTGTCTTTCACGTACTTCCACCAGATGTTGGCGTTCTCCTCGAACTTGCCGCCGATGGTGGTGGAATCCCACGTGTAGGTGTGCGAGTACTGCACCGGGCTGCCGTCGAGCTGGACGCCGCCCGTGGCCCCGTAGCGCTCCATCAGGCGCTGGGTGTAATCGAACCAATCGAAGTCGGTGTCGCCGGTCTCCGCGGGGGCGTCGAGCGCGGTGCCCATAATCCAACGGCCGTCGTAGATGTCGTGGAACTTCTCGCCGTCCTCGTAGTCGTTATCGGCGATGCGCGTGCCCAGGTTCGTGCCGATGAGCACGGCCTTCGGGCCGAGCGTGATGCTCTTCAGGGCGCCGTAGCGCTGCCCCATGCCCTTGAAGGCATCGCCCACACCGCCCGCCCCTGCGGCCATGGCGCTGGTCATGTCCCAATTCTTGATGTCGAGGGTCTCGATGTCGCGCGTGCCGTAGAAGGCGCGACTGAAGTCGGTGACGGTGTTGGTCACCCAGGTGCTGATGAACTTCACGCTCGCGAGATTGACGGCACCGTCGAAGAGCTCCGCGAAGCTCTCGCAGGCCGAGGTGTTGACGCCCTTGCCGTTGAAGGTGAGCAGGCCGGTGTGGGCGTAGGACGTGGTCGTGGTGGTCCCGCCTTCGGTCGTGGAGACGTCGAAGGAGCCGAACCAGTTATGCAGCGTCTTGGGCTTGAAGGTCTTGCTGTCGTCGGCACCGGTGATGACCTCCGTGATGGAGTTCACATTCGGGAGCAAATCGCGCCAAGGCAGCTCCGAGCCGTCCTCGGTGATATAGGCGTCCGCGGTGTCGGAGCCGATGCGCAGCAGGCCCACGTGCAGGCCGGTCGTGCCTTCGCGGACGACGCCCGTGTAGCGCCACCACACATCGTGGCTGCTCGTGAAGCGGCCACCGAGATTGCCGTCGTCCCACAGATAGGTGATCTCGCCCGTCTCGCTGGAGTAGAGCGCGGAGGCCGTGCTCGTGGGGCCGGTGGAGGGATAGTCGTTGGACAAATCCGTGGAGCTGCCGAACCAGAAGTCGTGAATCCACGTGCCGTCTTTGGGGGTGCGCTTGTAGAGCGTCTCGTCGAGGCCGCTGCCCTTGAGCACGACCTTCTTCCCCACCGTGATGCTATAGAGGCTCTCGTCGCCCTCGAACATGCCGGCCACGCGCGCCTCCGGGCAGTCAAGGCCGCCCATGTCCCAGCTGCCGATGGTGACGTAGGCGAGCTTGGACATGTTGGCGAACAGGCCGGCGAAGCTGCCTGTGAGGCTCGTGCAGCCGGAGACGTCCATGAGGTCGCCCTCGAACTCGGTCGCCCCGGACATGCCCGCGAACCAGCAGGTAAGGTCCGTCGGCACGATCTCGCTCTCGACGATGATGCGGGTGACCTTGGAGAGATCGGCGATAGCGTCGTACCAGGGCATGGCGGCGCTGGAATAGACGGGGTCGCCCGAGCCGTTCAGGGTGAGCGTGCCGGCTTCGAAGACGGTCTTGACCGAACCGTCGTCGCAGCCGATGCTGAGCTGGCCCGCGATGATGTCGTTGGAGGCATCCGCCGCCTTGTGGAAGACCCACCAGGCGTTGGGGTTGCTCGGGAAACGGCCGCCCAGGTTGTCGCCGTCCCACTTGTAGGTATGGCGCAGGAGCAGGCTGGAGGAGACGGAAGAGGGGTAGCGGGCCACCAGATTGGCGGTGCTGTCGAACCAGGCCACATCGCCGGCGAGCATGGCCGCCGCCGTCGCGGAAACGGATTCCTGCTGCACCCAGCGCCCGGCCGTGGCCGCACGCGCGGCGAGCTCGGTGCCGGGGGTGGCATCGGTGAGGTCGGCATCCTTGGCCAGCCCGAGACCCGTGCCCTCGAGCACGACGTCCTTCTCGAGGGTGATCTCAGAGAGGCTCGGGAGGTCCGCGAGCATGTTGTCGCGTGCAAGCGAGTCGGTCCAGACCCAGTTGGTGAGGTTCAACGTGGTGAGCGCCAGGGAGCCCGCGAAGAGGCTCTCGAGGCTCTGCGTGGCCGCCGTGGCGTCCATGACGATATTGGTGCCGTTGAAGGTCTCGAGGCCCAGATAGTCCTCGAACCAGCCGGCGAGCGACTGGAGGATGACGCGGTAGGTGACGCCGTCCTTGGCGGAGGTCATGGGCGTGGCGGTGACGCCGACGACGCCCTTCTCCGCGCCCTTGGCCCTGAAGTCGTTGAGGGCGGCGATCTCGGTATACTTGTTATTGAGCCAGTTGGCGTTGTAGCCCGGATAGACCGCGGCGATTTCGCCGACCGTGGGAATGGGATCGCTCGCGAGCACCCAGGGCAGCGGGTCGGTCGCGAGGTCGTTGACGTACGGGTCGACGTTCTCGACGTAGAGCGAGGTGTTGGAATCGGAGACTTCCGCATCGTCCAGGCCGAAGGTGAGCATGCCGGTGGAGGCGTTCCACTTCCACCAGGCGTTGTCGTTGGTCTTGAAGCGGCCCTGGTAGACGCCCTCCTGCCAGATGTAGTAGGCGCCCAGGCCATCGGTGCCCGCGCCGTGGATGTTGGAGGTGTCGCTGTAGCGGCGCACGAGGTCCTGCGTAGAGCCGAACCACGGGTCGTAGGAGTAAGGCGCCTTCGCGGTGCCGTGCGTAATGCGCAGCCAACTGCCGCGGTTGGCCGCGCGGCCGTCGTAGGCCGTAACCGAGTCGAGTCCCGGCGCGTCGCCCGTGACGACGGCATCGAGGCCGGTGTCGGCCAGGCAGACGTCGGGACCCAAGATCATGGCCGTAAGCCCGTCGCAGCCGTAGAGCATGTCGGTGCGGTCGGCTGAGGCATCCATGCTCCAGCTGTGGATGTCGAGCGTGCGGATGGACGAATCGCCCTTGAACATGTTGGCGAAGGAGTCGACATGGGAGACGTTCCACGAATCGATGCCGTGGAGCGTGATGAGGTTCGGGCAGTCCTCGAAGAGGCTCTCGAGCGTGGTCGTGTAAGGGGGATTCAAGGCCGAGGAGGGAGAATCGTCGGAGATGGCAAGGCCGCTGCCGTCGAACTCCTCGAGCGCATGGTAGCCGGCGAACCAGCGGGCGAAGTTGGTGCCCGTCATGATGACGCCGGAGTGGAAGGTAACGAAGCGGACCTTATCGGCACCGATGCCGGAGGCCAGAATCGTGGCGCCGTCCTGCGTCCAGGGCGTCTCCAACGCCGTCTCGGTGATGACGTGGTCCGCGGAGGCGGCCAAGTCCGTAAGGCCGATCTCCAGGCTGCCCGTGGAATGCTCGTCGTCTTCCCACTCGAAGGTCCACCAGGCGTTGTCGTTCACGAAACGGCCGCGCAGCTTGTCCTTCTGCCAGCTGTACAGGTGGACGGACGCGTAGTTGGCGGCGGTCGCGCGCGCGGCGGCGGTAGAGCTGGGGTAGACGGCCTCTATATTGGCCGTGGTGCCGAACCAGTCGCCGTTGGTGTCGCGATCCCAAGATCCGTAGCAGGGATAGCGCGTGCTGGTGGAGCTGAAGCCGGTGTCGTCGAGGACGATGGCGTCGTTGACGTAGAGCCTCTCCAGGCTCTCCACTCCGTTCAGCATGTCCTCGTGGGAGACGACCGTATCGGTGCGCATGCGCCAACCGGAGAGGTCGAGGGTGATGAGGTCGACGGCGTTCTGGAACATGCCGTCGAAATAGAGCACGCCGGAGACGTCCCAGTTGCCGAGAGCGGTAAGGTCCGTCATGCCGGTGTCCTTGAAGGCGAACGCCATGTCGGCGACGGAGGCGGTATCCCAATTCGCCAAACCCGTGATGGTCTTGAGGGCGGGCGTGTTCTCGAACACGGACTCCAGGGAGGTGACCTGGGACGTGGAGATGCCGCGCACATCGGCGGAGACGAGCGAGGTGTAGCCCTTGAACAGACCGGCCAGACTGCTGGTCGTCGTGGGGGGAGTCGCGGTGCTGTCCGTGTACGGGACGAGGCCGAGCTTGGCGGAGCCGTCGGCGAAGCACTGCGCCGTGAAGCTGGTCACCTTCGCGAGGCCCTTGGCGGGGGTGTCGATGGAGGGATCCGTGAGCGCGTAGACCCGGTAGAGCACATCGGCCCACAGGCACGTATCCGGCGTGAGGGCAAGCGTGAGCGCAGAAGAGCTGTCGGTGCCGAGCGTGAGGGTGCCCGTGGCCTCGTTGACCGTGGTCGTCGGGTCGTCCTCGGTGACGGTGTACTTCCACCAGATGAGGTCGTTATCGTAGCGGCCGCTGTAGACGCGGGGCTTCCACGTGTAGACCACGTCCGCACCCCAGTTGCGCGAAATCGCGGGATAACGGCGAATGAGATCCTGGCTGGGACCGAACCAACTGGCCGTAGCGTTGATGTCGAGGCCGGTACGCTCCCAGGAACCGTAGAGCTGCGAGCGGGTGTCGCCCGCGGCCTGGCCGAGGTTGGTGTCCGTGAGGATGACGCCGTTGCCCAGGGTGAGCGTGGTGATGCCGCCCGCGCCGGAGAGCATGTCGGTGCGGGGGGCCGAGGCGGGCATGTCCCAGCCGGAAATATCGAGCTGCGCGATGCCGCTGGCGTTCTGGAACATGCCGATGAAACCATTCGTGCTGCCCGCCGCGGTGACATCCCAATCGGCGATGTTGGTGAGACCGGAGAGGTTGCGGTTGTTCGCGAACATATATGAGAAGTCGGTGACCCTGCTGGTATCCCACATATCCAGGCCGCTGATGGTCTGCAGCAACGTGCCTTCGGTAGAGCCGTCGAAGAGATGCGACATATTAGTAATGCGCGAGGTATTCCAGTTCGCCAGACCGGAGACGGTGTCGAGCAAGGTGCAGTTGTAGAGGAACTTCTCCATCGAGGTGGCGTTGGAGAGATCGAGCCCGCCGCCGATGAAGGTCTCGAGGTTCTTGTAGTTGGCGAACCACATCTCGGGACTGTCGGGGGCGACGCTGTAGCCGTCGACGCTGTTGCCCTCGATCTCGACGAAGCGAATCATGTTGCGCGCGTAATTCTTCTGCGCTTCGGTGGCCGAGGCGCCGCCCTTGCCGAGCACGCCGAGCCAGGGCAGGTCGTCGTAGTCCTCGGTGACGTGAATGTCGGCGCCGGAGCCATGGCCGATGGTGAGCGTGGAGGTCTTGGCGTCCCACTCCCACCAGACGTTGCCGTTGCTAGTGAAGGTGTTGCGCAGGATGGTGGTATCGAAGAGGTACAGGGCCGGCCCAAGCGTCGCGCCGTCGGACGTGGCGGCGGTGTAGCGCGAGACGAGGTTGGCGGAGCTGCCCATCCAGGAGTCCGTGTCGGAGTTCTGGCGCACCCAGGTGCCGTTGTCCACCGTATGCGCGGCGAGCGTGTCGAGCCCCGTGCCGACCAGGCGCGCGCCGTTATCGAGCGTGAGGTTGAGCAGGCCGGTGACCGTGGCGAGCATGCCGCCGACGCTCGAGGAGTTCATGACCCAGCCGGTGAGGTCGATGGACGTGACGGCGGTGTCGTAGGCGAAGAGATTGGCGAGCGAGCTGGTGCCCGAGACGTCCATGCCGTCGCCGTAGAACGTGATGAGGTTCGTGTAGCCCTGGAACCACTGGGAGAGGTTCTGCGGGGCCACGTTGTTCCTGCACGCCACGTATTTGATGTCGGTCGCCTTGGCGATGGCCACGCCGTCGATGACCTCCTCCCAGGGAAGCGCGATGGTGACCGTGCCGTCGTTGGCGACGGAGCGCGTCTCGTAGACCGTCTTGCCGAGGGTCTCCCCCGTTTCGTTGTCGTCCGCGCCGATGGTGAGCACGGCCGCCGTGGGGTCGTAGGTCCACCAGGTATTGTCGTTGCTGAAGCGGGCGCCACGGTAGTCGCTGGTCCAGACATAGGTGGCATCGCCGTGGGCGGCGCCGACGAACGAGGTCGCGCTGGCATAGCGCGTCTCGAGGTTCTGCGAGTTGCCGAACCAGGGATCCTGGTCGACCCTGTTCGTGCGCTCCCACACGCCGACGGTACGTCCGCGGCCGTTGATGTCCGAGAGGCCGGTGCCGGCGAGCACCGTGCCATCGGAGACGGAGAGCCTGGCGAGGCTCGTGCAGCCCCTGAACATATGAGAGAGGTCGGAGGCGGAGACCATGCTCCAACCCGTGAGGTCGATGGCGGCAAGGGCGCCGTCCCCATCGAAGATGCCTGAGAAGTCGGTGACGCTGGAGACGTCGAGCCCGCTGGCGTCGACCGACAGCAAGTTCTTGTATCCGGCGAACCAGGAGGCGACCGTCGTGCTGGGAACCACGGCGGGGGCGGACTGGAAGAAGCCGGGCATCGAACCTTCGGTTTCGGTCTTGAAGACCACATGGACGATTTCGGATGTGGGAACGGCGGCGAGCCACGGAAGACGCAAAGACACCGACGCATCCAGACCGATTACTCCGTCGGGAGTTTCGTTAACGATATAATCGCCATTAGGGCAGTTATCGATGTCGGTAACGATATAAAGCGTATCTGCCGCATCGTCGAAATCCCACAGGACGCCTTCGTTGCTCTCCCATGTGCCGCAGGCATGGAACTTATAGGTGATGGAAAAAGATTCGAGCGTCGAGGCGGAACCGGGGTAGCGGGCCACGAATTCCGAGCCCTTGCCGGACCACAGGCTCATCTCGCTCGCGTCTACGGAAGCCGCCTCCCAGACGCCCAAGCCGTCCTTGCGGCTCGAAATGCGGTCGATGCCGGTATCGGTGAGGCAGGTGTTCGCAGCGAGTTTGATGGACTTCAGAGCCGTCATGCCGGCGAGCATGTCGTGGCAATACGTAGTGGAAAGCTCCCCGGCGGGCACGTTCGTGGCGCCGTGGAATCCGGTCAGATCGAGCGTGACGATCGAGGAGCATTGGTCGAACATGTCCAGGAAACTGGTGGCCGAATCGGTTGACCAGGCGTCGAGCTGCACCAAAGTGGTGAGCTTCGTGTCGCCCTGGAACATGCGCTCGAACGTGGTCGTGGAGGAAACGTCGAGCCCCCTGCCGTCGAAGTACGTGAGCTTCGTGTAGTTCATGAACCACTCGGTGAGGACGTAGGGGCAGATGGTGCCGCCGGCGAGGTTCTGCTTGATAACGACGCGCTCTATGACCGTCCTGGAGACCGCGCTGCCGTCGGAAGCGGTAAGCCAGGGAAGCAGGCTGCCGGTGAGGCTGGTGTACTGCTTGTTGCTGACACCTGCGGCGACCGTGATGGTGAGCGTGTTGGTCGTATCGTCGAAAGCCCAGATGATGTTGGGATTATCCGAGAAAGCGTTGGACGCCGTGGCGGCATCCGCCGCGCTGAGCGTCGAGGCCGGCGAGACGACGATGCGCGCTGCGGCGTCGACCGCATCCGCCGCGGACGTGCCCACGGCCTGCTCCATAACGTAGGAAACGCCTTCGACCTGCGAAGACGCTTCGTTGTCTGACTCGGTTGAGCCGGTTGCCGAGATCCCCTCGATTGCGGCGGCGAAATCTTCCTGCGCCTGGCTTCCATAGGAGCTCTGCGCGGCGGAGGATCCGGCAGGCGAGGTGGTGCCCTCCTCAGTCTCTTCGAGGGCATACTCGGTTTCTACCTGGGATTTCTCTTGGGACGTTTGCGTCGCGGACGAATCTGGGACGCCCGACGTGGCGGAGCTGGACTGCTGCTCCGTTGCCTCCTTCTTGCTCGTTGAGCCGCTCTCCGACGCGGCTGCGCTCGACGCGCTTGGAGATACGGTGTCCTCGGCGGGCTGCCACTTTGGTGCCGCCGTAGTCGCCTGCGAACTTTCCTGAGTGGAAGAAGCTGACGTTGAACTGGCCTTTTGCGTGGTGGCGACCTCGGCGGAGGTGGTGGTTGGAGAGGCCGATGTCGCCTCCTTCGCGAAGGCAGCTTCGGTGCCGGACAAGGCGAGGGCGGAACAGAGAAGGAGGGCAGACAAAGCGAAAGCCAGGCCGAGACGCCCCGTCCGAGACCGGGCGAAAGCCGGACTTTCGTCAAAGATATGCTCGCTATTCCTAATCAAATTTCCACCACCGACTGGCATTTTACTACCTTTCGCCGCGGAAAGTAAGCCCCAATTTCAAGAAAATCCCCAGTTGAGAGCATGAATCTGAAAAATCAAGACTCCATTTCGGAAAACTTCGGGCACAGACCTCAAATCAGCCTGCTGAACTGGGGTTTCGTCGTGCGAAATCGCATTCGGTCTACAGGGAGACTGTTTACACCTGAACACGAATTGTGCAATCGCTTCAAAACTCCGGTGATTTCGAGCAATCTGGGCGCAAAAGATTTATATGCATGCGTTCATATTGCGTACTTTTGATTTTACGTATTTTGTACGTCTTTGATTTGATTGCAAGAGATTTTCGAGAGGAGACATCCTCGGGGGCACCATCGGGTGAGAGGCCCCCTCGATAGGATTAGGTGGAGACCGTCTTGTTTGCAGACCGCATAGACGTGTCCGTGACCGATCGAAAATCGATGATTCTCGAATGCGTAATGCTGCTCGACATCCCCGCCACGATCCGAGTCGCGGATGGAGTCTGCTTTGGATGATAACCTTCTTGTAGATTGTTACGGTTAGCTTCTTTTAGCGTTATCCGGTTCCTCGAATTCATTGCGAGGTATAGCTTGCTATATTATTTCCATCTGCGCTTTCTGCTCTGCTATCACCTATGCTCTTAAGTAATTGATAGCACCTGCTATCAGTCGATATTTAATTCAGTTATTTGAACTTTGTCGTTATCGCTCGCTCTTACAGACTTCGTTCGACAAAATTGATTCGACAAGATTCCTTGATGCGCTTCTCGTCAAAAGTGGAATAGTCATTTTGTCGTTATCGCTCGTTTGCCGGATCTGCAGAACCATATTCTCGGCAAATACGATTCGGGGCAGCGTAGCGTGCACGCTGCCCCGCGTTATCGCCCCGAGGTGCATGCGCGCATGCACCTCGGGCTTCTTTCAAAAAGAGAGTTGGGGTGTTACATCGTCACATGGACGCGGAGGTAGCGGCGCTTCTCGCCTGTTACAAGACCTTGCATGTTGGCGATCTTCGCGCGTTCGTTGAAGGCGCCGGACTTGCGGGCTTCCGCTGCAACGGCGTCGACATCGACCTCGACCTCTTGACGGCCGGCTTCGTAGCCGGCGGCGCGGGCGTCCGCTATGCGCTGCTCGACGTCTTTCGCAGCTTCACGCCTTCCCTCTTCCCTGCCGGCATCGCGCGCATATGCCACCTGCTGCTTCACGCTGTCCGTTACCTCGGGCAGCAGACTCATGGCCTTTATCGCGTGAATCGCCTCTTCGCGCGTGGAAGCATGGTCGTCTTGGGCCATGCCCAGCTGGGAGCGGAGCTCTCGAATGAGAACGTCCTTCTCCTCCACGCTGGTCTTGAGGGACTGAATCTCCTTCGAGAGAGAGGCCTCCAACGCGTCCGTCTTGTCCTTGTAGGCTTTGGCCGTGGCCTTCGCAACCGTCTGGACGATATTCTGCACCTCGGGCGGGTTGGCCTTCTTCGGCGCAGGCGCAGGTGCGGGGACGGGGGCGGAAGGTACCGCCTTCGTTTCCTTGGGCGCGGGCGCGCTCGGCGCTTCATGGGCGGATTCCCTGGAGCGGCGCTCTACCTTCCCACGCGTGATGATGGTCGTGGGCGCAGGTTCGGAGTCGGGTGCAGATGCAGGCACCGCGGGCGCAGCCGGAGCCATAGGGGCCGGGGCGGGCTCAGGCTGTGCGGCCACGGGGGCCGAAGCTTGCAACGGGGCCGCATGCGCGGGGGTCTTCGGCGAGTTTTCGTTCTGCAGATCCTCCCAGAGCAAATCCACCGCGCGCTCCACCACGGCAGCCTTGGTAATTTCCTGCTGCTCGGAAATGGTGTTGATGAGCTCGATGTGGTGTTCGGAGAGGCGAAAGTTCGCTTGCCTCGTAGCGGCCATGGTTGCTACCACCTGTTCATGCGTCAAACTACTGTTTATCTACTCTGTTTATGCTGCGTTTGTGCAGACCGAAAGGGGCTGCATATAGACGCGCTTGCATAGTATCACACTTTCCCTAGTGCCTACCTGCCGAAATAGCAGGACCGCATATGTTCACCAGTTCCCCGCACTTCCCCCGACGAGGTCAATCGAGCTCCAGGATGAAGCCCATGTACTCGTCGGCATAGTAGGAGGCGAGGTCGTTCTGCACATCGTAGAGGCCCTTGCCCTGGGAATTCACGAGGATAGCAGCATAGTCTTCCTGCGCTTGCTCGTTGTTGGGCTCTCCGGTTGCCCAGATATACTCATCGACCTCCGTGCCGTCGATCCACCTGAACGTACCGTTCACGTCCCTTTTCGCCCCCACCCAGAAGACGCGGGCGGCACCCGCCTGCTCGCAGGCGGCGAGCATGGCGTCCCAGTCCGCACGAGATTTGGGGTAGGCCAGGTGCCCTCCGCGGGATTCGCAATACTCCTGGGCATCGAGCCAAGTGAGGCTCTGCGCATATACGAGATAGCGCGTCGCCTGCCCGGCGGAGTCGTCGAGCTTTATCGCCCCGGGCGTCTTGCCCGACAGGCGGGAGACCGTGGGGTCGCTCAGAGAAGAGCGTACGGTGTCCGAACTCTGGGACAAAGATATCTCCACCTGCTGACTCGACGTTTCCAAAGAGGACGAATTCGTTGCGGTGGAACCGCCGGCCGGGATGAGGCCGCCGGCGACGCCGGCCGCGAAGAGGGCGACGACGACCGCCGCCCCGGAAACGAAAAGGGGCCAGCGGGGCTGCCTAGGCGCAGGGGCGTAGATCTCGTGCGCTCGGAGAATTCTGCCGGTACGGGAGCTGGGAACGCGCTCGGCTTCGGCCTTCTGCTGGGCGGAAACCTGCTCCGGCGTGAAAGAGGTCGCGCAGGAGGGGCAGAACCAATCGTCGTCTCCCAAAGGCATGCCGCAATTAGGACAATTCATGGTTACTCCCCTCGTGCTAGAGAAACGGCTATATCGTGATAGGAGTTAGTATACTCCAGTTAAGAAAAGAATAACACCTAATCGTTAGTAATTATGTGTTAAAATCTTTAGCGTTATAGCGTTACGGATAGGTAGTCGTTTCAGGAGAGAACATGGCTGCGAAAAGATTGGCCCCTCTGCCCTTGAGTGATATAAGCCTCATGGCTGAAGAGAGCGGATTCATTCCCGATTATGAAACCGTTACTCTCATTATAGAGGCGAATACCGAGGCAAAGCGCGAACCGCTTAGAGAGAAGTTCTTAGAAGCCACCGACTTGTTCGGCGATGGCTTCGCTCGTCCCGGCAATGCGGGAACCGCTGAATACGGAGAGGTGCTGCTCGACAGCCTGCGGACTCTGATGCACACGGTCCTGCGACTTCGTTACTGGGCCAACCACTCGCAGGATCTCTCCAAGCACACGGCGTTCGATCCCAAAACGGCAACGATGACCCCTTCCGTTATACCCGGCTTCGACCTTATTCTGCCTATGGGAAAGTCGGCTTCAAACGACATAACGGCAGAGTATAAATTGCCGTTAATCAAGAGCAACGAATACCGTAAATGGCTTCTGCTTGCCGAAGAGCAGTACCGCAAGACTACTCCCCTTCTTCTTTCGAACGAAGAGAAGACGCTCTCGCAAAGCCAGGGCATGATGACCTGGAAGCGCAGCTATAGCAGAGAGCAGAAGCCGGGTATCCAATCGGTTATTGACGATTGTTCTAGGGATATCGTTAATTACCACCTGGCAGGGACGTCTTTGCGCTTGGTGGCCGATCAGCTGGTCGTCCGCAGCGACTCGAAGATAACCGATTTGTGGTACCTGCTCGCCCTGCAGATGAGCGAGGGACGCATAGGACTCTGCCGCTACTGCGGAAGGCCTTTCATTAGCATCAACGCACGCGGGCAGATTCGCAAGTTCTGCGGTGGCTCCTGCAAGGTGCAGTCCTTCAAGAAGGAGAACAAGTAGACTCCGGCCGAACGGCCGGGCCGCCTTATCAGCTGCCCGGTTCGCTAGTGCCCCAGCTTGCGCTCTTCCCCGTTTCGCAGACGGGCTATGTTCTCCCTATGCGCCCATATAACCGTCAGCGCCGCCGCCGTGCATACTGCCCAGGCGAGCCAGTCGCCCCAGAAGAAATAGGCGGCGAATGCGGGACAGAGGGCGGCGGAAGTGATGCTGCCGGCGCTCACGTGTTTCGTCAACGCCACCACCACGATGAAGGCGGCGAGCTCGATTAAGGCCCCCACCGGGCCGAACGTAACGAACAGGCAGCCCACGGCCACGGCAATGCCCTTGCCGCCCTTGAAGCCGAGCCAGGGGCTGAAGATATGGCCCCAAATGCAGCAGCCGAAGGCCACGGCCAGGAAATCACCCACAGAAAGAGATGCCCCTTCGCCGAGCACCGCCTGTGCCACCAGGTTGGCGGCAACACCGGAGAGGACGCCTTTGCCGAAATCGAGGAGGAAGACGATGGCTCCCCCCACCTTCCCTATCGCGCGGAAGGCATTGGTCGTGCCGATGTTGCCCGAACCCACCTTGCGAATGTCCACGCCGTAGCCGAGCTTCCCGACTACCACGCCGCTCGGAATAGAGCCGAGCGCGAACGAGACGAGGGCGACGATGAGGAGGGCGAGGATGGGAGACACGGGAATGCTTTCTCTCGGGGCGGCGAGTACGAGGGTTATTCTAGTCGCGGCGTTTGAATTTCATGCGCACGGGGGTACCCGAGAAGGCGAATTGCCTGCGCAGGCGTCCTTCGAGATAGCGCTCGTACTGGTCGCTCACGAGCTCGGGGTGGTTGACGAAGAACGTGAACTGCGGCGGACGCACGGAGGTCTGCGTGACGAACTTGAGCTTGAGCAGCTTTTTCCCCTGCGTGACCGTGTGCCCGAAATCGCGTACGTCGGTCAGCCAGGTGTTGAGGGCGTTGGTCGGCACACGGCGATTGTAGCTTTCGAAGGATGCGTCGATGTGGGCCCAGATCTTCTGCGTGTTCTTGCCGGTAAGGGCCGAGACGGCCACGACCGGCGCATAGCCGACGAAATGGAGCTTTTCCTCCACCTGCTCGCGGATGCGCTCCTTCTCCGGGCCGCCTTCCACCGCATCCCACTTGTTGAGGACCACCACCAACGCGCAGCCCCGCTCGGCCGCGAAGCCCGCGACGCGTTGGTCCTGGTCCGTGACGCCCAAGGTGCCGTCTATCATGAGCAACGCCACCTCGGCGCGGTCGATGGCCCGCATGCTGCGGACGAAGCCGTAATACTCGACGCTGTGGTCGATCTGGCTTTTGCGGCGCAGCCCGGCGGTGTCCACGAGGCGATACGCCTTGCCCTCGTGGTGCACGACCGTGTCTATCGCATCGCGCGTGGTGCCGCTGACGTCGCTTACGATGGAGCGATCCTCGCCCGAGAGCATGTTGGTGAGGCTCGATTTGCCAGCGTTGGGGCGCCCTATGATGGCAACGTTGATCTCGTCGCCTTCGGAGCTTTCGCGCAAAGGGATGCGGTCGAGCTCCTCGACGAGCGCATCGAGCAAATCCCCCGTCCCGATGCCATGAGTGGAGCTTATGGGCCACGGATCTCCCAGGCCCAGACTATAGAACTCGTAGATGGCGGACTGGTCGGCGGGGTTGTCCATCTTGTTGACCGCGAGCAGCACGGGGGTGGCCCCCTTGCGCAGGATGCGGGCGACCTCCTCGTCGTCGGCGTTTATGCCGGTCTGCCCGTCCACCAGGAAAATGATGACATCGCACTCGCGCGCGCCCTCGAAGGCCTGCTCGCGGATGCTGGCCTGGAAGGCGTCTTCCTCGCCCATCTCGATGCCGCCGGTGTCGATGAGCGTGAAATCGCAGCCGTTCCAATCGGCCTCGTGATAGCTGCGATCGCGCGTGACGCCGCGCATCTCATGGACTATGGCGTCGCCCGTGCCGGCGATGCGATTGACGAAAGTGGACTTGCCCACGTTCGGGCGGCCCACGACCGCGACGAGATGATGTGCCATGGCGTTTCCTCCTGTTTCGTGGTGAAGGATACCACAGGCGCGGGGCCTACCAGGATTCGAGCAACGAGACCACAGATTGGATGAGGTCTTCGGGGGTGCTCGCGCCGGCGGTGACGCCGACCGAGCGTAGACCTTCGAAATCCCGGGGACGCAGCTCCTCGGCGGTTTCCACATGGAAAGCGAGCGGAGCCGCGGCGGCGCAGATCTCGTAGAGCCGCGTCGTATTGCTGCTATTGCGCCCCCCGATGACGACCATGGCATCGACTCTGCGGGAAAGCTCCTCGGCGGCGAGCTGCCTGTCGTGCGTGGCTTCGCAGATGGTATCCCGGAGCTCGAAGGCGATTCCGCGAGAGTGGAGATGGGAGAGCACCTCGTCGAGGACGGCTCGGCGCTGCGTCGTCTGGACCACGATCCCGACCGGCTCGGAACATTCGGTGGGTAACTCTTCTTCTGAAGAAACCGTTATCGCCTTGGCCCCCGCCGCCTCCGCCCACGTACAAAGGGCCTCCACTTCGGGGTGGCTGCGCTCCCCCACCACGAGGACGGTGCCGCACTTCCGCGCGAGATCGCTGGCGGCACGTTGAGCGCGAAGCACGTGCGGACACGTGGCATCCAGGATTTCAACGCCCTTCGCCTCGACGGCCGCGCGAACCTGAGGCGTTACCCCGTGGCTGCGGATGACGACGCTCTGCGCATGGATATCCTCCGGGGTCTTAGCCACGCTCGCCCCGCGCTCTTCCAGGCGTGCCACCACCTGCGGATTGTGGATGAGCGGGCCGAGCGTCTGGACCTGACGAGGACCCTCGGCCGCGTTGAGCGCCATATCGAGCGCACGCTGGACCCCGTAACAGGATCCCGCGCATTTCGCCAGCTCAACCTGCATGCTTCACCTCCTCCTCCCTTTGCGCGAAAACTTCGGCGAAGTCCTTCGAATCCGGGAAGAGAGCGGCCATGTCGACCTCTTGCGGCTTGCAGCCCTCCTGCAGCGCGAAGGATTCCCGCATCGTGTACCAGATGCAGCCCTGCAGGCGGTCCTCCTTGGGAAGGAAGTCGAAGTCCTTAGGATAGACGGGATTTCCAAAATACACATCCACGTGAGGGCATCGGAGGAACTTGCCCTCCTCCTTCACCTTCTCCGCATTACGCGCACAGGCGGGCACGAGCGGAGACTTGCCCATACGGGCGATGAGGGCGGCCCCGGCGTGCAGGGTCGGGGGGAACGTCGTCTTGCCGCGGCGCGTGCCCTCCGGGAAGATGCAGACGATTTCCTTGTTTTTAAGCATCTTTACCGCCCTTTTGACCGATGTACGGTCGGCGGAGTCGCGCGTGACCGGGAAGGCGCCACAACGCGCCATAATTTGCGATATAAGGGCGTTTTTTCGGAAAAGGGTATCTCGGGCCATCATGCGGGGATAATGCCCCAAGCCAAGCGAGCACCAGATGAATGAAACATCGAGGAAGGAATGATGCGTGCAGGCAATGACGGCGCCAGAAGAGGACTGCAGGTCGAGTACGCGGTTGCGGTCGTGGACGGTATAGCGCGTGATAACTTTTTGGACGAAGGCGACGAGGAACCAGAGGACGTGCGCGAGACCGTGGGGAATC
Source organism: uncultured Denitrobacterium sp. (assembly GCA_905236045.1). Classification (GTDB taxonomy): domain Bacteria; phylum Actinomycetota; class Coriobacteriia; order Coriobacteriales; family Eggerthellaceae; genus Curtanaerobium. The sequence goes on from CAJOOG010000084.1 coordinate 30,189, forward strand.
TCGTTTTCGCGCTTCTCGCCCAGAAAGGTCGAATCCATCATCTCTTCCGGCTGGCGCATGTGCCTTCCTTTCGCCTTGATTCCGCGGGCATCCGGTTCCGCGGGACGCTTGGTCGCGGGTCGCTCGCGGGGCCGCGAATCGCGCCGACACGCCCCGCTCGCCATTCTACTGTGCCGCGGCGCGGGCCATCGTGCAAATCCGATCTATGACTTCTTCGACGGTGAGCTCGCTGGAGTCGATGACGCAGGCATCCGGCGCGGCGCACAGCGGAGCCGCGTCGCGGGCGCTGTCGAGCTCGTCGCGTTTGCGCAGATCGGCGAGGACCTCCGCGAGGTCGGTGCTGCCCGTCGAACGGGCGATGTTCTGCTCTACGCGGCGGCGAGCCCTTTCGACATCCGAAGCCGTGAGAAAGACCTTCACCTCCGCCTTGGGAAAGACGACCGTACCGATGTCGCGGCCTTCCACCACGTAGTCGCCCGCAAGGCCGATGCGCTGCTGCTGGAGAGTGAGCGCCGCGCGGACTTGGGGGTGGGCGGAAACCTGCGAGACGGAGCGGTCGATGCGGGCGGTGCGAATGGCCTGCGTGACGTCCCGCCCGCCGAAGAGGACGCGCTGCGGCGAATCCGGGGAGGCGGGGGGCAGGAAGGCTATCTCGTGCTGACGCGCGATGCGGCCGAGATCGTCCCCATCCGAGAGATCCGAGCCGTCCTCGAGCGCCCGCCAGGCGACGGCCCGATACATAGCGCCCGTATCCAGGCTCGCGAAACCGAGTTCGCGCGCCACGGCCGATGCCACAGTTGATTTACCCGCGCCCGAAGGCCCGTCGATTGCGACTATCATGGAGTTCCTTTCCGAGGACTTCAGCAGGCGCCCTGCAGGGTGTCCAGGAAATCGGGGAAGCTTACCGCCGTGCAGGCGAAATCGGTTACCTCGACGCCTGCGTTGTGGCACAGGCCCACGAGCGCCCACGTCATGGCCAGACGGTGGTCTCCTCGAGAGTCGAAGACGATGCCCTCGGGCACGTGCAGGTCCGGGTCGCCCTGGATGAAGAGGTCCTCGCCATGCGTCCAGCATTCGACGCCGAGACTGAGCAGACCCTCCTTGGTGGCCTGCAGGCGGTTGCTCTCCTTCACCTTGAGCTCCGCGACATCGCGGAAGACGGTGACGCCGTGCGCGTGGGCGGCGACAAGGGCCAGGACCGGAATCTCGTCGATGACCGAGGCGATCTTGTCCGCCGGCACCTCGCACCCCACGAGATGATCGCTGTAGCGCGCATGGATGGAGCCGTAGGGTTCCTTGCCCGCCGAGCCCTTGTGGATGAGCTCGATGTCGGCCCCCATGCGCTCGAGCGTGCGGGTGAAGCCGATGCGGGCGGTGTTGAGGGAGACGTTGTCGACCTGGATCTGCGAGCCGCGCTTCATCATGGCCGCGCAGACGGCGAAGGCGGCGCTGCTGGGGTCGCCGGGGACCAGCACCTCGGTCGCCTGCAGCGTGCAGGGACCTTCGACGCTGGCCGTGCGCTCTCCCGCCGTGGTGGTCGCGCCGTATTCAGGCAGCATGAGCTCGGTGTGGTTGCGCGAGATGGCGGGCTCGGTAACCATGGTCTCGCCTTCGGCGCCGAGACCCGCGAGCAAGACGGCGGTCTTGAGCTGGGCGGAGGCCATGGGGGACTCGTAGCTTACGGCCTTGAGGTCCCTGTCGCCGATGATGGTTATGGGCAGGGTCTCGCTGCCCGCGGGCTCGAATTGCGCACCCATCTTCATAAGGGGAGCGGTTATGCGGCGCATGGGACGACCGCGCAGCGAATCGTCCCCGGTGAGAGTGACGCGGATGGGCCAAGGGGCCAGCACGCCCATGAGCAGACGCGCGGTGGTGCCGGAATTCGCGCAATCGATGGGCTCCTGCGGCTGCGCGGGTCCTTCCTCCCCCCACCCGCGGATCTCGCCCGCCAGGCTTCCGTCCGGCTGCTTCTCCAGATCGACCTTCGCCCCGAGGGCCGAGACGGCGCCGATGCTGGCCCGGACGTCCTTGGAATCGAGCAGGCCCCGCACACGGCTGGTCCCCTGGGCCATGGCGCTGAAGAGCACCGCGCGATGCGAGATGGATTTATCTCCGGGAACGCGGATAGACCCGCAAAGGGGCCTCGGCAGCGGTTCGATGCGAGTCGGTTCTGCCTGTGACATGTTCTTCTACTCCTTCACGCTGAGAGGGGAAAGCGACACGGCGTAACCCGCGCCGATGAGTTCGGTGGAAAGCTTGCCGACGTCGCCTTCATCGGTGAAAACCATGCTGAGCACGGCGCTGCTGGAGGTGACGTGGTCTATCTCGATGGATTGGATATTGCAGCCGACCTGCGAGGCGATGGTGGTGACCTCGGCCACGACGCCCTTGCGATCGCGCATGGGGATGCGGACCTCCAAGAGGCTCTCGGTGGCGGGCAGCCATTGGCGCGGAATGCCACGACGGGCTCGGGCGGCCCGATCGAGGAGCTGCTGCAGGGCCGGGGCGTCATCGGACTCGAGGGCCCGGAGGTATTCGTCGATGATCTGGCGCATTTCCTCGAGCCCTTCCACAAGGGCCGTCTTGTTGTCGAAGGCGATGCCCGTCCACAACTCCGGCGAGCCCGCGGCGATGCGCGTGCTGTCCTTGAAGCCGCCCGCGGCCAGGCGGAAAAGCGCCTGCTGGCGATCGGCATGGCGGGCGGCGAGCTCGACGAGGGCGGAGGCGGTGAAGTGGGGAACGTGGCTGATGAGCGCGATGGCGCGGTCGTGGTCCTCGCGAGGGAGGCTGACGACGCGGGCGCCGATGCGTTTGAGCAGGTCGTGAAGATCGGTGAAGTCCTCGGGGCGCGTGTCGGCGTTGGGGCAGAGAATCCAATGCTGGCCCTCGAAGAGGTCGGCGCGGGCGCCTTCGATGCCGTTGACTTCCGAGCCGGCCATGGGGTGTCCGGGGAGGAATTGCGCGGGGTCGGGCAGCGTGGAGGCAGCTTGGACGCAAATGCGCGACTTGGTGCTGGCGGCATCGGTGATGAGGCCGGCATAGTCCCAGGCGACGAGATCTTGGAAGTAGGATTGCGCCGCGTCGGCGGGAATAGCCAGGATGACGAGGTTGGCCTCGTTCTGGATGAAGTCGCGGAAGGAGTGGTCGGGCGCAGGTTGGGGGGCGGGCGCGGCTGCGGCATCCACCCAACCGCGCGAAAGGGCTATTTCGCGGGTGCGCGGGTCGGTGTCGACACCGAAGAGACGAATCTGCGGCAGCGCGTGACGCAGGGCCGCGGCGATGCTGGCGCCGATGAGGCCGAGGCCGACGATTGCGATTCTGTCGAAGCGGTTATCCATGCCACCCATAATAGCATTAGATGCTTGGCCTGCGGGATTGAAGGGCACGGTCCTCTTCGGAAGTAAGCAGACGCCAGGCTCCCGGGGCCAAATCTCCCAGCCGGACGGGGCCGAAGGCTATGCGCTCGAGGGACAGGACGGGATGGCCGACCGTCTGGCACATCTTGCGAACCTGGCGGTTGCGGCCTTCGCGAATCGTCATCTGCAGGACGGCGAAACCCTCACCTTCCTCTTCGAGCGCCACCTTGGCGGGAGCCGTGAGGAAATCGCGTGTCTTCTCCTTGATGAGGACGCCTTTGCGCAGCTCGTCGAGGGCATATCGGTCGGGGCATCCCTCCACCTTGGCCACGTAGGTCTTCTCGACGTGGTGGCGCGGGTGAAGCAAGAGGTTTCCGAGCTCGCCGTCGGTGCTGAAGAGCAAAAGCCCCGTGGTATCGCGGTCGAGACGTCCTATGGGAAAGAGACCGGGATAGAGATCGAGGGGCATGTAGTCGGCCACGCATTCGCGGCCTTGCGGGTCGGACATGGTCGTCATCACGCCGAAGGGCTTGTTGAAGGCGAGCGTGACGCGCGAGGCGTCCATGGACACCTCGCGCCCGTCGAGCTCGACCGTATCGCAGGATGGGTCCACCTTGGTGCCGAGCTTCGTGACCACCTTGCCGTTCACGGCAACGCGGCCGGCGGTGATGAGGTCCTCGGCGGCGCGACGGCTCCACCCCGCCCCGGCGCGTGCCAGAAACTTCTGCAAGCGGACCAGGTCCTTCGCCTGCCCGGCCTGGCCGGCGTCTTTCGGCCCGCCGGCTCGTTCGCTTCTCCGTCCGACCATGGGGCCTCCTCCTATCTAGACCGCCGCTCGTGCACGGTGCCGCTCGGCCGCCGCGCTCTTGCGGGCCGCTCGGCCGCCGCGCTCTTGCGGGCCGCTCGGTCGCCTCGCTCGTGCGGGCTACTGCTCGAATTCCAGATCGTCGAAGTCTATCTTCTCGACCGTGCCTGCCGCCTGCGCCAGGGCCTCCGTCATCGCCTGCTGCAGTGGGTCGGACGGGCGAGCTTCGGCATCTTGCGCGATTTCGGCCTCCCGCTCGGGGCGGGTTGGCGGAATATAGCCGCGCGTGGCGCTCAGGCGCGTGCGGATGAGCTCACGGGTCTGCTCGTCGGGGGCGAAATCCTCGAGCGAGGGCATGTCATCCACGCTGCGCAGGCCGAACTTCTCCAGAAAGGCCTTGGTCGTGGCGTAGAGCGTGGGGTTTCCAGGGCTCTGCTCGACGCCGGCCTCCCGCAAAAGGCCCTTTTCAAGCAGGGAGTTGATGGAGCTGTCGGAATTCACGCCGCGGACGTTGGCCACGCCGGCGCGCGTGACGGGCTGCGTGTAGGCCACGATGGCCAGCACCTCGAGCGCGGCCTGGGAGAGCTTGCGAGTATCCCAGGTGAGCACGTAATTCTCGAGCAGCTCGTGATACTTCGCGCTGGTCGCCAGGCGCCAGCCGCCGGCCACCTCGGTAAGCTGAATGCCTCGGTCGGCCCGCGCGAGGCCGATCCGCAGGCGCCCGCACGCAAGCTCGGCTTCGGCCGGATCGACCTGCAGCATGTCGGCCAGGGTGATGGTGCTGACGGGCTGGTCGGTGACGAAGAGCATTGCCTCGATGGCGCCTTCGAGGTCTTGGGGCTGCAACCCTTCAAACATGCGGGACTCCTTCTTCTTGCGCGGGCGGGACGGCTGCGGCTGCAGGCGGGACGGCCGCGCCGTCGCCGGCGGCGTGCGCCGCGTTCTCCGCCTGGGGAAACGGCGAGGGGGCGCCTTCGATGTACTCCAGCTCGATGTCGCCGAAGGGCTTGGGCTGGCGGGCCTGGATGGCGCCCCGTTTGAACAGCTCGAGCACGGCCAGGAAGGTGACGACGACGAGCGGGGCCGGCGTCTTCGGCGTGACGAGATCGCTGAAGCGCAGGCGGCGCCTGGTTTCGAGCCGGGCGTAGATGGATCGCACGTGGGCCTCTACCGGGATGGGCTTCGCGGCGATATGCTCGCTGTCGAGCAGATGGGGATCCTGGCGCCCGAGCGCCTGGGCGGCCAGGTAGGCGATGGAGACGGGCGTCTGCCCTTCGAGATAATCGGGCATGAGCGTGAGCAAGTCCGGAGAGGGGCCGGCCGTGCGGCGGTGGAGGCGG
>CAJOOG010000085.1 GCA_905236045.1 uncultured Denitrobacterium sp.
CGGGCGCGGCGGGCGCGGGCGGCGGGCGCGGGCGGGTGCTACACTTGTCCGCATGGAAGATCTACTCGAAGAATACCTCTCGTACCTGCGCGTGGAGCGCGGCTCTTCACCTCGCACGGTCGAGGCATACGGACGCGACCTGCGGCGCTATATTCGTTTCCTGCAAGCGGACTACGAATGCGAGCAGCTCCCCGAGACGCTCTCGCAGCGCCGGGGGATTCGCGCTTTTCGCGACATCAACCGTCCCGATGTCGTTGCCTTCGAGGATTACCTGCTGAACGCTCTGGGGCTGTCCGCCACAAGCGTGGCCCGCGCGCTTTCCGCGGTGAAGAGCTTCCACAAGTTCCTCGTGCGCGAGAACTTCTCCGACGAGAATCCGGCGGATATGGTCGCCCTGCCGAAGAAACCCGGACGCCTGCCGCACGTCCTTTCCATCGACACGGTCTGCCGCATGATAGACAGCTTCGATGCCCGAGACCCGCGCGGTTTGCGCGACCGGGCCATCCTGGAAGTGCTCTACGGTTGCGGGCTGCGCGTGAGCGAGCTCACGGGACTCGACGTGGACCGCGTGGATATGTCGGGAGGGTACCTGCTCGTCCTGGGCAAAGGCGGCAAGGAGCGCGTGGTGCCCTTGTCGGGCGCGGCGCAAAAGGCGCTTGGGCGCTACCTGGAGGAGGCACGCCCCGAGCTGGAGAGCCATGCACGCCGTTCGACGGGGGCCGTGTTCTTGAACGCCCGCGGCGGGCGCCTCACCAGGCAAAGCGTCTTCAATCTGGTGAAAGGGGCGGGCGAGCGCGTCCGCATCCCGGATCTTCATCCCCACAGCCTGCGCCACAGCTGCGCCACCCACATGCTCGAAGGCGGAGCCGATCTGCGCGTGATCCAGGACATGCTCGGCCATGCCGATATCGGCACCACGCAAATCTACACCCACGTCCAGCGTCAGCACATACGCGAGGAGTATTTGGCCGCTCATCCGCGCGCCCGCTGACGCGCCGCGCGGCGTCGACCCCGCACCCGCGTCTCCCTCCGACGTGGGCAACCTGCTTATCCGCATCAGCGCCGACTCCCGAGCCCGAAAAAGAATCCGCCCGGAGGCGGATTCTTGCTTTCGTTTGGAGCGGGTGACGGGAATCGAACCCGCGTTAGCAGCTTGGAAGGCTGCAGTTCTACCATTGAACCACACCCGCTTATGTCGGCAGCTGGTCGGGACGACAGGATTCGAACCTGCGACATCTTGCTCCCAAAGCAAGCGCGCTACCAAACTGCGCCACGTCCCGTCTCTCAACAGCGCGAGACAGTATAGCAAAAGCTCTTCGCGCATACGTTGCTCCCCGCCCCATATTCCATCAAATGGAGAAATGTCCGGCAAGCGTCCAAAGAAGCATACGGCGGAGACAGGAAACGATTCTCGCGGTCGAGCATCTGCGTAGAGGCCCCCTTAGCGCTCCTGCAGCTTCTCGCGGAGCAGGCGCAGGGCGCATCCTCGATGGCTCACGGCATTCTTCTGCTCTTGGCTCACTTGCGCCAGCGTCAGCTCGCCGCCGAGGACATCGGGAATGAAGAGGGGGTCGTAGCCGAAGCCTTCGTCGCCTCGCAGCTCGTGTCCTATGCGCCCTTCGATGGTGCCACGTGCCGTGGTCTCGGATCCGTCCTCGTCGATGAAGACGAGCGTGCACACGAAGCGAGCGGTCCTCTTCTCGTCCGGGACACCCGCGAGCTCTGCGAAGAGCTTGGCGTTATTGGCCGCATCGTCGCCATCTTCGCCTGCATAGCGCGAGGAGTGCACGCCCGGCGCCCCGCCGAGCGCATCTACCTCCAATCCGGAATCGTCTGCGAGCACCGCTTTCCCGCTTATCGCGCGAGCCGCCTGCGCCTTCACGCGGGCATTGCCCAAAAAGGTGTCGGCATCCTCGAGAGGGTCGGATTCGACGCCCGCCTCGCGCAGGGTCTGGAAGCTCCATCCCTCGAAGTCGAGCGCGGTCTCTATCTCGGCGACCTTGTGGGCGTTGTTGCTGGCTATGATGACGTTCTTCACGTTGGAGTCCTTTCAGTCGGAAAAAGTATACCCGCAAATCCCTCTTGGGGACCCGGACGATGGGGGATGCGACGATCCGGCGACCGGGCGCGCAAGCCCGAAGCCCACGCAAAAGCCCGGCCATCTCGCACGCGAGAGGGCCGGGCCGATTGATTTTGGTGGAGGCGCGGAGAATCGAACTCCGGTCCATACCAGACCCTCCCCAGGGCCCTACAGGCTTAGTCGGCGAAAGATGTCGGATGCCGCTTGCTCGTCGACGAACAATGCCGCATCCCAACCGGTTCGGACTTACGCCGCGCCATACCGATTACGTGCGCGGAAGCATCCCCCTGAAATGACGTCGCCGCAAGGACGGGAGAAGATCCCCGCTTTGACGGCGCTTAATGAAATTAAGCAGCGAGGGCGTACTGACGCCCAGAGAAAGATTTGTCAATTGAATTTGACGGTACCCCTGTTTAGCGTGGCGAGGAGACCACGGCCTGCTCCCCGGTTCAAACCTGCTATGTCGAAACCAGTCGCCCCCATTGCCGGGCAGCGCGAAGGCTCCACCATGTCAAAGTGCGGCAACGATTCTAGTAGCCCAGCTCGGCGAATGCAAGCACGATTCGCCTCTGGCGCGCTCGCCGGCTCAGGCCTTCTTCGCCAGCTTGCCGAAATCCGCCACGTCGGCGAAGACCGCCACGAACTTGTTCAGCAGGCGCAGACGGTTCTCCCGCAGGGCGCGGTCCTCGTCCATTATCATCACTTCGTCGAAGAACGCATCGATCGGGCCGCGCAGGGCGGCGAGCTGCTTCAAGGCTGCAGGGTAGTCATGCGCCTGCAGGGCCTGCGGCACCGCGGCCGCGGCCGCGACGATGGCCGCATCGAGCGCGGCCTCGGCAGGGCCGAACAGGCTCGCGTCGACCTCGCAGGCCAAATCGGCGTCCCGCAGATTGTTCGCACGAGCGTGCGCGGTCGCCAAATCCGCCATGACCTCGCCGGCTTCCGCACGCGCCTCCTCGAGCGCCCTAACGCGGCTGCAGATGACGGCGGGCTCCACCACTCCGGCCGCCAGAACCGCATCCACGGCATCGGCCGTCGCGCCCGCCTCGCGCAAAATGACCTTCGTTCGCGCGACGAAGAAGTCGATCACCTCGTCGCGAGCTTTCTCGACGTCGAAGACGATTCCCTGGTCCGCATAAGCCGCCAGCGCCTCATCCACGCTCGCCGCAAGCGAGACCGGCAGCCCCGCGTCGAGCATGCCCACGATGCCGATGGCGCCGCGCCGCAGGGCGAACGGGTCGCTGGAGCCCGTGGGCCCCTGCCCCACCGCGAAAAGGCCGCAGATGGTATCGAGCTTGTCGGCGAAGGCCACCAGCTTGCCCACCGCGCTCTCGGGCGCGGCGTCACCGGCGAAACGCGGCTGGTAATGCTGGGCGATGGCCTGAGCGACCTGCTCGGTCTCGCCCGAGGCGGCGGCGTAATAGCCGCCCATCACGCCCTGCACGCTGGTGAACTCGATCACGGCGTTGGTCACCAGGTCCGCCTTGCACAGATAGGCCGCCCGCTCCAGATCGGCGGCATCCTGCTGCGCGAGCCCGGCGGCCTTCGCCAGGAAACGGGCAAGACGCTGCAGGCGCAACGCCTTGGCGCGGACCGTGCCGAGCGATTCCTGGAACACCACGTCGTCGAGCTTGTCCACGTAGGCTTCGAGCGGCTGCTTCAGGTCCTCCTCGTAGAAGAACTTCGCGTCGTCGAGGCGGGCACGCACCACGCGTTCGTTGCCGTCGGCAATCGTCTCCGCGCAGGCGGGCGAGCCGTTGCTCACGATTATGAACCTGTTGGTGAGCTTGCCTTGGGCATCGTAGAGCGGGAAGTAGCGTTGGTGCATGAGCATCGCGTCCACGATGATCTCCTCGGGCACCTGCAGGAATTCCTCATCGAACGTGCAGGCCAGGGGTTGCGGGTACTCGGAGAGGTTCACCACCTCGAGCAGGGTCTTGGGCGGAAGCTCCGCACGCAGGCCGCTCTCCCGCTCGATGGCCTCCACGCCATCGCGGATGATCCGCTCGCGCTCGGCCTCGCTGGGCACCACGTAGGACGCGCGCAACACGTCGAGCAGCTCGGCGGCCCAGGGCACCTCGTGGGCGCCGCCGGCGAGCACGCGATGGCCCCAGGTGACGTTGCCGCTCTTCGCGCCGGCGAAGGACACGGGCAGCACCTGCCGGTCGAGCAGGGCAACGATCCAGCGCACGGGACGGACGAAATAGTCGCTGTAGGCGGCCCATCGCTGGCTGCGCGGCCACTTCAGATTCACGATGAAACCGGCGAGCACATCCGGCAGCAGATCGGCCACGGGCACGGCGGGCACGCTCTTGGCGGCGAAGACGTATTCGACCCCGTTGACCTCGCGACGCTGCAGATCCTGCGGGGAGAGGCCCTTGCCGCGGGCGAATCCGATGGCGGCCTTGGTCGGCTCGCCCCCTTCGTCGAAGGCGATCTTGGCCGCAGGGCCCTTGTATTCCTCGAGCAGCGCCTCGGTGGCATCCGCCACATCGTAGGCCATCACGATTATGCGCCGGGGGGCGGTGAAGACCTCGAAGCCGCCGTAGGGGATACGCGCATCCTGCAGGGCCCGCGGCACCATCTTCTGCAGCTGCTCGACCGCCGAATGCAGATCGAACGCGGGGATCTCCTCTACGCCTATCTCGAAGGCGAGGGTGTGCGTGCTCGTCATGCTAGGCCCCCTTCTCTTCCTCGTCGCCCTGCGGCAGGCCCACGACCTTGCCCATGTAGACGCCGCAGCAATCCTTCACCATGCCGCGCACCCGCAGGATGTAGGCCATGCGCTCGGTGGCGCTGATGACGCCGCGGGCATCGAGCAAGTTGAAGGCGTGGTTGCACTTGAGGATCCAGTCGTAGGCGGGCAGGGGCAGCTCGGCTTCCAGGCATGCCTGGGCCTCCCGCTCGCAGTCGTCGAAGAGGCGGAAGAGGAAGTCCGTGTTCGCTATCTCGAAATTGTACGTGCTGAATTCGCGCTCGTTCTCCAGGTAGACATTGCCGTAGCTGAATTCCACGCCGTCCGCGCCGCGGGCCCAGACGATGTCGTAGACGCTGTCGACCCCCTGGATGTACATGGCCAGACGCTCCAGGCCGTAGGCTATCTCCACCGGCACCGGGCTGCACTCGTAGCCGCCGACCTGCTGGAAGTAGGTGAACTGCGTGACTTCCATGCCGTCGATCCAGACCTCCCAGCCCAAGCCCCACGCGCCGAGCGTCGGGCTCTCCCAGTCGTCCTCCACGAAGCGCACGTCGTGTTCGGCGGGGTCTATCCCGATGGCGCGCAGGCTGCCCAAATAGAGATCCTGGATGTCGTCGGGGCTGGGCTTCATGAGCACCTGGAACTGGTAGTAGAACTGAAGACGATTGGGGTTCTCGCCATAGCGCCCGTCGGTAGGACGGCGGCACCCCTGCACGTAGGCGGTTCGCCACGTATCCGGGCCCAAGCTGCGCAACGTGGTGGCCGTATGGTTGGTGCCGGCCCCCACCGCACCGTCGTAGGGCTGCAGGATGGTGCAGCCCTGGGCGGCCCAGTAATGCTGCAGGTTCATGATGATGTCCTGGAAGCTGGGCGCGGGTGCGCCTTCGTGCGCTATGGCTTGTGGCATGGTTCTCCTTCGCATAGGGCTCAGTTGATGGCGCCGATTCTATCGAGCGGCCAGTAGGTGGCCACCACGTGTCCGCTGATGGTGCTGAGGGGGACGGCGCCGAAATAGCGCGAATCCGCCGAATTCGTGCGGTTGTCGCCCATCACCCACACGCAGCCGTCGGGCACCGTGTAGGGGTAGGTGATGCTGACGTTGCCGGCGGTCTGCAGAACGTAGCTGGGCAGGCCGTTGACGTAGGGTTCGGATTGGGCCTCCCCGTCGATGTAGAGCATGCCGTCGCCTTGGTCTTTCGACCTCACCTCCACCGTCTGGCCGGCGGTTGCGATAACGCGCTTGACCAGCGTGCGGCCCGGTTGCTCCGGATCTTGGAAGGTGACGACATCTCCCGCCTGGGGCTCGCGCGTGTAGTAGGAGATGCGCTCGCTGAACACGCGGTCACCGGCCATGATGGTGGTCTCCATCGAACCGGTGGGGACTTCGTAGGGCGTGATGACGTAAGTCCGCAGCAGGAAGACGGCGGCGACTATCGCGATGAGCATGAGCACGAAGCTCAGGAGGCTGCGCAGCGGGCTGCGCCCCTCTTGGGGCAGCGAGTCGCGCCCCTCTTGGGACCCCTTGGCCAAAGCGGCTCCTTTCGTTGGTGCATGTAGCAGACCATGATACCGCTTGCGCGGATGCGAAGGCCCTGTTGGATAAACTCAACAGAAACCCGTCGCTCCCGGCGCGGCTGCGGGCGGCTGCGACTACGCGATGCGGGCGGACCTACTGCTCCTCGGGGCACGCCAACAGGTCGGGGCGCAAGGCGCGGGTGCGCTCGAGGGCTTGCTCGCGGCGCCACTGCGCCACTTTGGCGTGGTCGCCGCAGAGCAGCACGGGCGGAACCTCCATGCCCCTGAAGAAGGCGGGGCGGGTGTAGTGCGGATACTCGAGCAGCCCCTCGCTCGAGGCGGAGAAGCTCTCGTCGCGGGCGCTGGCCTCGTCTCCCAGGACGCCGGGGAGCAGGCGCACCACGGCGTCGATGACCACCATGCTGGCCAGCTCGCCGCTCGTGAGCACGTAATCGCCCAAAGACAGGCGCTCGTCGGCCAGCGCGTAAGCTCGCTCGTCGATGCCCTCGTAGTGTCCGCAGATGAAGAGCAGCCGCTCTTCCCGCGCCAGGCGCTGCGCGTCCTCTTGCTTGAAGGGCTTGCCCACCGGAGCCAGGAAGATGGTATGGGGCTTGGGCCCGCCTGCCGCCGCGATGTCGTCGTAGGCCTCGAAGATCGGCTCGCACTTCATGACCAGGCCCGCCCCGCCCCCATAGGGCTCGTCATCGGTGGTGCGATGGCGATCGTGGGTCCAGTCGCGCAGGTCGTGCGCTTGGAAGCGCAGGGCTCCCTTTTCCTGGGCGCGACGCATGATGCTCGCCCCCATGACCGAGGCATACATGTCGGGAAAGGTCGAAAGCGTCTCTATGAGCATGCTACTCGCCCGCCTTCGGATCGTTGAGGCCCACCAGGCCCTCGGGAACGGCCACGTGCACGACCTGTCCCTCTTCGTCGATTTCGCGGATGAACTCCTCGACCGCGGGGATGAGGACCTCCCCCTGCGGCCCCTCCACGCGCAGAAGCGACTGCGGGCCGTTGATTACCTGCGCCACGCGCCCGAGGTCTCCGAGGCGCCGGTCCTCGACTCGCCAACCTTCCAGGCCCACGGGGGCATCATCCCGCTCGAGATCGCGGGGCAGGTCCGCTTTCGCGGCCAAACACCACGATCCCGCCAGCTCCTCGGCGGCGGAGGCATCCTCCACTCCCTCGAATCGCACCTCCCACGTCTCGCCTCCCAGAGGCGAGACCGCCAGGACCCGGGCCTGTCGGGGGCCGCGCGACCCAGGCGGCACGAACCAGACCCGCATGCCCTCGGACAGCAAGAAAGGAAGCCCGTCGACAGCTTGCACGACGAGGCTTCCTTGCAGGTTGCGCGGTCTGGCAATGCGCGCGATACGGCGCCAGGCGCTCATTTATTCGACGATCTCCACATCGACATGCTCGCCCGTGCGAACCGCCGCAGCGCGACTGAGGGTGCGAATGGCCTTGATGACGCGGCCCTGCCGGCCGATGACCTTGCCCGTATCCTCTTCGTTGACGGTGATCTCCACCAGGATATCGTCCGGCGCGGGAAGGGATTGCTCCACCTTCAAATCCTCGGGGTGGTCGACGATCGGCTCCACCAGCGTGCGGACGAGACCCGCGAGATCGATGGTTTCCGCGGCCATGTCCTAGGCTTCCTCGCGGGCGATCTCGATGAGCTTGGCGACGCGATCGGTGGGCTGGGCGCCATCGGAGATCCACTTGTCGATCTTCTCGAGGTCGAGCTTGACCATGGAGGGATCGGTGTTGGGATTGTAGCGGCCCACTTCCTCGATGAGGCGGCCATCGCGCGGGGAACGCGAGTCGGCGACGACGACGCGGTAGTACGGGCGCTTCTTGGCGCCATGGCGTGCGAGGCGAATCTTGACCATTGAGTTGAACTCCTTCGATACCTTCTATGCCTAGGGGATGCTTCCCCTCTGAAAACAGCGGTGGTTAATGATAATGCGATGAGGCAGGCTGCGCAAGCGACCCCACAACTTCCGCACGGACCCGCGCTACTGGCCCATCATCTCCTGGATTCTCTTCAGATCCTGCATGCTCATTCCCTTCATGCCCGGGATGGCGCGGGCTGGGCGGCGCTTCTTCTTGCCCTTCTTCTTGCCGCCCTGGCGCACGTCGTCCTGCGGCATCATCTGCTTGAGCATCTTCTTCGTCTCGTTGAATTTCTTGATCACCTGGTTGACCTCGGTCACCGTGGTGCCCGCGCCGCGTGCGATACGCGCACGGCGGCTGCCGTTGAGGACATCGGGGTGCAGGCGCTCCTGTTCGGTCATGCTGAAGATGATGACCTCCATCCTGTCGAGGGCGCGGGTGTCCACCTGCCCCTGCGAGAGCGCTCGGTCGCCTCCGGGCAGCGCTTGCACGAGCTTGTTCACCCCGCCCATCTTGCGGATCTGCCGATTCATCTCCAGGAAGTCGTTCAGATTCAGCTGCGCCTTCATCATGCGCTCGGCCTGCTCGGCCTCGAGCTTGTCGGTCTCCATCTTCTGGGCGGACTCGATGAGGCTGACGACGTCGCCCATGCCCAGGATGCGCTTGGCCAGGCGAGAGGGATGGAACTGCTCGAGGGAATCGGGCTTCTCGCCCTGGCTGATGAATTTGATGGGCTTCCCCGTGACCTGGCGGATGGAGAGAGCGCCGCCGCCGCGGGCATCGCCGTCCATCTTCGACATGATGACGCCGTCGAAATCGACCTGCTCGGCGAAGGCCTGCGCCACGTTCACCACATCTTGGCCCGTCATCGCGTCCACGACCATGAGCGTCTGCTCCGGCGAGACGGCGTCTTTGATGTCCTGCGCCTCCTGCATCATCTGCTCGTCGACATGCAAGCGGCCGGCGGTGTCGATGATGACCACGTCGCGCAGATGGTCGATGGCGTCCTGCACGCCCTCCCTGGCTATCTCGACCGGGTCCGCACCGTCATGGCGGTACACCCTCACGCCCATCTCGTCGCCGAGCGTCTGCAGCTGATCGGCGGCGGCGGGACGATACACGTCGCAGGCGACGAGCAGCGGGTTGTGGTTCTGGCCTTTCAGCAGGTAGGCCAGCTTGGCCGCAGCCGTCGTCTTGCCCGAGCCCTGCAGGCCCACGAGCATGATGACGTTGGGAATGCGGCTGCTGAATTCGATGCGGCTGGTGCTCTCCTCTCCGAGCAGGTGCGAGAGCTCGTCGAGGACGATCTTCACCACGTTCTGCGCCGGGGTGAGCGAATCGAGCACCTCGGCGGTGAGGCAGCGCTCCTTGGTCTGGGCGACGAATTCCTTGACGACCTTGAAGTTGACATCGGCCTCGAGCAGCGCCAGGCGGATTTCGCGCATGGCGGCGTTGACATCCTCTTCGGTCAGCTTGCCCTTGCCGCGCAGGCCGCTGAAGATGTTCTGAAGTCGCTCCGAAAGTCCTTCGAGCATGGTGTTCCTCCTACGATTTCATCCATTTCCACATGCGCTTGAACGCGTTTTCCTTCTTGGGCTCCTCCTCGGCGGCCGGCTCCTCCCCGGGCTGCGATGCGCCCGCGAAATCGGCAGGGTCCCCGGGCTGCGGTGCGCCCGCGGGCTCGGCGGGCTCCGGCGCGGGCTCGGCGGGCGCGGACTGCGACACTTCGGGTGCAGGCGAAGGTTCCTCGGACTCGCTCGCCGCCGCAGCCCGCTCGGGCTCCGCTTCCGGCTCCGTCTCCGCAGCCCGCTCGGGCTCTTCTGGCTCCGGCTCGCTCGCCGCCGCAGCCCGCTCGGGCTCCGCTTCCGCATCCACCGGCTCGGCGCCTATCAGCGCCGCGGCGAAGTCGTGGGCGTCGAACTCCTGCAGGTCCTCGAGCGCCTCGCCCACGCCCACCTTCGCTATGGGCAAACCCAGCTCGTGGCTCACGGCCAGCGCTATGCCTCCTTTGGCCGTGCCGTCGAGCTTCGTCACTATCAGCCCGTCCAAATCGAGCGCCTGGTCGAAGAGGCGCGCCTGCGAGAACCCGTTCTGCCCCGTGGTCGCATCTATCACCAGCACCGTGCGCACGGGTATATTGGAGCGCTTGCGCACCACGCCCACGACCTTCTGGAGCTCGCGCATCAAGTCGTCGGAGGTGTGCAGGCGTCCGGCCGTGTCGATGAGCACCAAATCGCTTCCGAGCGCCTCCGCGCGTTCGATGGTGTCGTAGCACACGCTCGCCGGGTCGGCTCCGCGCTCGCGCTCCACTATCTCCACGCCGCTGCGCCCTCCCCAGACCTCCAGCTGCTCGATGGCCGCCGCGCGGAACGTATCCGCACTGCCCAGGAGCACCTTGCGCCCGCGGGTCTTCTGCTCGGAGGCGATCTTGCCCACCGTGGTGGTCTTCCCCGCTCCGTTTACGCCCACGAACAGCACCAGCACCGGGTTCTCCTCGAAGAGGTTCTGCTCCCCCGCCGTGAACTCTTCCGCGATCTGGTCCGCGAGGGCATCCATGACCGCATAGGCATCGGGCAGCGCCTTGCGCGTGGCATAGGAGCGAATGCGCTCGACGATGTCCAGCGCGGCGGGTGCACCCACATCGGCCAAGATCAGGGCCTCTTCGAGCCCTTCCCAGAATTCCTCGTCCACATCGGGACCGCGATCGAGCAGCTCGTTCATCGCCTCGGTGAAACGCTGCCGCGTGCGCGACATGCCCTGCTTCATGCTCTCGAACATAGGCTATCCTTCCGCCTGCTCAAGCGCCCTCTCGAGGCGCTGGCTCATGACCTTCGTCACGCCGTCGGAGTGCATCGATATGCCGTAGAGCACATCGGCCATCTCCATGGTGCGGCGCTGATGCGTGATTATGATGAACTGCGTGTGCCCCCGGATGGCATCCAGATAGGCCGTCAGGCGGCGCAGGTTGGAATCGTCGAGCGCGGCCTCCACCTCGTCCAAGATGTAGAAGGGGGTGCTGCGCGTGCGGTAGACGGCGAAAAGCAGCGTCAGGGCCACGAGCGATTTCTCGCCGCCGCTCAAAAGCGACATCTTGGTTATGCGCTTGCCCGAGGGCTGCGCGTTCACCTCCACGCCCGTGTTCTCGGGATCGGCCGGATCGCTTAAGCTGAGCATGCCGTGACCGCCGGGAAACAGCTGGGAGAAGATCTCCTTGAAGTTGGCGTTCACCTGCTCGAACGTATTCACAAAATCGTCTTTCATCCGCTCGTCTATGACGGCGACGATGCGCTGCAGGCTGCGTCGGGCCGCCAACATGTCGTCGACTTGCGAACGCAGGAAATCGTGGCGTTCCTTCAGCTCGGCGTACTCCTCGGCGGCATCCGGGTTGATGTTGCCCATGTTCGAGATGCGGCGCTGCAGTTTGAAGGCCTCGGCCTCCAGGCTCGCGCGGTCCTCGAGCTCCGGCAGCTTCAGCGCGGTCTCGAGCGGCGTCTTGCATTCCTCGGTGATGGAGCGGATGGCCGCCTCCACCTGCAGCTCCAGCTTGCCCTTCTCCACGCGTGCGCCTCCGAGCGCCTCGTTGACCTCATCGAGGGCGTCGTGGGCCTGCTTGGCACGCGAACGAGCCTCGTTGACCTGCTCGTGAAGCAGGGCGGTTGCCGATTGCGAGGCGCTGTTGTCGTCCTCCATCTGCTGCGTGCGGGCACGGGCGACCGAGGCCAGAGACCCGCACAGCTCCAGCAGCGGGTCGATGCGATCGAGAGCCGCGCCCTTCACGCGGATGTTGCGCTGCGCCCTCTCGGTCGCGTCCCGAGCGCTGCGCGCATTGCGCTCGCGCGCGAGCTTCATGCGCACGGCGTAGTCGCAGCGCTCCTTGCACGTCGCCGCAGCCAGCTTCGCCTCCGCCAGGGCATTGGAGGCCTCGTCGGC
>CAJOOG010000086.1 GCA_905236045.1 uncultured Denitrobacterium sp.
CGTCGAGGGCGGCCGTCGCGGCAGCCAGTTTCTTCTCCCCGGCGATTACCGATCCCGATACCGTCTTCACGTCCGCGCCCGCGCTCCCCAGGTTCTTGGTCGCGGCGCTCAGCGCGGCGGAGGCGCCCTTCTTGCCCGAGAGGCTCTCGATCGCCTTCTTCACGGCGGCCTTGTCGGCCTTGCCGAGCGCCTCGGAGCCCTGCAGGTCCTCGAGCACGGCCAGCGCGGCTGCCACGTCCTCCTGCGCGGCGGCCACGTTGCCGCCGGCCTCGCCCAGCTGCCCGCCCAAATCTTCCAGCGCCTTCGCGATCGAGCCGTCGTCGCCCTGCTTCAGCCCCGAGTTCACTTCGTCCACGCCGCGCCTCGCGCTGCCCAGCCCGGCAGCCAGATCCTTGCTGCCGGCGGCGGCGACCTCCAGGCCGTCGGAGATCTCGGAGGAGCCCTGCGCCAGCTTCTTGGCCGACCCGGGCAGCGATTCGGTCGAATCGGCCAGCTGTCCCATGCCGTCGTCGAGCTGCGCCGCCCCGCTCGCCAGCTGCAGCAGGCCGTCGTAGAGCCGGCTGGTTCCATCCTCGAGCGCATCCATCGCGTCGGAGAGCTCGCCTAGGCTGTCTTCCACGTCTTCGGATATCAGCGCGTCGGGGTTCAGGTCGTTCAGCATCCCCGGCGTCACGATGGTGGCGGTGGCGTCGAGCGTGAAATCCTCCACGTCCGCCTCCACTTCGAAGTACGAGGGGATCTCGGAGTCCTCCGGGTCGATATCGAGGCTCTCCTGCAGTCCGGGGAAGGCGTAGCCGGCCACGGTGATGCGCTCCGTCCCGTCGAGCACCTTGCCGTTTTCGACCTTCACGTTCTCGAACGCGTCGGCGTCGAGGACCATGCCCGTTATGCAGGCGAAGGGGGTGAAGATCTGCGCTTCGGCGCCCTCGATGTCCACGGTGCGCGAGGAGCGGTTCACGAAGTCGAAGCGGATCTTCACGTGCCCCGATTCGCCGGCTAGACCCTCCGGGGAGATGGCCTCGCCGTCGAGGGTGTAGCCGATGCGCACCTCGATCGGGGCCTCGGCGTTCGAGGTGCCCTTGTACGAGACGTCCTTGCCGCTTGCGTTCCAGAGGATGTCGTCGCCGTTCCGGGTGAAGGTGGCCGAGCCCTCGGTGGTCTCGATGTCGGAGAGGGCGGCCACGTCCGCGAGCTGATCGCTCGAAGCGCTGTTCTTGGCCGTGCTCTGCACGACGGTGCTCTTCGGTGCCCCGGTGGCGTCCGCATAGACCAGCACCGTCTCGGACTTGCCGATCTGCTCGGTCTCCCCGTCGTCCTGCACCAGGTCGTCGAGGATGTCTCTCAGCTTGTCTTCGGATTCGTCGGAGGTGGAGCTGCTCGTGTCCTGCGTGGCGTTGTCTGCGGCGTGTCCGGTGGCTGCAAAGGTGGGGCAGGACATGCCCGCACACAGGATGGTGGCCAGCGCGATGTTGCGCAGCTTGCCGATGCCGGTGAATGGTTCCATGGGGTCCTCCCGTTTCCGTTTTGCCTCCATTATAGTTCGTTTCGCCTAACTTTGGGAAGAGCGTGAAGGCTCGGGCGAGCCGGGCGCGGGCGACCGTGCGAGTCGGGCGTGCCGGGCGCGACCGCACGGGCCGGCTCGCGCTTGCGCACTCGCCTCAAACCAGGTCAACGCCACGATGGGGAGGGGATGTGGAGACGCGTGAAAAAACTGACCCATCGGTCAGAAAACGAGTAGAATACGCAAAAAACTGACCGTGAAGTCAAAAACATTCCTAGGGGGATTCGTGGAAGACAAGAGCCTCATCCAGCCCGTGCGGACAAAGCTCGACGAAACGGGCGAGCAGAGCGCTCCTCGCATCCGCCCCGGAGAGGTCGTCTCCGAGGTGCCGGCGGGGCATACCATCATCAAGGCCGCCGGCCTCGAGCTCAAAAACCTTCTGGGCACGCCCTACAGCGGTGTGAATATGGAGGTGAAGGCCGGGCAAGTCTTCGCGATCTGCGGCCAGAAAGGCTCCGGCAAGACCTCGCTGCTGCTCACGTGCGCGGGCCGCATGCTCTTCACGAAGGGCACGTTGGAGATCATGGGGCGCCGGATGCCGCGGGGCCTGCGCTATGTGAATAAGCGCGCCCGCATGGCCCATTTCGAAGGGCTCAACGATATCAACGGCAACGAGCGCGTGGCGAATGCCTTCTCCGCGGAGTTCCAGCTCTATTCGCGTAAGCCGAAGAAGCAGGACGTCCTCGATTACCTAGAGGAATGGGACCTGCAAGACTACGCCGGCATGCGCATCTCCGAGCTCGACCGCAAGCGCTTCGTCATCCTCTACGTGGCGCTGGCGTGGGTCAGCCATCCCGCCATCGTGGTGGTCGACGACATAGAGAGCGATTTGGCGAAGGCCCAGTCCGAGCGCATCATGAACCTTCTGCTGAACCTCGCCCACGAGCGCAACGTCACCGTGCTCGTCGGCGTGCTCGAACGCGATTTGGCCAAGATGGCCGATGGCGCGTTGTACATGGGGGAGGAGTAGGCTATGTTGGCCAAGGGACTGCGCTTCGCCAAGGCGGAGATCGACAACATCACGGCATCGGCGGCCATGAAGGTGGCCATCTGCGCCATCGCCATCATCCCCCTGCTTTACGGGGCCCTTTACCTGCTGGCGTTCTTGGATCCCTACGAGCAGCTGAACACGGTGCCCGTGGCGGTGGTGAACGAGGATGTCGGCGCGGAGGTGGACGGCGAGTATCGCACGGTAGGCGACGAGCTGGTCGACGAGCTGCGGGACAACGACGAGGGCCTGCAGTGGAACTTCGTCGGCGCCCGGGAGGCCGAAGAGGGTCTCGAGAACGGCACCTACTACATGACCTGCACCATCCCCGGCAACTTCACCTCCTCTATCGCCTCGGCCGACAGCGATAGCCCCGAGCACGCGCAGCTGCTCATCGACTACAACGAGTCGCAGAACCTGCTGGCCAGCCAGATCGGCGGCACGGTGTGGAAGACGGTGCGTCAGACCATCAGCGATGCCGTGGCCGAGGAGTATTGGAACACCGTCTTCGGGCGGGTGAACGACGGGGCCGCGGACCTGCAGGAGGCGGCCGACGGGGCCGGCGAGCTCGCAGACGGCCTCTCGGATGCCTACGACGGCAGCAATACCATCACCTCTAACCTGGTCACGCTCTCCGACGGCTCTTCCGCGCTCACGAGCGGACTCGACCAGCTGGTCGCGGGGACGCTCGCCCTCGATGACGGCGCGGTCGAGCTGCGCGATGGTTCCGCCGCCCTGGCCAGCGGCACCGACACGCTCGAGAGCGGCGCGGGCACGCTGGCCGCCGGGGCGGGACGCCTGTCGGGAGGGGCGGACACGCTTGCCTCCGCCTCCTCCACGCTCGCCGCCGGCACGACCACGTTGAACGAGTCGACGAAGAATCTACCCGCCCAGACCAAGCAGCTCGACAATGGCGCCGCCAAGCTGGCCCGGGGCGCCGCCAAGCTGGCCCGGGGCACCTCCACGCTGGCAAGCAGCGTCTCGGCGCTTCCCACCAGCACAAGCCAGCTCTCGAGCGGCGCCGAGCAGCTCAATGCCGGGCTGGATCAGCTGCGTAACGGCACTTCCTCGAGCACCGGCCTGGTCGATGCCGTAAGCTCCATTGGCACGACCTCCGATGCCTCCAGCTCTACGCTGCTCGGCGGCGTGAACCTGATGGAGGCGGGTCTGCAGCAGTTGAAGGGCTCCGAGACCGATTCCTCCGGCAGCCTCTACGCTGCGAAGAACGGCGCTGATGCCATCGCCTCGGGCATGACGACGGCGATCGCGACCATCGGAACGGCCTCCGATGCGCCCGGCACGCCTTCTTCGAGCACGTCGATCAACGCCGACCTGCGCACCGCGCGCGTGGCTTTGGGCGACTCGAATTCCGAGAGCCTCTCGGCGGCATCCACGGCGCTTTCCTCCGCCTCCGATAAGCTGACGGCGCTCTCCGAAGATGTCCAGGATTCAAGCGCCGCGCTGACCAAGATTTCCAAACAGCTCGACGGGGCGATCTCCAGCCTCTCCGCCGCATCCGAATCCGCGGACGCCGCCCGGTCTTCGGCCGGTGACGCCGTGGCCGACATAAAGGCCTCGGGCAGCTCGCATGCCGAGGAAGCACTCGACATCTTGTCGGATATCGATACCGAGGGCATGACGAAAGCCCAGGTAAAGGCGTTGGACAAGGCGCGCTCGGAGCTCAAGGAGGTAAAAACCTCCAAGCTCGACGCCGCTCTCGACGACGCGAATGCGGCCGCGAAATCCGCCGCCGCCGCCTCTGAGTCCCTCGTCTCGGCCAAGGAGCAGCTGAAGACGCTCAGAAGCCAGATCGCCGACGTCTCCGACGCCTTCTCCGAATCGAGCACCGCCTTGTCGGTTACCTTGAAGTCGATGTCGCAGGCCCAGGCTTCGGTGCAGAGCGTCGACGACGCCGAAGCGCAGACGGCCATCGTCTGCATCAAGGCGGCCCAGCAGAAGCTCGCGGCCGTCGGCGGCAGCAGCAGTATGACCAGCCCGAGCGGGCTCTACGCGGCCAAGTACGGCGCAGCGAGCATCTCCTCCGGACTCGCGACCGCCATCGCCTCCATCGGCGACGCGAGCGGCAGCGGCACCTTGGTCAACGGCGCCGAGCAGCTGAAGGCGGGCCTTAATATCCTGGCCAACGGCGGCACTATCGGCGACAAGACGAGCGCGGGCCTTTCCGGCGCCGTGGCCGCGCTGGGCGAGGCCTCCACGGAGAACACCCTCATCTACGGCTCGAACAAACTCGTCTACGGACTCAATCTGCTGAACGATTCCGCTCCCAAGCTGGTCGCGGGCGTCGACAAGGTGAATAGCGGCGCGAGTTCGCTCTCCTCGGGTGCGACTACGCTCTCCGCGGGGACCTCCGAGCTGGCCGCGGGTTCGAAGCAACTCGCAAGCGGCGTGAAGCGACTCGACGCCGGCGCCGAGCAGCTCTCCTCGGGGGCGAGTTCGCTCTCCTCGGGGGCGAGTTCGCTCTCCTCGGGGGCGAGTTCGCTCGCGAGCGGCGCAAACACGCTGCGCAACGGCGCGCATACGCTCTCCTCGGGGACCGTCACGCTGGCCGACGGCACCGTGAGCCTGTATTCCGGCGCCCTTTCCGCCTATACGGGCTCCGCGCAGATCACCGACGGCGCCGAGCAGCTCACGGACGGTTCGGCCACCCTCACGAAGGGTCTCCTCGATGCCGAGGACGGCTCCTGGGAACTCGCCGACGGGCTCGATGAGGGCGTCGAATCCCTCACGGTCAGCAACACCGAGCAGAAGGCCGAGGTCATGAGCGCTCCCGTCAAGCTCGATGAGGAGGAGTACACCAGCGTCAAGAACTACGGCACGGGCTTCGCGCCGTACTTCATCAGCCTGGGCCTGTGGGTCGGCGCCCTCATGGCCAGCTTCGTCTTCAAGCCTCTCAACCGTCGCCTCATCTACTCGGGCGGCAATCCCGTCACCATCGCGTTCTCCAGCTACGTGCCGCTGGCCGTCATCTCCGCCATTCAGGCGCTGCTTTTGCTGGTGGTGCTGCAGTTTGCGCTCGAGCTGCAGATAGACGACGTGGCGGGCTACTACGGCTTCGGCATCCTCATCGCGCTCGTCTTCGCCGCCATAATGCAGCTGCTCATGAGCACGCTCGGCTTCTCCGGCAAGTTCATCGCGGTCATCTTGCTCATGCTGCAGCTCACAAGCGCCGCGGGCACGTTCCCCATCGAGCAGACGCCCGCGTTCTTCCAGACCGTGAACCCCTTCATGCCCATGACGTATTGCGTGGAGGCCATGCGCCAGATAATGACGGGCCTGAACTACACGGTCGTCTGGCAGGACGTGGGCGTCATGGCGGCCATCGGCGTGGGCTGTTTCCTGCTCACGGCTCTGGTGGCCTACTCGAAACGCCTGGTGAGGATGGACGACCTGCATCCGGTGCTCGACCTTTAGGGGGCTGTTATGGGTACGCGAAGCGCAGAAGCACGAGATGGGCGGAAAGCGGATCGGCCGCGGAAGGGGCAACTCACCCGCGGCAGGCTGCTCGAAGCCGCCTTCGAGGTGATAGGTCGCAAGGGATACGCCGCCGCGACGATGGACGAGATAGCGCAGGCGGCCGGCGTGTCCAAGGGCGTGGCCTACTATCACTTCAAGAACAAGGCCGAGATAGCCAGCACCGTCCTGACCGAGGCCATCGACCAGCTCGTCGCGCTCTTCGAGCAGGTGCGCTCGCAGGGCGGGTCCGCTCACGGCATCCTGACCGGCATGCTCTCGGTCTTCGCCACGATGATCTACGAGAAACGCGCCCTCGCGCAGTTCGCCACCTCCGAGATGTGGCTCGGCGGCGGCAGCATGTCGGAGGCCGTGCACGATCAGCTCATGCGCATCGTGGACTTGGTCTGCGAGCAGATAGAGCGCGGACAGGCGGACGGATCTGTGCGGACCGACATAGACGCCTCCTTCCAGGCCGTGAGCATCATAGGCATGGTGGCCGCCGATGCCCTGTACGCGTTGGGGGCGGAAGGCGCGGCGGACGCGGGCAAGGAAACCTTCGTGGCTCGCGTGGTGGGATACGCAGGTCGCGCGAGCGCCGCGTAGGCTGGCCGGGGACGCCGCATGGGAGGGCGCCCCGGCGCCCCCTCGCCCCCTCGCCCCCTCGCCTTCACCTTCTTCCTGCTTGTCAAGCGAATGCCTCGCGCGTACAATGGCCCCGTCCTTTAAAAGCGGTACAGAGAGACCGACAAGGCTTGCAGCTGCTCGCACCTCACATGCAGCCATGCGCTGGAAAGCCTCGGTCCGATGGACGGGCTTTTTTTCTGCCCGGCATCGGATGCGCCTGCTCCCGGAAGGGATGCGCGGCAGGCGATACGGGTCGCTTTGTGCGCACTCGATTCGAAAGGAGCGTGTATGAGCGGTAATGCGCAAGTGAAGTCCGTGTGCATGGACGGCGTGGAAATCGAACGCTCGCTGACGCGCATCGCCCACCAGATTCTCGAGACGAACCACGGCGCGGACAACATCGCGCTGGTGGGCATCGTCACGCGCGGGGACCTTCTCGCGGAGATGCTGGTGGACAAGATAGAGCAGATCGAGGGGGCGAAGGTCCCGCTCGGGCACTTGGACATCAGCTTCTATCGCGACGACTACCTTACGCATCTGGCGCCGGAGGTGCACGAGACGCGGATCCCCTTCAACATCGACGGTTTGGACGTGGTGCTCGTCGACGACGTGCTCTTCACCGGGCGCACCATCCGCGCCGCCCTCGACGCCCTCATGGACCTGGGACGCCCCAGGTCCGTGCAGCTGGCCGTGCTGGTGGACCGCGGACATCGCGAGCTGCCCATCCGCGCCGATTTCGTGGGCAAGAACGTTCCCAGCTCCAGCGACGAGAACGTGCGCCTGTTCCTGGAGGCGGTCGACGGGCGAAGCGAAGTGGACATCTTGAGTATCGAGCCGGGCTCGCGCGCGGGTTCGGCTCCCTTGGGAGGTGAATAGCATGGCCTTCGACCACAAGCATCTCATCGACATCACGGAGTACTCCGCCGAGGACATCATGCAGATCCTGGAGACGGCGGTCACCTTCATGGAGGTCAACGAGCGCAAGATCAAGAAGGTCCCGCTGCTCAAGGGCGTCACCGTGGTGAACATGTTCAACGAGCCGAGCACCCGCACCAAATCGAGCTTCGAGTTGGCCGAGAAGCGCCTGTCCTGCGACGTGCTCAACTTCGGCGGCAAGTCCACGAGCGTTGTGAAGGGCGAGAGCCTCGTCGACACGCTCGAGACGCTCGACGCCTACAAGATCGATCTGGTGGTCGTCCGCGACAAACATGCGGGCGTTCCCTACCTGCTCAGCCAGCATACTCCCGCCGCTATCATCGACGCGGGCGACGGCAAGCACCAGCACCCCACCCAGGCGCTGCTCGACCTCTTCAGCATCTGGCGCTCCAAGGGCACCCTCGAGGGGCTGCATGTGGGCATCGTGGGCGACATCGGGCACAGCCGCGTGTGCGGCAGCCTCGTCCCGGCGCTCAAGATCATGGGCTGCACGGTCACGCTCATCGCGCCGCAGACGCTCCTGCCCGCGCGTCCCGACGTCCTCGGTGCCGACTACGTGACGGCCGACCTCGACGCGGCGCTGCCCGAGCTCGATGCGGTCTACATGCTGCGCGTCCAGCGCGAGCGCCTGGAGGGGGCTCCTTTCCCCAGCACGCGCGAGTACAACATGCTCTTCGGTATGACGCGCGACCGCGAGCGCCTGATGAGACCCGATGCCATCGTCTGCCACCCCGGGCCCATCAACCGCGGCGTGGAATTGGACAGCTACCTGGCCGACCATCCCGAGCGCTCGGTCATCTTGGATCAGGTCTACGCGGGCATCTGCACGCGCATGGCAGCGTTGTACCTGCTGTTGGGAGGGAGTGAAAATGCGTAAGCTGCTGAAGAACGCACGCGTGGTCGACCCTCAGGTCGGTCTCGACGAAGTCGTCGACATCCTGGTGGAGGACGGCGCGATCGGCGCGGTGGGCGCAGGATTGCAGGCCGCCGACGCCGAGGAGCGCGACCTTTCCGGCAAGGTGGTCGTCCCCGGGCTGGTGGACATCCACGTGCATTTGCGAGATCCCGGCCAGGAGCAGAAGGAGGACATCGCGAGCGGCACCCGCGCGGCCGCCCATGGGGGCTTCACCGCCGTCGCCTGCATGCCCAACACCGCTCCCACCATCGACAACGCCTTCACGCTGGAATATGTGCAGCGCATGGCCGAGCAGGTAGGGAAGTGCCGCGTCCACGTGGTGGGCTCGTGCACCCGGGGGCTTGAGGGCGAGACCCTCTCCGAGATGGGCGATATGGCCCGGCACGGTGCCGTGGCCTTCACCGACGACGGGCGCGGCGTCCAGGACGCGGGCATGATGCGCCGCGTGATGGACTACGCGCGTCAGTTCGGTCGCGTCATCATGTCGCATTGCCAGGACGAGGGCCTGGTCGGCGACGGCATGGTCAACGAGGGCGCCTGCAGCACGCGTCTGGGCATGCTCGGTTGGCCCGCGGAAGGCGAGGAGCTGCAGATCCAGCGCGATATAGCGCTCTGCCGCCTTACGGGCACATCGCTGCACATCCAGCACATCACCACGGCACGCGGCGTGCAGATGGTGCGCGAAGCCAAGGCCGAGGGCCTTCCCGTGACGGCCGAATGCACCCCGCATCACCTGTTTTTGACCGACGACGCCATCGACTTCACCTACGACACCTACCTGAAGGTGAACCCGCCCCTGCGCACCGAGGAGGATCGTCGGGCGGTGGTGGCCGGCTTGCTCGACGGCACGATCGACTGCATCGTGACGGACCACGCCCCGCATGCCGACTGGGAGAAGGATTGCGAGTTCGAGATCGCGAGCTTCGGCATGACGGGCCTGGAGACCAGCGTGGGCTTGGTGCTGACGCAGCTGGTGAACACCCAGATGATGGACCTGTCGCAGGTGGTGTGGGCGATGGCGGTGAAACCGCGCGAGATTATCCAGGTGGACCCGGTGAAGATCGAGGCGGGCAGCCTCGCCGACCTGACGGTGCTCGATCTGGACGCCGAATGGACCGTGGCCGTGGAGGACTTCGAGAGCCGTGCCCGCAATTCCGGCTTCATCGGGGCCGAGCTGCGTGGCCGCGCGACCGACGTCTACGTGGCGGGCGAGCCCACGATGCTCGACGGCCGCGTCTGCGACTAGCGCGGCCGGCCGGCCGCGCGGGCGGGTACGTCCGCGCGGCGACAATTGCCCGGACGGCGCCTTTTTCGGTGCCGTCCGGCCCCTCTGCTTCGGAGAATGGGCTTATACTCTCTTCCATGGATACTCTCGAAAGCAACATTACCGACGTCGCGCTCATCTTCGAAGGCGGCGGAATGCGCGCGAGCTATTCTTCGGCGGTTGTCGTCGAGCTCCTGCGCAACAACATGTTTTTCGGCCACGTCTACGGCGTCTCCGCGGGCAGCAGCAATGCGGTGAACTACCTCTCGCGCGACGTCGATCGTTCGCGCGATTCCTTCACCAAGCTCATAGCCGTGCCGAACAGCCACGGCACGCGCCAATTCCTCCAGCATAAGGGCTGGTTCAACGCGCATTATATCTATCAGGAGATGGGCCGACCCGAAGGCGAATTCCCCTTCGACCAGGCGACGTTCATGCGCAATCCCGCGCAGGTGACCATAGCCGGTTTGGAGCGCGACCGCGGCCGCACGCGCTTCTGGACCAAGGACGACATGCGCACCCTCGACGATTTGATGCTGCGGGTGCGGGCCAGCAGCACGCTGCCCATCGTGATGCCGCCGGCGAAAGTGGACGGCGAGTGCTGCTACGACGGCGGGCTGGGCGAAGGCAACGGCATCCTGCTTCCGCAGGCGAAGCGCGACGGCTTCGAGCGCTTCTTCGTGGTGCGCACCCGCCCGCGCGGATTTCGCAAGCCGCTTTCCCCCAATCCCTGGCTGCTGCGCTGGTACTGGCGCTATCCGGAGCTGCGCCGTGCGCTGCGGCTGTGGGGCGCGGGCTACAACGCCATCTGCGACGAGCTGGAGGCCCTCGAGCGCGAAGGGCGCGCATACGTCTTCTACGCGGAGGACATGGCGGTGAGGAACAACACGGTCGACCTGGCGCAGCTCGAGGCCAGCTATGCCGCCGGCGAGCGTCAGATCAGGCGCGACCTGCCCCGCCTGGAGGCCTTCCTCAAGGCCTGAGGTCCGCGGGAGGCAACCGCCGCGGCGGGCGCCGGCTCGCCCGATCGCAGACTCACGTCGTCTGCTTCGGGCGGCTGCATAAGAATATGGATGTCAGTCGAAGAATCTGCATATTGGGGCCTGGGTCGCTCGTTGGGGCGTATAATCGCGAAAACCTTTTAAGGGCGGTACAGAGAGACCGACAAGGGGCACAAATCCTTCTTCATTGCCGCAAGTGCGCCTTGTCCTGTTCGGCAAGGCATTTTTTTGCCCGGGAAGGACTGCGATGAGCGAGATTTCGAAAGAGCTGCTGGCGGGCACGAGCAAGCCGCCGCGCATGCCCGCCACGTTGGTGCTGGCGGACGGGAGCGTCTACCGCGGCTGGTCGTGCGGCGCCGAGGGCGAGGCCACGGGGGAGCTGTGCTTCAACACCTCGATGACCGGCTACGTCGAGGTCGCCACCGACCCCAGCTACGCGGGTCAGATCGTGACCATGACCTACCCGCAGATAGGAAACTACGGGGTATGCGCGGACGATTGGCAGCGCGACCACGTGGCCCTGCGCGGCATGGTCGTCCACGACATGTGCACGACGCCGAGCAGCTGGCGCTCGCAGCAGAGCTTTCCGGACTTTTTGCGCGAGCGCGGCGTAGTGGCCGTCGAGGGCATCGACACCCGCTCGCTCACGCGGCGCATCCGCGACCTCGGCGCTCAGCAGGCGATACTGAGCACCCTCGATGCGAACGAGGAGAGTCTGAAGGCCAAACTCGCGGCGGCTCCCGGTCTTGTGGGAGAGAATCACGTGCAGAGGCAGTCTTGCGAGGAGCCGCACGAATACGATGCCTCCAGCGTGCCGACC
>CAJOOG010000087.1 GCA_905236045.1 uncultured Denitrobacterium sp.
CGTGGCGAGCTTCGACGAGGGGGAAAGCATCCTGCCGACGACCAGGTGCTCGGCGATCT
Organism: uncultured Denitrobacterium sp.; assembly: GCA_905236045.1. Lineage (GTDB taxonomy): Bacteria > Actinomycetota > Coriobacteriia > Coriobacteriales > Eggerthellaceae > Curtanaerobium. The sequence goes on from CAJOOG010000087.1 coordinate 60, forward strand.
CGCCCAGGTCGAAGCCGAAGTTCGCCTCCTCGGCGATTCCGTCGCATATGCCGCGGAGGCCCAGCTCCGAGAGCAGCTTCGCAGGGAAAAGGTAGCCCACGTTCGCGCGGCGCCTCGCGCCCCTCTCGATCCGATTGGCGGGACGCAGCCTGACCGTGGCGGCCGCAATCGGGAAGACCTATTCAACTGTCAAAAACCCGAAACTATGCTGCGGAACTATGGCGCTCATTACGGCTTTAGATTCTGCCAGCCATTAAGCGCGGCAACGATCTCACACTCCCAATGAGACGTTTACCTTGGGTGAACATCTCAAACGTCCCACACGAGCTGATTTCCGGCTCGGTCGACCATGTCAGGTCATCTGGGCCGGGCCTTAAGCCAGCGAGCGGTGCACTCCCGCCCGCCGAGCCGATGTAATCGGCCCCTACGAAGGACATCCGGGCTTCGGCGTTTGCCGCCTTGACAGATCCAGCGCTGGTATGATTGTTGGACATTTGCTGGACAACTGCATGTGAGAATAGGCGGAAAGATTGCCCTGTGGCTCGCGAGTGGTCCAATTGAGGGAAGCGGAAAGAAGGCGGCGGCATGGTAACGTTTCTCATAGGGCTTGTGGTGCTCGCGGTGGGCGGGTTCGCGTACGGGCGCGTGTGCGAGCGCGTGATGAAGCCGACCGACGACGAGACGCCGGCCACCGCGCGGCGCGACGGCGTCGACTTCGTGCCGATGAAGAAGTGGCGCAACAGCCTGATCGAGCTTCTGAACATCGCGGGGACAGGCCCGATACTGGGGCCGATCCAGGGCGCCCTCTTCGGCCCGGTCGCGTTCGTGACCATCCCCGTCGGCTGCGTCATCGCGGGCGCCTTCCACGACTACATGGTGGGCATGATATCCATCCGCAACGGGGGCGCGCAGACCCCCGACCTCGTCAAGCTGTTCCTAGGCAGGCGCTTCTACGTGGCCTACGCCGCGTTCGTCTGCCTGCTCCTGCTGCTCATCGGCGTGGTGTTCGTCTACACGCCGGGCGACATATTCGTCACGCAGATCCTGCACCAAGACTCGTCGCTTTCCAACCCCGTGCTCTGGGCGGTCTACGGAGCGATTTTCGCGTACTACGTGGCGGCGTCGCTCCTGCCCATCGACAAGGTCATCGGACGGGTGTACCCCGTGTTCGGCGCCGTCCTGCTGCTCTCGGCGGTCGGCGTGTTCGTCGGGCTGTTCGCGAACGGCTACGAGCTGCCCGAGCTGTGGGACGCGGCCGCGGCGGGCTTCCCAATGCGGGAGAACTTCGTGCCCATCTTCTTCGTCACCGTGACCTGCGGCATCCTGTCGGGCTTCCACTCCACGCAGGCCACGCTCGTGTCGCGCACGGTCGCGGGCGAGCGCGAGGGGCGCACCACCTTCTACGACATGATGATCGCCGAGGGCTTCATCGCCATGACATGGGCCGCCGGTGCTATGGGCGCGATGGCGCAGGGGCTCGCGGACGCCGACGCGCTGTGGAACGCGCCGACGGGCGTGGTGGGAACCGTGGCCTACGACATGCTGGGACCCGTCGGCGGCATCATCGCGCTCGTGGGCATCATCGCGCTGCCCATAACCTCGGGTGACACGGCGCTGCGCGGCCTGCGCCTCACGCTCGGCGACGCGATTGGCATCGACATGACGCGCCGGGCCAACGTGCTGAAGCTGGCGCTGCCCATATTCGCAACCGTGTTCGCGCTGCTCGTGTGGGCGAAGTCCGACACACAGGGCTTCAACGTGCTGTGGCGCTACTTCTCGTGGGCAAACGAGACGATAGCCGTGTTCGCGCTGACCATGATCGCGATGTACATGGCGCGCAACCGCATGCCCTACGCCATGGCGCTCGTGCCGGGCGCGTTCTACCTGTTCGTGGTCGTGAGCTACATCATGAGCGCGCACATCGGCTTCAACCTGCCGTGGGCTGCCGCCTACGCGGTGGCCGGCGCTTGCGCCCTTGCGTACGCGGTCATGCTCGTGCGAGCCGCCCGAGCTGTCGGGCGTGGCTGAGACGTTTACCCAGGGTTTATGTTGCTGGTACTACGCTATGCTGCACCTTACGATTCCATCGACATGTTTTCGCAGGTAGATGGATGCATTCATGCGATGGCATACTACGCTGGACGACGACGCGAACCGACCGAAGCGCGTCCTTTACTGACTTTTTGCTGACGACGCCTGACGCGCTGTTGCGCAGCCTCGCATGGACCGCCAACGCCAAGCGTGCGCATTGGCGCCCAATCGCGCATCGGGCGGGCAGGGCGCGGTCATCGAATTTCGACGAACAGCTCAACGCAATCCTGGGGCTGTGCCCGCATGTGCTCGCGCAGGAGTCGTGCAATTATGGGCGGGACCCTGAGACCGACGCCTCAGGCGAGGGGTTTCGTCAGCTTGTGGAGCCCCTTCGCCTCGTCGAGGTAGAGCGGCCGATAGCTCTGTCACTCAATCAATCCAACGGCACGGCTGGCGAGTATAGCCAACCCTGGTAAAGGTCGCAGCCTATTTCGTGAAGGGTCTCGCGCTGTTCCTCGGTCTCGACGCATTCGGCGATGACATCCATATGCAGGGAGTCAGCGAGCTGCGTGACCGATGAGACGATTTCGCGGCAGTTCGCGTGGGTTGACAGCCCCCGCACGAGGGAGCCGTCGAGCTTTATGAAGTCGAACAGGTTGTCCTTGAGGTAGTCCACAGACGTATGGCCCATGGAGAAGTCGTCTATGGCGAGCCTAAGCCCCATGGCCCGCAGACGCCCGAGCGCCCCGAGCGTCGCCTCGTCGAACGCCAGCGTGGCCTGCTCCGTCACCTCGATACAGATGTTCCTGCTCTCGAAGGGGCGCTCAGCGTTGCGCTGGTTGCAGAAATCCAGGAAACGACCCGTCACGACAGTCGTCCCGGTGACGTTGAACGATATCTTCACACCCTCGCCGAACGTGTCGGCCACCTTATCCGACTCGTCGAGCACGCGCTGCATGATCGCCTCCTCCAGGTCGGCGAGGAATCCATCGTCCTCGGCGAGCTTCACGATCATCGGGGGGAACAGCAACCCGAACACCGGGTGCTCCCACCGCAGCAGCGCCTCCACGCCCACGCAGTTTCCCGCGTAATCGAACTGCGGCTGGTAGCGCATCTTGACGCCCTTGCTCATATCGTGCCTGAGATCGGCCGTGAGGTCTCGGGCAAACTCGCCGTATACGTCTTGCCGCTCGACCACCTTCTCGCTGGAGAGCTCCATCTCGTGCTTCATGAAGAAGGCCATGAAGTCCTCGAACATGAGGACCGCCTCGCTGTCGGCCTGTCGGTCGAGCAGGCGCACGAACGGCATGTACACCAACACGCCCAGCGCGATGTTGATGAGCTGCAGCACGCTGCCAGATATGCTGCCGGTCGCGAAGTACCCGCCTATCAGGACGGGCGTCGTCCACTCCACCCCGCCCGTTATCATGGGGACCATCCCGCAGCTTATCGCAAAGTACGCCGTGCTGTAGCAGATGAGCGGCGTGGCGAGGAACGGGACGAGCATGATGGGGTTGTATATGACGGGCAGCCCGAACACCATGATCTCGTTCATGTTGAAGATCATCGGCGCCGCTGCCACCGCCCCCAGCCTGCGCCGCCCTCGGTTCCGCGAGAACGCCAGGATCGCTAGCAGCAGGCATATCGAGGCTCCACAACCGCCTATGAGCACGAAGCAGTCAAAAAACTGCTTCGTCAGGATGTGCGTGGGCTCCAACCCCGCCGCCATGGCGGCCTGGTTCGCCTCGAGCCCTGGCACGAAGTACTCCTGCATGACGCTTTCGAGCGCGTCGCTGCCGTGAATGCCGAAGAACCACAGAACCGACGACAGCAGCACGAAGCAGAAGCCGCTTATGAAGTTCTGCCCGCTGCCTTCGAAGAGCCGGCTGAACGCGAGGGTGATCAGGTCGCGGAACGACTCCACACCGGACAGGTGCACGATGAGCGCATTGAGCACCGCAAACACCAGCGTGGTCAAGGCGATGGGCCCGAATGCCGAAAGCGCGCGATTGAGGTTCCTGTCGGCCCCGCGGGAAAGGAGCGTGTGGGTGCCTTTCACCGTGCGACGGTACAGCAGCGAGTACAGCGCCGAGGCGCCGAGTCCCGTCATGAGGGCCATGAACATGGACTTCACGCCCAAGTATTCGATGCTGAACTCCTCGGCGTTGACGCCGGCGAAGATGAAGAACGCGATGAGCGACGAGGCCATTGCGCCCCCTATGGGGGCATCCTGGTCGGCCTTGAGGTTCATGTACGAGCGGCTGACGAACAGCGCCAAGTACACCGCCAGCACGCCGAAGGTGGCCTTGTAGACGAAGTCGAAAAGATCCAGCAGGAAGCCGCCGGCGAACGAGGCGATGAATGTCTGGTATCCGGCAGCGGGAAACGATTTCAGCAAGAGGGCAAACGCACCTATCAGGAGCACGGGAATCATGCCGACAAGGCCCGTGCGGATGACGCGGACGATGAAGAGCCGCTCTAGTTTCAGGGCAAAGTCCATAGGCAGCCGTCCCTATCAGGTACTTCCCGCTTAGTGGCAATGTTGTTCCATTGCCGTCCAACTGGTGTCAAACAAACCATCGCTTCCCGAATCCCGTCCCGCCTTCTCCATCACCCTTCACGCAACTCGTAGTCGACGTCTTCATCGATTATCCCGAGCATGGCCTCAGCGACCTGAGGGTCGAACTGCGTGCCCCTGCCGTCGAAGATCTCCTTGCGCACGACATCCTGGGGAAGGTGGGCGCGGTAGACCCTGTCGGAGGTCATGGCGTCGTAGCAATCCGCCACGCAGATTATGCGCGCCTCGAGGGGGATGTCTTCGCCCGCCAGCCCGTCGGGGTAGCCGCCGCCGTCGTAACGCTCGTGGTGCCAGCGCGCGCCCGTGGAGAGCTCGGGTATCGACTTCACCTTGGCGAGGATCTCGCTTCCGCGCGCAGCGTGCGACTTGATGAGGTCGAACTCCTCGTCGGTGAGCCGGCCCGGTTTGTTCAGCACCGCGTCGGGCACGCCGATCTTGCCGACGTCGTGCAGAAGCGCCATGCGCACCACGCGCTCGACGTCCTCCTTCCCGAACTCCATGCGCGCCGCCAGCATGCGTGAGTACTTGGCCACACGGCCCGAGTGGCCGCGCGTGTAGGCGTCCTTCGCGTCGACTGCCTCGGCCAGTGCCGAGATCACGTCGTTGAGCATCCGGTGCTCGTTGGCAACGATCTGCCGGGAGACCTCCAGCTCGTAGGCCATGAACATCATCGTCAATGACAGCGTGTCGGCGAACGTCGTGAGCGAAACCCCGTAGGTGAACAGCTGCGCGACGGTGGCGATGGCGGGAAGCGTCTCGAACATGAAGAAGGAGGCGCGCTCGATTTGCGTGAGGCGGCGGCGGTTCTTGACCGTCAGCACGAAAAGCGACAGCATGGCTGCGAAGAAAATCGCGAGCATCACTGCGTACCCGCCCGCGCGATGGTAACGGTTCTGATCGTCGAAACCGTAGTAGAACCCGAACGCCTGCGACAGGACCAGGAGGACGACCCCCAGGGCGATGACGGCCGCGAAGCCCCGCTTGAACGCGGTGCTCACGGGCTGCCCGTCCTTCTCGATGGTGCGGACGATGAACATGGCCGCGAAGAGCAGCAGCAGATGGTTGCAGAAGAAGACGCCGAAGTTCGCCACGCGAACCATCCACCACCCGAGCTGCGAGGCGTCCCCGCGGAAGATGTATGCCAAGGCCTCGAAGACGTTCACGCCGAAGTTGGCGGCCAGCGAGAGCATCAGCGTGCGCGCCTGCAGCCGGTTGTGCCTCCTCGACACGACCACGCCGACGATCAATATGACGTTGAACAGCGCGCTCCACACGTCGAACGACATGTTCAGCATCTGGATCATGGTCATCGCGATTCACCTGCCTGGCCGCCTCCGGCCCGCTCCTGCGCGGGCACCCACCGCATCCTGTCCGCCTGACCTCACGCGTCGGCTCCATCCCAGCTGGATGCATAGTCATGTAAAGTACACGTTATGAACGAAGCGGTCAATCGGCCTTTTGAGTGTGCGCAGATGCCGATTTCCTCGGAGAACGGGGTAATTTGGCGTACGTGAGTGTTAAGATTGCGGGCTTTGAAAACGTGTACGTTTAGACAGTTTCAAATGACCATGTTTACCTGCAGAAACGAGATTTACTGCGCTTTCTGCTCTGCGCTGACGTCTTCCTTGAGCCCCCGGTCGAAAGTGCTGACGGAAACCTTGAGCCTCGAAGCTGACTCCTGCCTCGTCAAATGTCCGCCGAGATACGACTCTTTCGTCTGCGCATAGCACGCAGGCCGCTTTTTCCTGGGCCTTCCGAAGCGAACGCTACGCGCCTGACCTGCGGCGATGCCCTCTGCCTGCCTCTGTTTGATGGACTCGCGCTCCATCTGCGCCACGTACGAGAGGAGCTGCAGGACGATGTCGGAGATAAGCACGCTCGTGAGCCCATCGCGGCGGCCGGTTCCGCCACCGAGTCTCCGAAAGGTGCGCGAAAAGTACGCGAACGGCCTCGGCAAGACCGACTCGGAGATCCTC
>CAJOOG010000088.1 GCA_905236045.1 uncultured Denitrobacterium sp.
AGCCGTTGCAAATACATCTGCTGCGGCGTGCTCGACAGCAGATCGACGCCCCTCACCACGCTCGTCACGCCCTGCGCGGCATCGTCTACGACCACCGCCAGCTGGTAAGCGAAGGCCCCGTCGTTGCGCTTCAAGATGAAGTCCCCGCAATCCTGCGAGAGGACCTGCTCGTAATGCCCCTGGAAAAGGTCCTCGAGCTCCACTTTCACCGACGGCACCTGCACGCGAATGGCACCCGGCCGCCCCGAGGCCTCTCGGGCCGCCCTCTCTTCCGCAGTCAAGTTGCGGCAAGTTCCCGGGTAGACGGCTTTCTCCCCGCGATGAGGAGCGCTTGCGGCATGCAGGTCCGCCCGGGTGCAGTAGCATTCGTAAACGCGTGCCTGTTCGCGAATGCGCTGAAAGGCCTCCTCGTAGGCGTCGCCGCGTTCGCTCTGGTAGACGACGTCCCCCTCCCATTCGAGGCCGAGGAGGTCGTAGTCTCTCAGGATCGCATCGATGTAGTGCTTGCGGCTGCGCTCGGGGTCGAGGTCCTCGATTCTCAGGACGACGTGTCCGCCGCTGCGGCGGGCGACTATATAGGAGACGAGGGAGGCGAAGATGTTGCCGGCGTGCATCCGGCCCGTGGGAGAAGGCGCGAACCTCCCCACGAGCGCCGGCGACATCGCCGCACGGTCTGCGTCCCACCCCGCGTCCTTCACGCGCAGCTCATTCGGCATCCTCGACGGCTTTCCGCCCCAGCTGGAAGGCTGCCAAATTCATGTCGATGGTCTTCGGCGGCACCTTCAGCCTTATCTGCTCTTCCCAGCTCTCGACGCTGAAGGGCAGGCCCTTCGAAAGGGCTCCCAACAGCACCACGTTCGCGCACTTGGCCGACCCGGCCTCGCGTGCGAGCTTGCCTGCGGGGACCAGATAGGCACCCGTTTCCAGCAGACGCTCGCGGGGACGCTCGGGCATAGCTGCGCGGCCCGTCAGCACCGGGAGCGGCTTTATCTGCTCGTCGTTCACCAACAGCATCCCGCCCCTTTTCAGGAAAGGCAGGTTGCGCAGGGCCTCTGTCGTCTCGAAGGAGAGCAGGTAATCCGCGCTCCCCTTGTCGCAGACAACGGAATTCACCTCCTCGCCCAAGCGCACCACCGTGGTCACCGAACCGCCGCGCTGCGACATCCCGTGGATCTCGGAGAGCTTCACCATAAGTCCGTTGGCTATGGCGGTCTTGGCTAGCAGGTCCGCGGCCAGGATAGTGCCCTGCCCGCCTACGCCCGCCAAAAGGACGGTCGTGGCCCCGTCGCTGTAGACGTTCGCGCTCATTTACGCTCCCCCTCCGTCTGCTCGATGCAATTAAACCCGCAATAGCTCGCGCATTGCCCGCAGCCCACGCATTGCTCGGGGTCTATGCTGGCGGTTCCGTCCTCTCTCTTCGCAATCGCCGGGCAGCCCAGTTGCGTGCAGACGCCGCAGGCCCGGCAGGTGCCGTTGATGAAAAAGGCGGGCTTGCGCACGAAGACCTTCTTCAGAAGGACGCACGGGCTGCGAAACACTATCACGGAAAGCTCGTCTTTGCGCTCGACGGCCCCCTTGATGGCGGAGCGCACGGCCCGCATGTCGTTGGGGTTCACTACTTGCACGTCCTCGATGCCCAAGGCACGGACCATGCCCTCGAGCCCCAATTCGCGGCTGGAGCGGTTCTGCAGGGTAATCCCATTGAAGGGGTTGCCCTGGTGCCCCGTCATGCCCGTGGTGCGGTTGTCCAGGATGCAGATGGTGCCCGCTCCGCGGTTGTAGGCGGTGTTCAGCAGGCTTGAATAGCCGGAATGCCCGAAGGTGCTGTCGCCGATGACGGCTACTACGGGGGCGTGCTCGCCTCCGGCCAGAGCCAGCTCGAAACCGTGCGCCATGCTCACGCTCGCGCCCATGTCCAGAGTAAAATCCATCGCAGCCAAGGGCGCTACGGCGCCCAAGGTGTAGCAGCCGATATCGCCCGTGACGATGGCGCCCAGGCGGGAGAGCTCCTTGAAGACCAGGCGGTGCGGGCATCCTGCGCAAAGCGCGGGGGGGCGTCCGGGGATGTCGGTCGGCTCGGGCAGGGCCCAGGGGAGCTCCAGGCCGAAGGCGGCGCGTACGATGCCCGGCGAGAGCTCTCCTGCGCGAGGCAGGGGCCCCGCGGGCGGCTCGCAGAGTTCAACCCCGAAGGAGAGCACCTGCTTGGAGAGGTAGTTCGAGCCCTCCTCCACCACGTAGACCGCGTCGAGCTGCTCGGCGAAGGAGCGGATGCGCTCGGGGGGCAGCGGCCAGAGCACTCCCAGTTTAAGGACGCTTGCTCGGGGCAGGGCGTCGCGGACGTAGTGGTAGCTGGCGCCGGAGGTGATGACGCCGATCTTCTCATCGCGCATTTCCTCGCGGTTGTAGTCGCAGATCTCTGCCCAGGCGACGAGCGCCTCCTCGCGTCGGTCTAGATCCAGACGGCGGCCCTTGGCATATGCCGGCATCATCACCCACTTAGAGGGGTCCTTCCCATACTCGCGTATCGGCGCCTCCTGGCGCTCGCCTACTTCCACGGGCGACTTGGCATGCGAGATGCGCACGGTCGAGCGCATCATGAAGGGCACGTCGAAACGCTCCGAAAGGTCGAAGGCGGCCTTGGCGAAGGCATGCGCCTCGGCGGAATCGGAAGGCTCGAGGATGGGCACGCGGGCGCCTTGGGCGTGGAAGCGCGAGTCCTGCTCGTTCTGGCTGCTGTGCATGCCGGGGTCGTCGGCGGCCAGCATCAGCAGTCCGCCGCCGACCCCGGTGTAGGCGGCCGTGTAGAGCGGGTCGGCGGCAACGTTCACGCCGACGTGCTTCATGGTGGCGATAACGCGCGCGCCGGCCGCACTCGCACCGACGCCCACCTCCAGGGCCACCTTCTCGTTGCTGCACCATTCGGCGTAGACGTCGGGTTTCTCCGCGAAGGCCTCCATGGTCTCGGTCGAGGGCGTGCCGGGATATCCCACGCCTATGCGCGCGCCGGCCTCCCATGCCCCTTGGGCTATGGCCTCGTTTCCACTCAGCAGTTGCATATGTCTCCTTCTCCGCTTCCCGCCGACATGCTTACTGCCGGTATTCCAGAACGAAAGCACCGATTTGCACCAGGTCGCCGTCTGCCAGGACGGCCTGGGAAACGTTCTCGTTGTTGATCCATACCCCGTTGAAGCTCTCGGCATCGCAGATGGCGAAGTCCTCTCCCACCGGCTGGAGGGTCGCATGGTCGTGCGACACCGTCATGTCGTTCAGAAAGATATCGCATTGCGGCGAGCGCCCCACGGTCATCTCGCGGCGCTCTAAGGTGTAGACGGTGTCGATCTGCCCAGGTCCGCGCACCACCGTGAGCGTTCGGGGGCTACGCTGCGCCAAAGGCGCCTGGGGCTTGCCGTCTGCGCCGATGGAGATGGGCTGGAACTTGTGCGTGGCTCCGCTCAGCTTGAAGCCGCAGGCAGGACAGACCGCATCCGTGCTTTCAAGGGGTCCGTTGCATACCGGGCATCTATCCATCGAAATCGTCCTTCCTCGTTTTCATCCGCATCATCTTAGCGCAACTACGTTGCCAGCTGATTGCTTTTATCGAGGATGAGGGGCGTATCGTTGACCAGATAGCTCTCCGCGGCCTGCCCCCCGCCCGTAAGGCGCAAAAACCAGATGCCGATGGAGTCGAAAAACCCCGGGGCCTCCACGTCCTCCGCGGCCACCAGCTTCGCCTTCGCTATTTGCTCGTTGTGCTGGTAGTAGGTTATCTCGCCCAGCTCATCGCCTGCCTTGACCTCTCCGGAGGGCTCGGTGAAGGTCGCCTCCTGGCTCACGTTGCCGGACAGGTCGAAGACCTCCACGGCGGCGCTCGGATCCTCCACGGTCGCCGCGACGGTCCTGTCCGCCCAGGCGGAGCAGCCGACATAGGCCACGACGGGCTTGTCGCCGACGCTTTCGGTCGTGTGCACGAGCGGGTAGGAGATGCAGTGCTGGTAGGTCCAATCCCACAGCGTGGTGGTATCGGTGAAACGCCCCTCTTCGCTCGTCCCGTCGAGTACGCAGCCGAAGAGCTCGTGGCCGTTTCTGTCGCAGGCGCTCGCGAAGCAGTAGCCCGCCTCGCTCGTCCAGCCGGTCTTCACGCCCTCCACGCCCTCGTAGCTTCCCAGGAGCTCGTCGGTGGACTCCAGCTCGATGGACACGCGGGATCCGTCGCGCGTGACGGTGCAGACGCCGCCGTCCATGCTCGTTATCGCCTTGATCTCGCTTTTTCCCATCGCGTAGGCGCACATGGTGGCCACATCGCGTGCGGTCGAGTACATTTCCTCATTCGCATAGGAAGACGTGTCGAGCCCATGGGGGTTGCTGAAAAGCGAATCGTTCATGCCTATCGAGGCCGCGGTCGTGTTCATGGCGTCCACGAAGGCCTGCTGGCACGCACTTGCATCGCTCGCATCCGCGCCCTGCGACTCGAGCATCTGCGCGCCGACCGATTCGGCGATGGCCACGGCTGCGTCGTTGCCGGAAGGCCACAGCAGCGCCTTTAGGGCCTCCTGCAGCGTCAGGGTGTCGCCCGCCTTCAACTCCGCGGTGGACTCCCCTATCTTCGCCGCGGTCTCGCTCACGGAGACCGTGGTATCCAAAGAGGCGTTCTCGAGCGCCGTTATGGCCGTCATCACCTTGGTTATGGAGGCGATATGGCAGCGCTCGTCGGCGTTGCGCTCGTAGTAGACGACGCCTTCGGAATCGACGATCATGGCGCGGTTGCAGTCTATGTCCGGACAGAGGGCCGAGGTGAATCCGGCGGCTTGTACAGTCGTGCCGCAGATGACGTCGGTCTTGCGCACGTCCGCGAGGCTCGCGGAGGGCAGAGCGAGGCTCAAGGCCATAAGCAGGGCTGCGCACAATGCTGGGATGGCGGTGTGTTTGGCGCGTGAGGACACGATATTCTCCTTAGGCGGTTCCTTTGACGATGACTTGGTTGGTGGCTGAATAGTTCGAATCGAATTCGTCTTCGTGGAGGACGTTTCCGTCCTGGTCGGTTACGGTGCGCACGACGGTGATGGAGCGCCCGTTCGAGCCGGCCGACTTCACGTATTGGGTTCCCGAGCTCATCGTGCTGTCGTACTCGTAGGAGGTGCCGTAGGCGGCGCCTTCCTTCCACTCGCCGGTCTTGGTCTCCACCTTGTAGTTGGGGTCCACGCCGTAGAGCGTGCAGGTGACGGTGTCGTCGGTGTAGGTCATGCTCACGAGCACGTCGCTCGAGGAATCGTTCTTCCATTGCAGATCGGGCGTCTTCCAGCTGACGGCGGCATCGCGCCCGGCCGGGTAGGCGCTAATATAGATGGAATGGTTGTGGCGCTGCAGCACGGGGAATCCGGCTTCGTACACGGCGTTGAAGACGGTGGTGGCCACCTGGCAGATGCCCCCGCCCACGTCCTCGGAATGCGTGTTGCCCACGACGACGCCCGCGACCTCGAAGCCCTTCTCCTCGGTGCGCTCGCCGGTGATGTCGTTGAAGTCCCAGGTGCCGCCGTTCGCCGTGACGATGGTGTTGTTCAGCATGTCGCTGGCCAGGTGGATGTTGCTCGTACGCGCCTCGGTGCGGGTCGTGTATTCGGTGGTGAAGGTTTCGATCTGGCTGACGACGCCGTAAGAGAGCGCATCATCGAAGGTCATGGTGTCGGGGATGTCGGCCATGGCGATTTGCGCCGAGGGCATGCCGTCGAACGTCGTGGCCTGGCCCGTTTCGCAGTAGGTCTTGAACAGCGTCTCGTTGAGCCTCTCGACGGATTCGGCCGCCTGCGGCATCTCGCCTACGGCCTGGCTGTGCACGACGATCTCCCCAGAGGAGTCCTTGCTGAAGGTGATGGCGGCCGTGGAGCTGTCGAAGCTGGCCGTCACATGCGTGAGCAGGATTTTCTTCACCATATCCTCGTCGAGGTACGGGCAAAGGCGGTACGAGCCCTCGCCGAGGTCCTGCACGTAGGTGCCCACGGTATCGCCCAGGTCGGAGGCGGTCATGGTCCAGGAGGCGTCCTCGCAGAAGAACATGGCCCCTTCGGAGATGGCGGAGTTGATGGCATCGGCGGTTGCCTGCGCTCCCTCCGCGTCGATTTTCATGGGGGTGAACTGAACGACGGCGGTGAAGGCGCGGTCGTCGTCGGAGTCCTGCAAAAGCAGGCGCTCGAGCTCGGCGGTAAACCAGCTGCGGTCGATCATGTCGCCGTCGTGTCCCTCGGTGATGCTCGCCTGGCCGTTTTTGACGGAAACGTTGTAGTCGAGGTAAGCCTCGCCGAGCGAGGTGTCGATCTCTTTGGCAAGGTTCTCGACCGCCTCGGTGCTGAGCTCGAGGTCGATGGGCAAATCCCGTGCCCCGAAATGCAAGAAGAGACGGTCGAAGAACCCTCCCCTGCCCTGTTCCATCGCCTGGGCGGCCAGGCCCTCGAAGTCGATGGAGGCCTGCAGCGAATTGGCGTCGGCCTCCCAGACGACGGTCTGCGCCTTCTCCTCGTCGGTGGAGGCGTCATCGCTGGTGGTGAGGTTGGTGGCCTTGCTCTCGCGGGCCTCGTCGTTGGCGTAGACGTTGATGGGCGCCTTGTAGAGTACCGTGTTGTACGCGTCCGCCACGGCCACGGCGGCGTCTTCCTGGGACTTGCCCGAGACGTCGATGCCGCCGATGTTCACGCCGGGCATGATCTTGCCGCTGTTGCCGGAGAGATCGACGCCGTAGCCGATGCCGCAGATGACGACGAGCAGCAGCAGCGCGGTGCAGGCGATTGCCGCTCGTGGAAATCTGCGGAAGACGGAACCGAGGAAACCCGCGATGCCGCCGAAGACGCCCTTGGCGATGCTCGCCGGGGCCTTCTCCTTGGGGACGGCGGTGTAGTCGTAGGTGGTCCCGTAGGGGGTGTAGTGCGCGGAGCTGCCTTGGTACGTGTCGGGTCGTCGGCCGCGCGGGAAGTAGGCGGGTTGCACGGCGTCTTGCCGCTCCGATGCCCTCGGGCGTTTGGCGCCTCGCTGGCCTGCGGTGCGCTTGGTCGCGCCGGTACTCGCTCCCGGGCGGGGTGCGGGACGGGCCTGCGGGTGCGGGGCCCGGCCGCGGCGGGCGGGGCGCTGTCGGGGTGTCGGGCGCTGAGGCTGCGGGGTGCGCGTGGGCGAGGCGGCTGCCGAGCTGGCGCCTGCAACAGGTGCCGGGCGCTGCTTGCGCGGCTTCGATTCCGGGATCCGCAGCGCACGTTTCGGCTGCTTCACATGGGGGCGCTGGACTTGCTTGCGTTCGGCCATTCCCTCATCCCTCCCTTACGCTCGCTTGCACGGACTTCAAGAGAGAGATGGCTGCGCGGAGGTAATGGAAGGTGGTGTAGATGCCGAGCAAGAGCCCGGCGTAGACGAACCAGATACCCCAGGAGTAGACGTCGCCGTTCAGGCCGGGCAGCCAGCTCACGTTCACCAGGCCCAGCCCCTGAAGGGGCGGGTAGTTCAACACCAGCGCCGCGAAGCCGACGAAGAACAGCGTCGTGCAGAACTTGCCCGCGTAGACGACGTCGATGCGGATGCGCCAGCGGCGCAGCAGGATGCCGTAACCGCCGATGAGCGCCAGGTCGCGAACGAGCACTACGACGATGATCCACACCGGAAGCCTCCCGACGAGGTAGACGCCCAGCACGCCGAAGATCATCAGAAGCCTGTCCACGCACGGATCGAGAATCCTGCCGAGCTTGCTCACCGTGTTGGTGCGCCTGGCGAGCTGCCCGTCGACCCAATCGGTGCAGGCGGCGAGGGCGAAGAGGATGCAGGCCGCCAGGTCGTGTCCGGCCAGCAAGGTGAAGAAGAAGACGGGGATCAGGCAGAGGCGCACGAACGTGACGACGTTGGAGGCGGTGAAGACCGCATCGAGCGGATCTTCCGGAGTACCCGCATGTTGTATGTTCCCTCGTGTGGCCACCTGGCTCCAAACTGCTCTTTCGCACCTCGCACTAAGCCGCCATTGTATCAACACGAGGCCTTCCGCGTCTGCGCCAACCCCTCCCCTTCACACCTGCTCCACCTGCTTTACCGTCCGCCTCGATGAGCGGCATGAACGGCACTGACGCGGGTATGCAGGCTACCCGCGTCGGGCAAGCGGAGCAGCCCCGAAAACCCGGCGGGCATTCGGGGCTGCTAGGGACTCTCTCTCATCGGGGCGCCCGGTGGGCGTCGGGCCGCGAGGCGCCGCCGGGGCTCCCTCCGTCAGGCTTGCTCGGCGGCCTTGCGCTCGCGCTCAGCCTTCGCCTTCATGGCCGCTTCGAGCTTGGCCTTCTTCTCCGCTTCCTTCGCGGCCTTCTCCTCTTCGCTCTCCTGCGGCTTCTCGAGTATCTCCTGGTGCATCTCGCGCAGGGGTTTCTGGTAGCTGGGCTCCATGCTCAGGCACTTCTTCGGGCAGGCGCGTACGCAGCTGCCGCATTGCACGCAGCCGAAGTGGTTGATGGTCCACTTCCCCGCTTTCCTATCGACGCCGATCACGTCGGCCGGGCAGGTCTTCTGGCAGATGCCGCAGAGGATGCACTTCGTCATGTCGTTTTCGATATGGCCCTTGAGCCCAGACGGCACGGGTTTGGTCTCGAAGGGGTATCGGACGGTCTCCGGTTTGCCGAAAAGCGATTTCAGGGTCATTCCCGCTAACTTGGTTCCCATAAGTCGCCTACCTTTCCGTGCAGCTTATGCAGGGGTCGATGGTCAGCACGATCATGTTCACATCGGCTATGTCGCACCCCGCGAGCGCGGTGGCCATGCCGGCCAAGTTCATGCTGGTGGGCGTGCGCATGCGCATGCGCTCCAGGTATTTCGTGCCGTTGCCTTGCGCGAAGTAGTAGCACTCCCCGCGCGGCTGCTCGACGGCGTTGCAGGCCATGGCCCCGGCCGCGGGCATGCCTTTCACGGGCACCGCCACATCGCCTTCGGGGATGCCCTTCACCATCTCCTCGATGATGTCGATGGACTGCAGCACCTCTTTGGCGCGGACCTCCACGCGGGCGAAGCAGTCGCCGTCGGTGCTGGTGATGGCTTGGAAGTCGCTCAGATAGCGGTAACCCCCGTTGCCTAGGCAGCGGATGTCGTTGTTCACCGCGCTGCCGCGGGCGAAGGGTCCGACCATGCCGTATTTCACCGCATCCTCGTGCGAGATCGTGCCGACTCCCACCAGGCGGTTCCGCACGCTTTTGTCCTTCAGGAAGCTGTTGCACAGCTGCGCGTATTCGTCCTTGATGCCCTCGAGCGTGGAGAGCAGGTGTTCGAGTGTGCTCGCGCTCTGGTCGCGGACCATGCCGCCCACCACCACGCTGCTGAAGATAACGCGGCCGCCCGTCATCATCTCGAAGCAGTCGAGCACGCGCTCGCGCAGGCGCCAGCAGTGCATGAACAGGCTCTCGAAGCCGAAGGCGTCGGCGGCGAGGCCCATCCACAGGATATGCGAATGGACGCGGGAGAGCTCGTGCAGGATGACGCGCAGATACTCCGCGCGCTTGGGAAGCTCCACGCCCATCAGCCGCTCCACCGTCTCGGCATAGCCCATGGAATGGCCGAAGGCGCAGATGCCGCAGATGCGCTCCGCGATGTAGACGAACTGGTTGTAATCCTTGGTCTCGGTCAGCTTCTCCAGGCCGCGGTGTACGAAGCCTATCTGCGGGACGGCCTCGATGACGGTCTCGTCCTCCACCACCAAATCGAGGTGAAGGGGCTCGGGGAGCACGGGGTGCTGCGGCCCGAAGGGAATGACGGTCTGCTTGCTCATGCTACTCCCCTTCCTTCTTCTCGGCTGCTTGCCCTGCTGGGGCGCCCTCGCCTGCGGCGGCGGCCTCGCGCGCGGCTTTCGCGGCCTGGGCCTTCGCCAGCTTGGCGGCCTTCTCGCGCTGGGCCTTCTTCTCCGGCGAGATGACGGTCATCGGCTCGGATACGGCCACGTCGTAGAATGCGCCCTCGAAGTCGAGCGCCATGTCGACGATATTCACCCCGAAGAGGTCGTGGGCCTCATTCTCGAAGGGAAACAGTCCGAAGAACATCCCCTGCAGGCTCGGGACCTCGGCCTCTTTGGGTATGGAGGGTACCCGCAGGTTGCAGTAGAAGCCGTCTTTCTCGAAGGTGTAGATAAGATCGATGCCTTCATCGGCGGCCACGCAGAGCATCTGCACGCCGCGCCAGCCCGCTTCGTATCTCTCGGTCGCGAGCGTAAGCAGGGCGTCAAGCTCGATGTCTTTGAACTCTTGTTCAATCGCCATGCTAGGCTCCTTTCAGAATCGCGTCTTCGACGGGCGTGCCACGAGTCGGCTTTGGCATGGCGGGCGGCTCGTAACTGCCCGCCTCTATGGCCTTCGCCTTCTCGTCTAGGATGCCCACGGCTTCGACCACCGCGTCGATGAGAGCCTCGGGGCGCACCGCGCAACCAGGCGCGTAGACGTCGACGGGAATGGCCTTGTCCACGCCGCCGAGCACGTTGTAGCAGTCGTGGAAGACGCCGCCCGTGCAGGCGCAGCACCCGGCTGCGATAACGACCTTGGGCTCTACCATCTGACTGTAGATTTCGCGCACCACGTGGATGTTGCGCTCGTTCACGCTGCCGGTCACGACGAAGATGTCGGCGTGCTTGGGGTTGCCCGTGTTCACCACGCCGAAGCGCTCCGCGTCGAAGCCGGGGCAGAGGGCCGCAAGCACCTCGATGTCGCAGCCGTTGCAGCTGCTGGCATCGTAGTGGATGACCCAGGGCGATTTGCTTGCAAAAGACATGTTCGGCCCTCCTTACAAGAATGCCAGCACGGCGATGTTCAAACCGCCGGCGACGAGCGCCACGGCCCAGGCCCATTTGAGCATGGCCTGCCATTTCACGCGTGCGAAGTTGTTGTCGATCCAAATCTCCAAAAACCACACCAGAAGCGCGGCGACGACGGCGACGACGGCGGAGAGAGCGGTGGCGTCGTAGAGGAAGAACATGGCCACCCAGCCCAAGAACATCACGTTCTCGCACCAGTGCATGATCTCCACCTTGGCCAACGTCGGGCCGCTCATCTCGGTCGTCACGCCCTTCACGATGTCCTGGTGTGCGTGGTGCCCGCTGTCGGAGAGGTCGAAGGGACTCTTGCGCAGCTTGATGGTGAGGATGAAGAGCAGGCCCAGAAACACCGCCCAACCGAAGCAGATGAGCGGGTGGGTCTGCTTGAGCGTGCCCGCCACGTTGAAGGTGCCTGTAAGCTGGTAGAGCGCCACGGCGCAGAAGAGCACCATGGGCTCGTAGCTCATCACCTGCAGCGCCTCGCGTGCCGCGCCCACTTCCGAATAGGGGCTGCGGGTGCTGTAGGCAGCCAGGATGAAGAACAGGCTCGCCAGCGTGATGACGAAGACGCACAGCAGGAAGTTCCCGCCGCTGAAGAAGATGCCGCCGGCCACGATGGCCAGCACGAGCGCCGTGGTGATGTAGGTGCCCTCGACGCCGTTCACGCTCTTGCGAGCCTTGCCGAGCAGCTTGCGCAGATCCCAATAGGGTTGCAGGAGCTTGGGTCCCACGCGGCCCTGCATGCGCGCGCTGATGATGCGATCGGCGCCCGCGAGCAGGCAGCCGACAATCGGCCCCAGGATGGCGAAGCAGATGGAGCCGATGATGGTCGTGATAAGTGTCGTCATGAGAATCAGCTCCTCTCTAGAACAGCGCCGCTATGGCGGGGACGGACAGGAAGAATCCGAGCACGATGATGATCGCGCACGATATCTCGCCTATGGGCTTTAGGCTCTTCTCCCCGAACCAGCCTTCCAGATACCAGTTGCGGCTGGTCGCCTGGGTGGTGCCGGAGAGGGAATTGCGGAATTCGCGGGCGTCGTTGTCCGCGCTCACGCCGGCCAGGTACACGCTGGCCTTCTGCGCTTCGGGGTTGTTCGCACGCAGCCCGCCGAACAGCACGACGATGATGACCGCGGAGAGGATGCTCGTCAGATACAGGATGTCGCTGCTCAGCGTGCTGTCCGCGGCGAAGAAGATGCCCCGCAGATACGGTTCCACGCATATATCGCTCACGAACGGGAGCAAGACGCAGGCGAGGACGATGAGCAGGACCATCACCATGAGCGAGACCCACTCGCTCTTATGCACGTTGCCCTCGATGTTCTCGGGGCTGTTCGCGATGCCGGAGAGCTTGCCGAGCCACTTAGCCCAGAACAGGAACGTGGCGGCGGAGCCGAAGGCGAGCAGGATCAGAAACGCTATCTGGTTCGTTTCGACCAGCGAGACGAGGGTGGCCCATTTGCTGAGCAACATGCCGAAGGGCGCGATGAACATGGCCATGATGCCGAGCATCATGAAACGGGATAGGCGCGGCATGCGTTCGAAGAGCAGGTCCATATCCTCGATGTCGCGGCTGCCGATGTGGTGTTCGGCCGTGCCCACGCACAGGAACAGCAGGCTCTTGGCGAAAGCGTGGAAGATGAGCAGGAAGATGGCCGCCCACACGGCTTCGGCGGTGCCCACGCCGGAGCAGGCGACGATAAGCCCCAGGTTGGCGATGGTCGAGTAGGCGAGCACGCGCTTGGCGTTGCTCTGGCTGATGGCCATGAAGCTGGCCAGGCAGAACGTGATGCCGCCGACCAGGATGACCATCATGGAGGGGGTCACGGAGACGGCGAAGACGGGTGCGAGCTTGATGAGGAGGAACACGCCTGCCTTCACCATGGTGGAGCTATGCAGCAATGCGCTGGTGGGCGTGGGGGCCACCATGGCGCCGAGCAGCCACGTGTGGAACGGCATCTGAGCGGCCTTGGTTATGCCCGCGAAGGCCAGGAACGTCACCGGTAGCATCGCGAGAATCGGACTGGCGGCGCCTAAGATGATGAAGTCGGCCAGGGAGAGCGTGTCGAAGGACGTGGCCGCGAAGTAGAGCGCGGCCACGAAGGAGATGCCGCCTAGGATGTTCATGATTATCTGGCGGAAGGCGTTGCGGATGGCCTCTTCGGTGCGCGTGTAGCCGATGAGCAGGAAGGAGCACACCGTGGTGACTTCCCATCCGGTGAACAGCCACACCATGTTGTTGCTGAACACGATGACGTACATGGCGCTCAAAAAAAGGAACATGATGCTGAAGAAGAAGGGCCTGCGGTCCTTCGCGCCCTCCGGCTCGTGGGCTTGGAAGTCCTTCATGTACCCGAGCGCGTAGACGCAGATCCCCGTGCCGACGATGCCTATGATGAAGGCCATGATGAGCGAGAGCTGGTCCAGGTAGAGCGAGTAGGCGACTTCGCACTGCGGCGCCACCGTGAAATCGAAGAAGAGCGACGCGATTACTTGGATAACGGCGAGAAGGCCCGCCCAGATGTTTTTGTACTTGAGCGCGAACCCTATGACCACGGCGGCTATGAGGACGCCGATGACGGTGCAGATGCCGTCGATCGCCGTCGAGCTGACCAAGTAATACACGGCTCCCGTGGATAGCTTTGCCACGCACAGCGCCACCGTGGATGCGGCTATGACGGCCGCGGAGACGATGACGATGACATCGCGCACCTTGTCTGCCTTGACGAACAGCAGAAGAGCTGCCACGACAAGCGGGAAGATGATCAAGAACATGATCACGTTCACGTGCTTCACCCCTTAAATATGTTGCGTCTGCCAAAAAATACGGCGCCTCGGCGCCTTGGCAAAGGATAGCAGAAGGCGCCTTGCGCGATAGATGAGCGCAGGGCGCGGCCGCTATCCCCTCGGCGAGCGGAGGATTCTCGAGGGTCGTTTTGCCGTGAACGGCGCTCCGACATACGCAAGCGGAGCGGCCCGTGGAGGATGTGTGGGCGGACCTTGCCGAGTTTTTCGGAGGCGTTCGCGGTGAAGAGCCGTGGGGCGGCGGGCGAGAACGGGCGGGCCGTGGCTCGGGCGCTGCGGCGTGAAACGAAGGACCGGGGCGAGCCTCGTCCCCGGTCCTTCGTTCTGGCGTATCCGCTACCGCTCTCGCGCGGCCGCCGACGGCGCTACTGCAGTTCGCTGAAGTACTTGATGGTGCGGATCATCTGGTGCGTGTAGCTGGCCTCGTTGTCGTACCAGCTGACCACCTGCACCAGCGTGTTACCGTCCTCCATGGGCACGGCGCTCGTCTGCGTGCTGTCGAAGATCGAGCCCGCGGTGCTGCCCACGATGTCGCTCGAGACGATGTCGTCGGTGTTGTACTCGAAGGACTCGGTCTCGGCGGCTTTCATGGCGGCATTGATATCCTCCACGCCCACCTGGCCTTTCACCGTGGCGACGAGGATGGTGCTCGAACCGGTGGCAGTCGGGATGCGCTGGGCGGCGCCGATGAGCTTGCCGTCGAGCTCGGGCACGACCAGGCCGATGGCCTTGGCGGCGCCGGAGCTGGTGGGGACGATGTTCATGGCCGCCGTGCGGCTGCGGCGCAGGTTGCCCTTGCGCTGCGGCCCGTCGAGCAGCATCTGGTCGCCGGTGTAGGCGTGGATGGTCTGCATGATACCGCCCTGGATGGGGGCGAGGTCGTTGAGCGCCTTTGCCATGGGTGCCAGGCAGTTGGTCGTGCAGGACGCCGCGGAGATGATCTTGTCGTCGGCGGAGAGGATCTCGTGGTTCACGTTGAAGACGACCGTCGGGAGGTCCTTGCCAGCCGGGGCGCTGATGACGACCTTGCGGGCGCCGGCGAAGATGTGCGCCTGGGCCTTATCCTTGGAGGTGTAGAAACCGGTGCATTCGAGCACGACGTCGACGCCGAGCTCGCCCCAGGGCAGGTTGTTGGCGTCGGCTTGTTGGAAGATGGGGATCTTCTTGCCGTCGATGAGCATCTCATCGTCGGTCGCCTCGACGGATTTGCCGTAGCGGCCGTGCATGGTGTCGTACTTCAGCAGGTAAGCCAACATGGAGGGCTTCGTCAGGTCGTTGATGGCCACGATGTCGTAACCCGGAGCCTCGAACATCTGCCGAAAGGCCAAACGGCCGATGCGTCCGAAACCGTTGATAGCAACTTTGACTGCCATATGCGTGCCTCCTGATGAGATTGGGAGTTTTCAAGATGTCGCGATTGTAGCGCAAGAATCTGTTGGCATTGCGAAGTATCAGCAGAAGGCAAGACAGTTGGCGGCAACGAGCAAGGCAACGGCAACAAGCATCGCGACGACGTCGAAGGCGGCGAAGGGGTATTCCTTATAGCCCGACGAGCGCGTGCGGAGGTTGAACCCGCGGACCTCGGCGGCGATGGCGGCGCTGTTGGTCTTGCGTACCGAGGACACCAAAAGCGGTACGCACAGCGGCACCATCAGGCGAACCTTGTTGTAGATTCCGCCCTCATCGAATTCGACGCCGCGGGCGGTCTGCGCCTCCATGATGCCGTGCATGTCGTTCATGAAGACGGGGATGAAATGCACGGTGGAGGCGAAGGTGAAGGCATATTTGTAGGGCACATGCAGGACCTTCACCACGGAATTGGACAGATCGGTAATACGAGTCACGTAAAACGTCAGGAACAAGGGGATGGCCGCCGCTTCGAGGCGCACGATGGTGGTCGCGGCCGCAAGAAGCGATCCCGTGCCGATATATCCCCACGGCAGATCGAACAGCCGCTCCCCGGAGGAGGTGGTGAAGACGAGCATCACGGCCAGGATAACGGAGAACGCGAACACCGCCTTCATCAGGCCGAAGGTCTGCTTCAGCATCGAGCAGCAAGCCGCCATCGCCAATCCCGCCACCAGCATGCCGCAAAGGAAAATCAGGTTGGACGTGCAGAAACAGGTTATTGCGAAGAGGATGGCGAAGAAGAGCTTTGCGACCGGGTTCATGCGGTGCAGCAGCGACGTGCCGGGAACGTATTCGAGGAAGCCGTTCATCGGGCGCCTCCTTCCTGGGTGGCGGTTTGCGGGGCGGCGACTGCTTTGGCGTTCGCGTCGGCACCCGCAGCCCCCTCGACGGCGGCCTGCATCTGGTCGAGCGTGTTGGCCTGCCCGATCGCGCCGTCCGCCAGTTCGGGGCGCAGGACGGACAGGGCGAGCGAGAGGTCCACGATCTGCGGCGGGACGAGGTCGGCCTCCTCGAGGGTGCGACGGTTGCGCAGGATGGAGAACGTGGGTCCCTCGTCCACTACGCGGCCTTCGCTCATGACGATGACGCGCTCGGCGTAATCGGCGACTATCTCCATGTCGTGGCAGACCATGATGATGGTGGAGCCGCTTTTGTGCAGGCGGCGGATGATGCTCATCACCTTCACGCACTCTCGGTAATCGAGGCCGGTCGTGGGCTCGTCGAGCACCACTACGGGCGCCTCGAGCACCACGATGGAGGCGAGCGCTAGAAGCTGGCGGGTGCCGCGATTCAGCAGGAAGGGGTCATCGTCGCCGTTGAAGCCGAATTCCCGGATGACGTCGTCGACGCGGCTGTCCGCCTCGGCGGAGTCGAGTCCGAGCGTCTTCAGCCCGAACATGAGCTCCTCGCGCACCGAGTTGCAGCAGATCTGGCTGTCCGGGTTCTGGAACAGAAATCCTATGCGGTGCGCCAGGTCGCTGGTCTTCAGCTGGGTCGTGGGCACGCCGTCTATCAGCACTTCCCCGCTCTTTGGCTTGACCAGTCCGTTTATCAGGCGCATCGTCGTGGACTTGCCGGCGCCGTTGGTGCCGACGAACGCCACGAACTCGCCTTCGTCTACGATGAAGTCCACGCCGCGCAGAATCGGCGTGGCGGCGTCGTAGGACGCATGGACGTCGCGGAACTCGATTTTCATGCGACCACCTCCGTCAGCGCGTTGCAGGCTTCCTCCACATTGCGGCAGACCGAACCCGTGTAGCAGCCGTTCGCCGCAAGCCGGTTCATGAGCGTGGTGGAGCGCGGGCAGTTCACGCCGATCTCCAGGAGCTCGTCGGAATGGGCCAGCACCTCCTGCGGCGCATCGGCGAAGCGGATGACGCCCTCGTCGACGATGACCAGCAGGTCCGCGAATTGCGAGAGCAGCGCGATCTTCTGCTCCACGACCACGATCGTGGTTTCGCGGGTGCGGGCGTAACCGTCTAGGAGATGGAAGACCTGCAGCGAGCTGGCCGGGTCGAGCTCGGCTGTGGGCTCGTCGAGGACGAGGACCTTCGGGTTCAGCGCCAGAATCGAGGCGATGGCCACCTTCTGCTTTTGCCCCCCCGAAAGACTCGCGATAACGCGGTCGCGTAAATCGGAAATACCCATGTCGGCGAGTGCCTGCTGTATGCGCGTCTCTATCTGGTCGTGCGGCACGCCGAAGTTCTCCAGCCCGTAGAGAATCTCGTCCTCGACGACGGAGGAGACGAATTGACTGTCGATGTCCTGGCAGACGCTGCCCACGATCCGGGAGAGGTCGGTCAGGCTGGTCTGGCAGGTGTCGAGCCCGTCGACGACGACCGATCCAAAGAATTGCCCCGGGTAGCAATGCGGGATGATGCCGTTCATGGCGTAGGTGAGCGTGGACTTGCCGCTGCCGGCGGCTCCCGTTATGCCCACGAAGGAGCCCTGCGGAATGCTCAGGTCGATGCCGCGCACCACCGGCTGCTCACTTTCGCGGTAGGTGAAGCTGAAATGGGAGATCTCTATCATGGTTCGGACGTCCTTGTCTGCAAGATGCCGGGGCGGGCATCCCCCACCCCGGCGAGGTCGGTCGAGCGGGCGTTACTTCTTGAGCACCTTGCGCAGCAGCGGCGTGAGGATCTGCACGAGCACGGCGTTGAAGGTGGCGGTGCCGAAGACCATCACGGCGTAGGTGACGAAGATGACGGGCAGGGCCAGGCCGTTCATGAGCCCGACGATGATGGCGAAGGTGTAGCCGGAGACGACCGTGGACAGGAAGGTGTTGACGATGGGGTTGATATCGAGCTTTGAGCCGATCTTCATGGGCACGTATATGAGAGCGCCGCAGGCCGCCGCGCCGAGCAGCTCGGAGGGAATGTTCACGAGCGGCGTGGCGTTGAGCATGGGAATCTGGCACATGATGCCCGCGATGAGGCCGATGGCCAAAGACTGCGGGAACTTGGGGCGCGTGAGGATGATGGCCAGGCAGTACATGGCGATGACGAAATTGGGCTTCATCCCGGCAAACGACAGGAAACTCGCGACGGTGAGCTTGAGCACGGCGCCCGCGGCGAGCAGCACGGCGATGAGGATGAGGTCCTGGGTGCCCAGCCCGCGCTTGGCCTGGGTGTCGGCGGTAATGGTGCGGGGCTGTTCCGCGGCGGTGTTGTTGTTGGCTTCGGACATGATTCTTTCCTTTCCTTCGTGGCCGCTTCCTTTAAGCGATCCCTCCTTGGCATCGAATGCCCCGAAGTCGTCTTCGAACCATCGCAATCGGCTCGCAAACAAAATAGCCTGTCCTTCGCAGCCTCTCTCGAAGCTTCAAAGGACAGGCTATTCAACCTGCGGTGCCACCTTTGCTTGGTCAGCTTCCTTGCGGTAACCGACCCACTCGTGAACGTGCTATCACACCTTCTGCCTCTGACGCGGGCTCACGGTCCAGATACTCGGCCTCTTGCATGCGCTCGGGGCCTTTCCCCTTTCCCTCGGCGATCCATTTACCATCTGGCGTACTGCGGAACTCCCAGCTTACGTCCGCTCTCTGTGAGTGCCCGGATGGCTTGACTTTCGCCTCAACGGTTTCGAGCTATTCGATTGCAGAGCATTCTAAAGGCAGCCATTCTTCCCTGTCAAGAACTTTTTTGCGCGAGCTTGCGCAACGCGGAGGGGGGTCAATAAGTCCCCCAAATAGTCCCCCAGATGCCTCCCCTAAAGGAACAGGCCAGACCTTTTAGCGGTCTGACCTGGGGTTTCGTGGTGGGCGTAACAAGGATTGAACTTGTGGCCTCTTCCGTGTCAGGGAAGCGCTCTCCCGCTGAGCTATACGCCCGTATGTTGCCGCATCTGCGACGATTGCGTATTCTAGCAGAAGCCGGGCTGCTTGAAACCCCTCTTCTGAAAGAATCCCATTACAGAAGAAAGTTGGAGGCGACGCCCGGATTCGAACCGGGGGTAAAGGCTTTGCAGGCCTCTGCCTTACCACTTGGCCACGTCGCCACCTGGCTGAAAAAAGCCAGCCGAAGATTTGTTTCGGCCGGCTCCTCCTGCAATGGAGCGGACAACGGGATTCGAACCCGCGACCCTCACCTTGGCAAGGTGATGCTCTACCAACTGAGCCATGTCCGCGTGCAAGAAAGTATTATACGCATCCCCTATCGCGGCGCAAGAACTAATTTGCACTCCCCGAAACCGAACACAAGCTGTTCACAACGCAGAAAGCCTCCGATGGCCTCGCTTCCCAAGGTCCTCGAGATCTTCCGGGTCCCGTTGCACGCACCCGGCCTCGGGTACGAAAAAGGACCCCGAGGGGTCCTTGGCAATTCTGGTGTCGGAGGCGGGATTTGAACCCGCATACCCGAGAAATGGGCACTAGCACCTCAAGCTAGCGTGTCTGCCGTTCCACCACTCCGACGTGTTGTCTGGCAACGGAAGCTTAGTTTAGCAGATGGAGCTTGCGTTGCAAGGACGAAATTATCCGATCGAGCCTTTCGGGTAGACGATCATAAGCGCAATGAGCGACACGATGAAGACGATCGCGAAGATGATGGTGATGCGATCGAGGTTCTTCTCGATGATGCTCGTTCCCGTGCTCGTGTTGTAAAGCGAGCTAGCGATGGCATCGGAGATGCCGGTGCCCTTGCCGGAATGGAGCATGATGAATACGATAAGCCCGGCACCGGAGATGACGAGTGCGATGATGAGTATGATGAGCAGCGGATTCAAGGCGCATCTCTTTCGTATCGAATTGACAGGAACGCATGCGGAGCACACGCAAGTAACCAATTATACGTACAACCCGCCCCGGCGCAAGTACGTTTGCCTTCCATCACGAAACTTACCCAAGCAGGGATGCCGCCGTCATCTCCTCCGGCTGCGGGAGGCCTATCAGCTCCAGCAGCGTGGGCGAAAGATTGCAAAGGGCCCCCGTCTCGCCTTCCGGCACTTCCAGCGTGCGGCCGCCTCCGGCGTAGTCGACCAGAAATAGCGGAACGGGATTGGTCGTATGCGCGGTGTGAGGCGTGCCGTCGGGGGCTATCATCACATCGGCATTGCCGTGGTCGGCGGTCACCAGCGCCACTCCCCCTTTGCGCTCGATGGCCGCAAGCACCTGCCCTACGCCCGCGTCGACGGCCTCCACGGCCTGCTTCGCCGCCGGGATGACGCCGGTATGCCCGACCATATCGCAATTCGCGAAGTTCACGATGTAGACTTGCGCCACGTCGTCGTCTATGGCGCGTGCAAGCGTCCTGGCCACTTCCGGCTCGCTCATCTCCGGCTGCAGGTCATAGGTGGCCACCTTCGGGCTCGACACGATCGTGCGTTCCTCGCCGACCTTGGGTTTTTCGACCCCTCCGTTCAGGAAGAAGGTCACGTGCGCGTACTTCTCCGTCTCGGCGATGTGATATTGCCGCAGTCCAGCCGCCGATAGCACGTCGGCCAGCACGTTCTCGGGGAATTCTTTGGGGAAGGCCACGTCGGCGTCGATGGTCGGGTCGTATTCGGTTAGGCAGAGGAAAGAGGGCCGCGGGGCTCGCTGCCCCTCGATGATCTCCTTGTCGGTGAAGGTGTGCGTGATCTCTCGGGCGCGGTCCGGACGGAAGTTGAAGAAGATCAGCGCGTCTTGGTCCTGTACGCCGCGGTCGGTGAAAGCGCCCGGCACCACGAACTCGTCGGTAGTCCCCCCGTCGTAGCTGGCCTGCATGAAGGAAACGGGATCCAGATCCGTTCGCGGTTCGCAGAAGGCCATCGCACGGTAGGCCTTCTCCACGCGATCCCAGCGGTTGTCGCGGTCCATCGCGTAGTAGCGCCCGCTTATGCTGGCGATGCGCATGTCGCAGCCCTTTCCGCGACACTGCCCCACGACCTCGAGCAGGTCCTCGATGCATTCCTTGCCGCTCGCCGGCGGCACGTCGCGGCCATCCATGAAGCAATGCACGTGCACGTGGGGGACCCCCTGTTCGGCAGCGATGCGCAGCAGAGCGTATAGATGCGCGCTGCTCGAGTGGACGCCGCCCGGGCTCGTGAGCCCCATGATGTGCAGCACGCTGCCATCCTGCTTGGCACGCTCCATCGCCTTGCGCACCTTCGCGTTTTCCGCCAGGCTGCCGTCTTCGCAGGCGCGGTTGATGCGTGTGAGCTCCTGGTAGACGACTCGCCCGGCCCCGATGTTCAGGTGCCCGACTTCCGAATTGCCCATCTGCCCCTCCGGCAGCCCCACGGCCTCGCCCGAAGCCTGTATCTGGATATGCGGGCAGGTGGCGGCAAGTTCGTCGAGCGTTGGCGTGTCGGCTAAGCTGATGGCGTTGCCCGGGCCGTTCGGGGCAATGCCGAATCCGTCCATGATGATGAGCGCAGCGGGAAGATGGAGCTGAGAGCTGTCCATGAAGGTCCTTTCGGTGAAGAGGCGGTGGGAACGTCCGAATCAGATGCAGGCGGCGATGAGCTCTACGAACGACTCGGCTTCGAGCGCGGCCCCTCCTACAAGTCCGCCGTCGATGTCCTTTTGCGTCATGAGCCCCTCCACGTTGGCCGGCTTCATCGACCCGCCGTAAAGGACGCGCATCTCGTCTGAAATCTCGCTTCCGTACCTATCCGCCAGACAGGCGCGAATGGCGGCGCATACCTCTTGGGCCTGCTCGGGCAAGGCGGTGCGCCCGGTGCCGATGGCCCAGATGGGCTCGTAGGCCACCACGCACGTTTTCGCCTGGTTGTCTTCGATGCCGGCGAAATCCGCCCGCACCTGGCTCGTCACGAACTCCAGGTAATCACCCGCCTCGCGCACGGCCAGCGACTCGCCCACGCAGACGATGGGCGCTACTCCGCCCTCGAGCAGGGCCGCGACCTTGCGGTTCACGGTCTCATCGGTCTCGGCGAAGTACTCGCGGCGCTCCGAGTGCCCCACGATGCACCAGCTCGCCCCGGCCTCGCGGATCATCGGGATGCTCGCTTCGCCGGTGAAGGCCCCCTTGGGCTCCCAATGGCAGTTCTGCGCACCCACGCTCGCCGGCGTCTTGTCGAATTCGAAGACGGAGTTCACGGCCTTGATATTCACCATAGCGGGACAGATGACCACATCCACCTGATCGTCCCAGTACTCGCGGCTGCGGTTGGAGATCTGCTGGGCCAAAACGACCGACTCCGCCCAGGTCTTGTTCATCTTCCAATTGCCCGCCATCATCGGTTTGCGCATGCTATTCCCCTTTCAGGGCCTCGACGCCCGGAAGCGCCTTGCCCTCGACCAGCTCCATGGAGGCGCCGCCTCCCGTGCTGATGAACGTCATCTTGTCGGACAGGTCGAACTTGTTGGCGGCAGCCACGCTGTCGCCGCCGCCGACCACGGTCCTCGCCTGCGAATTCTGCGCCATGGCGACGCCGACGGCCTTGGTGCCCGCCTCGAAGGGCTTCATCTCGAAGACGCCCATGGGTCCGTTCCAGAAGACGGTCTTGCCCGAGGCGATGGCCTCGGCGTAGGCGCGGGCCGTTTCCGGTCCGATATCGAGCCCCATCATGTCCGCGGGAATGGCATCGGCAGAGACGACCTGCACCGAGGCGTCTTCGGCGAAGCGGTCCGCCACGACCACATCGGTGGGCAGGAGGATCTCACATCCCCTGTTCTCGGCTTTGCGCAGCATCTCGCCCGCGCGGTCGACCCAGTCCTCTTCCTTCAGGCTCTCGCCCACGCTTTGCCCCTGCGCGAGCAGGAAGGTGAAGCACATGCCGCCGCCGATGATGATGACGTCGGCCTTGTCGATGAGCGCATCGATGACGCCCACTTTATCCGAGACCTTCGAGCCGCCGAGTATGGCGACGAAGGGACGGGCCGGGTTCTCGAGCATGTCCGTGAGCGTCTGGACCTCGTTGAGCAGCAGGTAGCCGGCGTAGGCGGGAAGCAGATGCGCCACGCCCTCCGTGCTGGCATGCGCTCGATGCGCCGTGCCGAAGGCATCGTTGACATAGAGATCGGCGAGCTCGGCTAGGGCCGCGGCGAAAGCGGGGTCGTTCTTCTTCTCGCGTTTGTCGAAGCGCAGGTTCTCCAGCAGCAGGATCTCCCCCGCCGCCAGCGCGTCGGCGGCGGAGCGGGCGGAGGCGCCGATGGTGTCGGTCGCGAAATGCACGGGGGTCTCCGTGAGAACGCCCAGGCGCTCGGCGGCGGGAGCCAGCGAGAACTTCTCCTCGTAGCCGGTGCCGGCGGGACGGCCCAAGTGGCTCATCAA
Organism: uncultured Denitrobacterium sp.; assembly: GCA_905236045.1. GTDB lineage: Bacteria > Actinomycetota > Coriobacteriia > Coriobacteriales > Eggerthellaceae > Curtanaerobium. The sequence goes on from CAJOOG010000088.1 coordinate 23,236, forward strand.
GATGACCTTCGCGCCCTTCCCCGCCAAAAACTCGATGGTGGGAAGCGCTTTGCGGATGCGCGTATCGTCGATAACCGAGCCTTCGGCGATGGGGACGTTGAAATCCACGCGGACGAGCACTCGCTTGCCGCTCACGTCGGCTTGCTCGACGGATAAGATCTCGGACATGGGCTTCCTTTCGGTTGAACGGGCACGAGATGCGTAAAGTATAACGCCGAAACCCCGTCTTGGCCTCGGCGCATGATCCAAAGGCTCCGGGCGGCTCGGCGAGTGCGCCCCAGCGCACCCGCGTCCACCCCGTATGCTCACGTGCGCGGAATCTTCGCATCCAACTCCTCTATGCGCAAAACGCGGTGGTAGATGGCCCCCTTGGAGAGCGGCGGGTCGGCGGCCTCCCCCAACTCTCGCAGCGTGGCCTCCGGGTGCTGCACGCGCAGGCGGATGAACTCCTGCAGCGCAGGCGATAGGGACTCTAGGCCGTAGTGCTCGATGACCCTGTGGATGGCCATAATCTGCTCGACGCTGGCCTCGGTCGTCTTGTGCTGGTTCGCCAGCTCGAAATTCACGCGGCGGTTCACATCGTTGCGCACGCTTTTGATGACGCGCTCGTTCTCCATGGCCAACGCGCAATTGTGCGCCCCGGTATAGGCCAGAAACGCCGAGATGGCCGAGCCGCTTTTCAGATACACGATCGAAGACGACCGCCGCCTCATCGTCTTCGCCGCTACGCCCGCATCCTCCATGAGCGCGACGATGTCGGCCGCCTGCGCTTCGGACTCGATGGGCATCTCGAAATGGAAGTCCCCTTTGGGGTTGCTCACGAATCCGCAGCCCAGAAACGCCCCGCGCAGGTAGGCCGTCGCACAGCAGCGCTTCTCCACCAGATGCGGCGCCACGCCCCGCACTATCCCGGAATCGTCCAGCACGCCCAAATCGCGCAGGGCCTCCTCGAGCCCGGGCTGCATCGGGACGTCCACCAGGTAGTTCGGCGTCTTGTGAAGAACGCTGCGGCGCATGGTCAGATCCGTCTTCAGGTCGTATTGCTCGTGAAGCAGCTTCACCATCAGACGCGCCGCCTGCGGCGTATCCGTGTCCACCTCCAGATGCATGCGCCCGGAGCCCTGCAGCAGCAAGGTTCCCTCGATTCGGATGAGCGCCGAGAGCGTGGCCCGTTCGCAATGGGAGCAAATCGGCGGCACGCGCGCGAGCTCCTCCTTTATATCTGAGGAGAAAGACATTGCTTCAACACCCCCGAGAAAGCCTCGCGCAAGGCGAGGGGATCATGCCAGGTCGGACGCGTGGGGTCGGCCAGGTTGCGCGCAATTACCACAGGCCCGCTCTCTTGGATGCGCACTGCGCTCTCGTAGCTTATGCGCACGGGGCGGATAACGGGCTGGTTCGTCGTCCTGCGCGTCGGCTGGCCGCCCTGCCTCCCCCGACCGTTCAGGGCGCCTCGGGCTCCGCCGGCGCCGCGCGATGTCGCGTCCGCACCGCCGGGAACGAGAGGTCGGGGCGTGTGCACCAAGACGTAGTCGAGCATGCCCGCCATGCCGTGGTCCTCCAGCGCACGCACGTGCTCCTCGGCGGTGAGCCCGCGCGTTTCACCCTGCATGTCCGCCAGGCTGCACACGAAGAGCTTGCGGGCACGCGAGCTGGCGATAGCCTCGATGACCCCCGGGATGAGCAGGTTCGGAATTATGGAGGTGAAGAGGCTGCCGGGACCGAGCACGATGAGGTCGGCCTCGCAGATGGCCTTGATGGCGGCAGGATACGGCGTGCCCGTGTTAGGGACTTTCAGCCACACATCGCTCAGCGCGGTGCGGGAATGCGAGAGCAGCGCCTGCCCCTCGATGGTCTGCCCCTCCTGGTCGCGCCCGCATAAAACGATCTTGTCGAGCGTGCTCGGGTACACATGCCCGCGTGCACCCAGCAGCTCCTCGCAGATCTCGATGGCGCGGGGGAAGGAACCGGTCGCGTTCTCGAGTGCCGAGAGCATCAGGTTACCGAGCGTGTGGTTGTTGGCGAATTCGAAGCGGTATTTGAAGGCCTGCGTCATCGGGTCGTTCGGGTCGGCGGCGAAGGCGGCCAGGCATTTGCGAATGTCCCCCGGCGGCGTCACGTCGGCCGCGGCACGCAGATCGCCGGTGCTTCCCCCGTCGTCGGCCATCGCCACCACGGCGCTCGTCTTCACCCCCATGCTCAGAAGCGTCCGGATGGAGAGGGGCGCTCCCGTGCCTCCGCCTATGACGACGGCCCTCACCCTCTCGAAGGGGTGTTCGGGGTGCTCGGCGCTAATCTTCTCGAAAGCCGCGGTCGAAGACGGATCGTGCTTGAAGCCCTCTCTCATCGCGGGTCTCCTTCCCTGCCGCCGTCCTCGAGCACCTCGCCCGGGTCGGTCCCAGCCCCCGCGGAGGCCTCGCTCGCCCCGCGGGTCTCCGCGCGAAAGAGGTCTCGATGCGTCACATGGACGTTGTAACCGCGTTTCTTCAGATAGGCTCCAGTCGCCACGGCCAAGGCCACGCTGCGGTGCTGACCGCCCGTGCAGCCCACGGCTATGGCCAATTGCTGCTTGCCCTCGGAGACGTAGCCGGGCATGATGCAATCGAGCAGCGCCCGCCACCGATCCAGGAACTCCTTGGTCTCGGGACGCTCCATCACGAAGTCGCGCACGGGCGCATCGAGCCCCGTCAGGTTGCGCAGCTCCGGGTCGTAGAAGGGATTCGGCAGGAAGCGCACGTCGATGACGATGTCGGCATCATCGGCCGGGGCATGCTTGAAGCCGAACGAGTAGACGACCACGCTCATGCCCTGCTGTGCGCTGTTCTTCGAGAAGCGCTCGGCGATGCGGCGACGCAGCTCGATAGGGCGCAGATCGGTGGTGTCTATCATGAAGTCGGCGCTCTGGCGCAAATCGCGCAGCAGGTCGCGCTCGAGCCGGATGCCCTGGCTTACCGTGGTGCGCCCGTCGAGGTTCAGCGGATGGCGCCGGCGGCTGGCCTTGTAGCGCCCGAGGATGGTCTGGTCGCTCGCATCTAAGAAGATGATGACGTAGCGCACGTCCTCCTCGCGCAGCCGCGAGAGCTCGCGGGTGAGTTCTCTCAGGTAGCTTTTATTGCGTGCGTCGCAGACTACGGCCAAGCGCCGCCGCCCCTCCTCGTCGGCAGGGATGCTCTCGCTCGCGACCAGGGATTTCAAGAGACTCGGGGGGAGGTTGTCTATGCAGAAATAGCCCATGTCCTCGAAGGTGCGCATCGTCTCGGTGCGCCCCGCCCCGCTCATCCCCGTGATAACGACAAGCTCCGGCGTGCTCTCCGCCATCCCCTTAGCTCCTAACGACGTTGAAGTGTTTCCTCGATTATAGCCCCTTACTTGCCGTATTGGCGAAGCACCGCATAGAGTTCGCGGGCCACTTCCTCGGGCACGACGCCGGCGGAGGTCAATTCCTCCTCGGTTGCCTCGCGCAGCTTCCGAAAGCCCCCGAAATGCTTCAGCAACGCGCGCTTGCGCACGGGGCCGATGCCCGCGACCTCGTCCAATATGCTGGTCGTCATGGCCTTGCCGCGCAGCTCGCGGTGGAAGGAGATGGCGAAGCGGTGCGACTCGTCGCGCACCTGCTTCACCAGATACAGGCTGGGGCTTCCGCTCGGCAGCACGACCGGGCCGCTGTCCTGCCAGGGGACGAAGAGCTCCTCGTCGCGCTTCGCCAGACCCGCCATGGGAATGTTCACGCCCATGGCGCCGAGCTGCTCCATCGCCGCCGTCAGCTGAGGTTTGCCGCCGTCCAGGATGAGCAGGTCCGGTTTGCGCCCGAATCGCTCGTCGGCCATCCGCTCGGGCGAATAGCGACGGCCGAGCACTTCCTGCATGCTCAGAAAGTCGTTGGCCTCGTCGAGCTCGGCGCGGATCTTGAAGCGTCGGTACTGGCTCTTATCCGGCCTCCCGTCGGTGAAGACGACCATGCTTGCCACAGTGTAGGTGCCATGGTTCGTGGAGATGTCGAAGCATTCGATGCGCAGGGGCGGGCTGTCCAGCGCCAATGCGCTCTCCAGCTGCAGGAGGGCGTCGTTGATGCGCTTATCCTCGTAGTTCGTGCGCACCTTGTAGCGCATGAGCGTATGCTGCGCGTTCGTCTGCGCCATTTTCAGCAGATCGCTCTTCTCCCCTCTCGCGGGAACGAAGAAGCGGACGCGGGCCCCATGCACGTTGGCGAGTTTCTCCGTGAGCCATTGCTCCATCGCCTCGCGGTCCTCCGGAGCTTTGGCCACTATCACCTCGCGCGGGATGCTCGTGGTGGTGTCGTAGTATTTCAGCAGAAAGCTGCGAAGGATGTCCTGGTCGGGTACGTCGGTGCCCTTGTTCAGCACGAACTCGTTGCCGTTGATGACGCGCCCCTCTCGCACGGAGAGCACATGCACGCCGGCGATGGAATCCTCCCGGAAGAAACCGATGACATCGGCGTCGTCCTCGCCGGAGAGCACGGCATGCTGCTTGTCGGCGAGGCTGTTGATGGTGTCGATGCGGCCTTTCAGGCGCGCCGCCCGCTCGAAGTCGAGCTCGGAGGCGGCTTCGGCTATCTCCTGTTTCAGGTTCTCGATGAAGCCCTTATGCGATCCGCTCAGGAAGCGCTCCACTTCTTTAACGCTCTTCTCGTAGTCCTTAGGGGCGATCTGGCCGCTGCAGGCCCCCGGTCCGATGCCCACGTGGCAATCGAAGCAAGGACGGTGCTCCTCGGCGAAGTAGGCTTCGGCCCCCTGCCGTTCGATCTGGCGGTTCATCGCCCGCCAATTCGAGCAGTTCGCCGAGCAGAGCGGCACGATCCTACGTGCGATATCGACGAGGCGCCGCGCCGCTCGGCTGTCGGTGAAGGGCCCGAAATACGCTGTGGTGGGCTTGTGCTTCTCGCGTGTGAACTTGATGGCCGGGAAGAGGTCTCCTTCGGTGAGGGCGATGAAGGGATACGACTTGTCGTCTTTGAAGTCCGCGTTGAAAAAGGGGCTGTACTGGTCGATGAGGTTCTTCTCGAGAACGAGCGCCTCGTACTCGTTCTCGACCACGATGTACTCGAACGAGGCGATAGCATCGACGAGCAGCGGAATCTTAGCGCGCCCGTCCTGGAAGTTCACGTACTGCCGCATCCGAGCCCGCAGCTGCTTGGCTTTGCCCACGTAGATGACCTGCCCCTCGGCATCCTTCCAAAGATAAACGCCAGGAAGCACCGGAACCTCGTCCAGCTGCAGCTTTATGTCCGCGATCCGCTTTTCGTCCATAAGGAGAGTATACTCCCGACTCCCCCGTTCCTCGCCTCGGCATGACGCGGCAGCAAGCTCTTACGTGGGCATCCCGATGACCCGCGTCGATTTTCGCGAGTGCTCCGCTAACGATTCGAGGGGCGGGACCGGCCTTTCGGCCGCCCCGCCCCTCGGGCGCTTGCGAGCTGCCGCCGGAATCGGCCGCAGCGTCGGCTGCCTCGACGCCCTCGGGGCGTCGAGGCCTAAACCAACCCTTGCGCCATCATAGCCTCGGCGACCTTGAGGAAGCCGGCGATGTTGGCACCGGCGACGAAGTCGCCTTCTTTGCCATAGGCGCGAGCGGCGTCGTCGGCCGCGTGATAGATGTTCTTCATGATGCCTTCGAGTTTCTTGTCGACCTCTTCGAAGGTCCAGCTGAGGCGCTCGGAGTTCTGGCTCATCTCGAGACCGGAGGTGGCCACGCCACCGGCGTTGGCGGCTTTACCCGGGAAGAAGACCACGCCGTTGTCCTGCAGGTATTGGGTGGCGTCCATGGTGGTGGGCATGTTGGCGCCCTCGGCCACGATCTTGCAGCCGTTGGCGACGAGCAGCTGGGCATCTTCGATGAAGAGCTCGTTTTGCGTGGCGCAGGGCAACGCGATGTCGCACTTGATCTGCCAGACGCCGCGGCCTTCGTGGTACTCCACGCCCTCCACGCGCTTGGCGTACTCGCTGATGCGGCCGCGTTCGACTTCCTTGATCTGCTTCACGACGTCCACGTCGATGCCCTCGGGAGCATAGATCCAGCCGGTCGAGTCGGAGAGCGTGACGACCTTGGCGCCGAGCTGCTGGGCTTTCTCGGCGGCATAGATGGCCACGTTGCCCGAGCCGGAGATGCAGACCGTCTTGCCCAAAAACGCATCCCAGTTGCAGTTCAGATGCTCTTGGACCAGGTATACCAGGCCGTAGCCGGTGGCCTCGGTGCGGACGAGGCTGCCGCCGAAGGTGAGTCCCTTGCCGGTGAGCACGCCGCTCCACTCGTCGCGCAGACGCTTGTACTGGCCGAACATGAAGCCGATCTCGCGGCCGCCGGTGCCGATGTCACCGGCGGGGACGTCGGTGTCGGGGCCGATGTGGCGCTGCAGTTCGGTCATGAAGGATTGGCAGAAGCGCATGACCTCGTTGTCGGACTTGCCCTTGGGGTCGAAGTCGCAGCCGCCCTTGCCGCCGCCCATGGGCAGGGTGGTCAGGCTGTTCTTGAAGACCTGCTCGAAGCCGAGGAACTTCAGGATGGAGAGGTTCACGCTGGGATGTAGGCGCAGGCCGCCCTTGTAGGGGCCCAGGGCGCTGTTGTACTGGATACGGAAAGCACGGTTCACCTGGACTTCGCCGTTATCGTCCATCCAGGGGACGCGGAAGATGACGACGCGCTCCGGCTCGACGATGCGCTCGAGCAGCTTCGCCTTCTCGTACTCGGGATGGGCCTCGAAGACGGGCTCGAGGGAAGCGAGTACTTCGGTGACGGCCTGGATGAATTCAGGCTGGTCGGGATCTTTGGCCTTCACGGCCTCGATGACGCGCTGGGTGTACGACACGGTTTCCTCCTAGTACCGGATTTGCATTGCGGCTATTGTCCCTTTTTCCCGGCGAGAGTAGGTTTCGCGTTTGTTAACTTTCGCCGGGTGCCGCCGAGTGCGTCGTCGGCGGCACCCGGCGAATGCCGCCCGCCGCGCCCCGGCCTTAGCTAGTTGGCGCCGAGCACTTTGCTGGAGACGACGTTGCTGGGGCTCACGAGGATGGCGCCGATCTTGCCGACGCAGGGGCTTTCGACCACATAGGCGCCGTTGCGGTTCGCCTTGAACTCCTCGCAGGGGCGCGAGCTGCATACGACGATGTCTATGCCGTTGAGGCCCTCGCTGCCGAGCAGCAGCGACCCATCGCCGGTTATGCAGACGACGAAATCGACTTTCTCTTCCTCGAAGGCCGCCACGCGGTTCTGGAACCGACTGGCCTCGGCACGCGAGAACACGGAGAAGACCCCGATGCGCTTCTCTCCCGTGCGCAAGATGACGCCCTCGGAGTAGAGATAGGGGTGGACGAGGTCGAGCGTGGTCGCATCCGCCTTCTTCTCGCGGTACTCCGCAAGCACGGAGGCACGCGTGCGGGGTTCGATGGACGCTTCGTCTTCGGAGCTGGGGGGTTGCATGCCGTCGAAGACGAGCACCGAATAGTTCTCGAGCGAGCCCGTGGCATCGTCGATGGTGGTGGCCGTGGTGTTCCATTGCCGACCCACATTCATATACCAGATGCTTCCCGCTATGCTCAAGACGAGCACGACGATGAAGGCCACCAAAGCGATTCTTTCCCGCTGACGCTGATTCATAGCGATGGATTATACCCCTGCGGTCACGTCATTTACGCTGTTGCGGAGAATCTCCCTCGTCCTGGCGGAACATGTCCGCCAGGAAGCGCCCCGTGTGGCTCTCGTAGCAGGCCGCCACCTCCTCCGGCGTGCCGCTGCACACGATCTCTCCCCCTCTGTCCCCGCCTTCCGGCCCCAGGTCGATGATATGGTCGGCGCTCTTGATGACGTCCAGGTTATGCTCGATGACCAGAACCGTGTTGCCGGCATCCACCAGGCGCTGCAGCACCGCGAGCAGCTGGCGCACGTCCTCGAAATGCAGGCCGGTGGTGGGCTCGTCCAAGATGTAGAAGGTGCTGCCGGTTTGCACGCGTTGCAGCTCGCCGGAGAGCTTCACGCGCTGGGCTTCGCCGCCGGAGAGCGTGGTCGCGGGCTGACCGAGTCGGATGTAGCCCAGTCCCACATCGTGCAGCGTCTGCAGCTTGCGCTTGAGCCCGGGGATCGCGGTGAAGAAATCGAGCGCCTCGTCGACCGTCATCTCCAGCAGGTCGTAGACGTTCTTGCCGCGGTAGCGCACCTGCAGGGTCTCGCGGTTGTAGCGCTGCCCGCCGCAGACATCGCAGGGCACGTAAACGTCGGGCAGGAAGTGCATCTCGATCTTCACCTGGCCATCGCCCTTGCAGGCTTCGCAGCGCCCGCCCTTCACGTTGAAGCTGAAGCGCCCAGGGGCATATCCGCGTGCCTTGGCCTCCTGCGTGCTGGCCATAAGCTGGCGTATGTCGTCCCAGAGGCCCACGTAGGTGGCGGGATTGCTGCGCGGGGTGCGCCCGATGGGAGACTGGTCGATGTTGACGACCTTGTCGATCTTGTCGATGCCGACGAGCTTTCCGTAACGCCCGGTGCGTCTGCGGGCATGGTTGACGCGGTTCGCGAGCGCCGGGGCCAGCGTGTCGGCGACAAGCGAGCTCTTCCCGCTGCCGGAGACCCCCGTCACGAGCGTGAGGGTGCCGAGAGGAATCTCCACCGTCAGGTTTTTGAGATTGTTCTCCGTGCAGCGGGTGATCTTGAGCTTGCCCCGACGCGGCTTGCGCCTCTTCTTCGGGATGGGAATCTCCCGCTTGCCCGTCAGATACGCGGCCGTCAGCGATTCGGGCGAATGGATGATCTCCTGCGGCGTGCCGGCGGCCACCACTTCCCCGCCGTGCTCTCCGGCGCCCGGTCCCATATCGATGACGTAATCGGCATGCCGTATGGTCTCCTCGTCGTGCTCGACCACCACAACGGTGTTACCCAGATCGCGCAGGTGCTCGAGCGTGCCGATGAGCCGTTCGTTGTCGCGCTGATGCAGTCCGATGGAGGGCTCGTCGAGGATGTAGAGCACGCCCATCAGCCCCGCGCCGATCTGGGTGGCCAGGCGGATGCGCTGCGCTTCCCCGCCGGAGAGCGTGGAGGTGGCCCGCTCGAGCGTGAGGTAGTCGAGTCCCACGTCCACCAGGAACTGCAGGCGCGTGCGGATCTCCTTCACGATGGGGTTCGCTATCCGCGCCTCGCCGCCCTCGAAATGAAGAGCGCTGAAGAAGTCCAGCGCTTCGGCGGCGCTCATCTCGCAGGCCTCGTGGATGCTCTTGTCCTTCACCGTGACCGCCAGGATCTCCGGACGCAGGCGCTTGCCCTCGCAGGTCTTGCAGGGGATGGTGGCGAAGTACTGCTGGAGCTTCTCGCGGGCGCGGTCGCTCGAGGCTTCGGAGAGGCGCCTTTCGATGGCGGCGATGATGCCGTCCCACTCGACGAACCAATAGGTGTCGCGCCCGTCGATTGTGTGGTAGTCGACGCGGACCTTCTCCTTGGCCGGCAGGCCGAACATCATCTGGTCCTGCACCTTGCGCGGAAGATCCTCCCAGGGCGTGTGCTCGTCGTAGCCCAGATGCGCGAGCACCGCGCGAAGCACCTGCGGGTAGTAGTTTCCGGTGGTGAAGGGTGCGACGGCGCCCTGCGCGAGCGACTTCGATTGGTCCGGCACCACAAGCGAGGGGTCCACCTCGTCGCGGCTGCCGATGCCCGAGCAATCGGGGCAGGCGCCGTAGGGGGCGTTGAAGCTGAAGTCGCGGGGCTGCAGCTCGTCGATGGAATGGCCGTGCTCGGGGCAGGCCAAGGCCAGGCTGAACACATGGTCCTGATCGTCGGAGAGGGTGTGGACGACCACGCGCCCGCCGGCCAGACGCGTCGCGGTCTCCACGGCCTCGGCCACGCGCGCGGTCGCGTCGGGCTTCAGCACAACGCGGTCCACGATGGCCTCGATGGTGTGCTTGAACTTCTTGTCGAGCTTGTCGGGCGCCTCTTGCCTGTCGAGCCGCACCTGCTCGCCGTCGATGCG
>CAJOOG010000089.1 GCA_905236045.1 uncultured Denitrobacterium sp.
GCCGGCGCACACCCGCCTAACGCAGGTCGAGCACCCGATCGAGCACGATATCGGCCAGCTCGGACTTCAGCATATAGGGCAGATGCTCCTCGCCGGCGGCGGTGATCATGTAGATCTCGTTGCCCTCGGTGCCGAAGGCCTTCTCCGGCCCCACCTCGTTGGCGATGATCATGTCCGCGTTCTTCGCGATCAGCTTCTTGCGCGCGTTGTCGACCACATCGTGCGTTTCCGCCGCGAAGCCCACGACCACCTGGTGCTCTCGCTTCGCGTGGCCCAACTCCGAGAGGATGTCGGGGTTCTCGGCCAGCCGGATGGTGCTCAGCGCCGCATCGTCGAGGCCCTTCTTCAGCTTGCGGTCCGATTCGTCTTCGGGACGAAGATCGGCCACCGCGGCCGCGAATATCGCCAGATCGCAGGCCGGGAAAACCTCCGCCGCGGCATCGCGCATCTCGCGGGCGGTGCGCACGGACACCACGGTGACGCCCTCGGGCGGGTCGACCGCGACGGGACCCGAGACTATCGTCACGTCGGCCCCTCGCCGCGCAGCCGCCCGCGCCAGACTGTAGCCCGTCTTGCCGCTGCTGAAGTTGGTGATGTAACGGACGGGGTCGATGGGCTCGATGGTCGGCCCGGCGGTTATCATCAGCGAAACACCCGACATGTCGCCTCTCACGCCCAGAAGCGCGAGCGCCCTCTCCACGATCCGCTGCGGCTCGGCCATACGTCCGCGCCCTTCCACGCCGCAGGCCAGATAGCCCTCGTCCGCCTCCACGAGCTCGACGCCGCGCAGGGAAAGCGTGGCCATGTTGTTCAGACTCGCGGGGCTCGTGTACATCTGCGTGTTCGCGGCGGGGGCGACCAGAAGGGGCGCCGTCGTGGCCAAAGCGGCGGAGGTGAGCAGGTCGTCGGCGAGGCCGCAAGCCAGCTTCGCTGCGCAATTCATGGTGCAAGGTGCGATAAGAAAGAGGTCGCAATCCTGCGCCAAGTGAATGTGGGGAATGGCGTCGCCGGGATAGCCGAACTCATCGACGCCCACCGCATGCCCGGTCAGCGCCTCGAACGTGAGCGGTCCGACGAACTTGGTCGCGTTCTCGGTCATGACGACCCGCACGTCCACCTCCGCCTTCTGCAATCCGCGGACGATCTCGCACGCCTTGTATGCCGCAATACCGCCGGTAACGCCCAACAGCACTTTCTTCTTCTCGGCCGCCATAACCAACTCCCATCTCGTCCGGTTCCCCTAACCTTACCCGTAATCGCGCAAGGTGAAAAGGGAGAAATCTCGCGCACGAGACGCGCGAGGAGGATGCAGCAGCTCGCTTACTCGCGGGCGTGCAGGCGGTCGAGCACGGCTTGCAGGTCGGCGGGCAGCGGGTCTTCGAGCTCTATCGTCTCGCCGGTCATAGGGTGGACGAACTTCAGGTAATGCGAATGCAGGAATTGGCGCTTCAGGCCGAGATTCGCCGCCTCGGAGCCCCACGAGTAGAGCATATCGCCCACGCAGCAGTGCCCGATGTGCTCCATGTGGACGCGAATCTGGTGCGTGCGCCCGGTGAAGAGCTTGCATTCCAGCAGCGTATAGCCCTGGTCCTTCGGTCCCGCCTCGAAACGCTCGAGCACCTTGAAGGTCGTCAGCGCATTGCGCGCCGTGGGCTTGTACGAGATGGCCATGCGCAGCCGATCGTGATCGGCGCGCGCTATGGGCTCGTCGATCATGGCGGTGTCGTAGGCGATGCGGCCGTGGACGAGGGTGATATAGCGCCGGTCCACATCGTGCTTGCGGATGAGCTCCTGCAGGCGATTGCCGCATTCGTCGTCCTTCGCGCACATCATCAGACCGCTCGTGTCCATGTCCAGCCTGTGCACGATGCCCGGCCTGTCGTCGCCCTGCACGTGCGCCAGATTGTCTCGGCCGTACTTGTAGATGAGGGCATTCACGAGCGTGCTGCCGTAATGTTCGGGAGCCGGATGCACGCACAGCCCCGCGGGCTTGGAGACCACCAGCAGGTAATCGTCTTCGTAGCGGACATCCAGAGGAATGTCCTCGCCCAGAAGCGGGATGTGCTTCGCCTTCGCCAGCTCGTCGAAGACGACCGTGTCGCCTTCGTGCACGATGGTCTTCTTGGCCGCGACCGCACCGTTCACGTAAACCGCTCCCGCCTCCGCCTGCTTGGCGGCCTGACTGCGGCTCTCGTAGCATCCCCGCGCCGCCAAGAACGCATCCAGACGCATCCCCTCCGCGCTCGAGGGCACCTTCTCCAGCAAGGAGCGCGTCATAGCCGGGACCCTCCTTCGGCGTCTTGCCCTTCCCCGCGGGCCCGCTTTGGGCGATCCGCCAGAATCCACGACAGGAAGAAGAGCACGATTCCGCATGTCACGCCTATATCGGCCACGTTGAACACGGGAAAATCGATGAAGGTCGCATTGATGAAGTCCGTTACGTAGCCTTGCACGAAGCGGTCCACCGCATTGCCGATGCCGCCCGCGAAGACCAGCGCCAGCGCCACGTTGCACAACGCATCGCCGCCCCGGCACACCCAGAACAGGTACCACACGATGATGGCGCACATGGCCAGGCTGAACGCGCCCAGAAACACCGTGCTGCCGGAGAAGGCGCCCCAAGCGGCCCCCGTGTTGTGAATCAGCCGGAACTCGAAGAGTCCCAGCACGTCGGGCACGAGCACCGTGCCAGGGTCGACGCCGTCCACGGCGTTCTTGCTGAGGCGGTCTAAGAGCAACCATGCCAGCGCGACCGAGCAGAACAGCGCCACGCGCTTGCGCGGAATCGCCGGTCTATCGCCCCTCTTCACCATCGAACCCTTCTCTCCGCTCCCTCCGGCCGCCGAGTCGCGCCATCGGTTCGCAATCCGGCCCGCGTTGCGCCGACCGGCTCCC
>CAJOOG010000090.1 GCA_905236045.1 uncultured Denitrobacterium sp.
AAGGCGACGGATACGAAGTCCGCCAACCAGACCATCGAGGACGGCACTTACCTCATCGGCAGCAAGAAGAAGCTCTCCCGCGTGCTCGATGTCGTGGATGCCTCCAAGAAGAAGGGCGCCAACGTCCAGGTATACGATTCGACCATGAACGGCAACCAGCAGTGGAAGGTCACCTACGTCGCCAAGGCCGATGCCTACACCATCGTCAACGTGAATTCCAAGAAGGCCCTGGCGGTGAAGGGCGGCAAGGCCAAGAACTCCGCCAACGTATTCCAGACGACTAAGAAGGCGGCCAAGGCGCAGTACTGGCGCTTCGTCTCCACAGGCGCGGGGTACAAGATCTGCTCGCTGCTCAACACCAAATACGCGCTCTATCTCGCGGGCGGCAAGACCGCCAACTGCACCAACGTCTGCCTGCGCGCATCGAGCGGCTCGAAGGCCCAGCTCTTCTATCTGGTTTCCACGGACTACAAGCCCGACGTGGCGGAAAGCGCCATCATCGACGAGGGCGTCTACATCGTCAGGCTCGCGTCCAAGACCTCGCGCGTCGTGGACATCGCCGGCGGTTCGTTGAGCAACGGCGCGAACGCCCAGGTGTATGCCAACAACAAGTCCTCCGCCCAGCGCTACTACTTCAAGGCGACCAAGGACGGCTACTACACCATCACCAACCTGGGAAGCGGCAAGCTGCTCGAGGTGGCCTCCGGCAATCTCATCTCCGGCGGCAACGTGGACCAGCACTACTCGAGCGGCACCGATGCGCAGAAGTGGTCCTTGGTGAAGGTCGGCAAAACCTATAAGCTCATCAACAAGGCCAACGGCCTCGCGCTGCATGTCGCGGGCGGCAAGACCGCCAACTGCACCAACGTCGAGGTCTGGAAAAGCAACAGCTCCGCAGGCGAGCGTTTCTCCCTCGTGAAGGTCAAGCGGCTGCTCTCCGATGGCTTCTATGCCATCCATCCGCGCGTCTCCCTCGGGAAGGTCGTCGACATTGCGAACGGCTCCACGGCGAACAAGGCCGCCGTGCAGATCTATTCCTCCAACGGCTCTTTGGCGCAGCGCTTCGAAATCGCCTACGATAGCGGCCTCTACACCATCCGCTCGGCGGTCTCCGGCAAGTACCTTACGGCCAGCGGATCGACGCTCGTCTCGAAGAAGGCCTCCTCCTCGACGGGCCAGCGCTGGGAGCTTTCCTGGGCGAACAACGCTCTGGTGTTCACCAATGCCAAGACGGGTGAAGTGCTCGATGTCGCCGGCGGGAAGAAGTCCAATGGCACGCGCATCGCGCCCGCCGCGGACTCCGCCGCCAAGGCTCCGAAGTTCAACGCGCAAAGCGTCGAACTCATCTCCGACGGGATGTACATCGTCCGGTCCAAACTGGGCAAGGTGCTCGATGTGGACTGCGGTTACCGCTTCAACGGCGTGAACGTGCAGATGTGGAAGTCGAACGGCTCCAACGCCCAGAAGTTCAACATCTCCTTCGTCGGCGGCGGCTACTACAAGATTCTGGCCTCCCGCTCGGGCAAGGCGGTCGACGTCGTCCACTCCTCCAAGAAAAACGGCGCCAACGTTCGGCAGTACAGCTGGAACAAGTCCGCCGCGCAGCTGTGGAAGGCCTCCATTTCCGATCGCGGCGGCATCGTGTTCACGAACAAGTCCTCGGGGAAGGTGCTCGACATCGCCGGCGGCAGCAAGGCCAACGGCGCCAACGTCCAGCAGTACAAGGCGAACGGCTCCAAGGCGCAGACCTGGACGCTCGAGGCCACATCCTGGGTGAATGAGTTCTCGGGCGTGCAGCTGGAAATGTACAACCGGGCTCAGAAGATCAGCAGCAAGACGAAGTACCTCATCATGGTCGACCGCTGGAATTGCCGGATCGGCGTCTTCCGCGGCTCGGGCGCCGCGGGCGAGTGGGACTTCATCAAGTACACGCTCTGCACTCCGGGCAAATGGCTGACCAAGACCCCGTGGGGCACCTACGAGACGCTCTATCGCAAGTCCCATCTCGACGGTGAGCCCCGGGCGATCTACTGCACCAACTTCGCCCCTCAATACTACTTCCACAGCGTCCTGGATTCCGCGAGCGAGCTCGGACAGCGCCTCTCGCACGGCTGCGTCAGGCTGCTCTGGAGCGACGCCAAGTGGATTTACACCTCCATCCCGCTGGGGACCAGGGTGAACATCTACAACTAGTCGGCATCAGATGGCAAGCGGGGCTTGCACGGGCTGAAAGCGAAGGGGGCGGTGCCGCACGGTGCCGCCCCCTAATTTAGCGCTTACTTGGAGCTTGCTTGGGGAGACCCTTGCGGGGATCGCAACGCACGCCCCGGGTCCGTCGCGGTCATCATCGTCACGAGCATGGGGCTCATGAAGCAAATCGGCAGCACGTAACGGGTGAGGTAGCTGGCGGGGGAGATTGCCAGGGTGCCTGCCAGCAGGAGGAGCAGGAGAGTCGGTGCCGCCGCATCCTTCCTGCGCAACTCGATTGCGGCGGCTGCCCCGAATAGGGCAATCCACACGTAGAGGGGCAGGTTGAACGCGAAGCCCCAGGGCATGTTCTCCTGCCCGACTATGAATGAATTCAGCGCGATTCGCCCCTGCTCGTCCAGGCCGCCCTGCCGGATATTCACCCCTATGTCCGCATACAGCTCGGACTGGTCGTAGATGTTGACGTCGTCCACGAGCCAGCCGGTGCTGATAACCCAGAGCAGGGGATGCTGCGCGTCGGGGTCCTCGGGCGAGTAGTACGTGGATTCTAAATCGGACCAGCACTTCAGACAGGTGAGCGGATAGCGCAGAAGGAGCTTTCGCCATAGGTCCAAAAACGCCGTCGTCTGCTCGTCGGTGGCCTGCATATTGCGAGTGTTCTTCACGGGGTCGCAGTTGTCGGGGTGGTAGTTCGTCGACAGGTTCTCCAGGTCCAGTACGGCGCCTATCTCCGCGAGCTCCTCTTCGGAGAATTCCTGCTGGTGCTCGATCACGCACAAGGCGGTCTGCTGGTAGGGCAGGGCCCGGGCCTCGCCCGAGCTGCCGGGGGTAATGGCCAAAGCGGGGTAGAGCACTCCCAAGGTCAGCGCCGAGCACAGCAACCCCGCGACCAGGCCGCTCCAGCGGGCTATTCGCCTGTTGCGCAGGGCGTTCGCCACGGCGAAGACCAGCAGGAGCACGCAGATGTAGATGCCGGTGGAGCGCAGCAGGCAGACCAGCAGGACGCAGATCGCGATAGCCGCCTGCCGCCCCGCTGCGACTCGATCGCCTGCGTTTTCCCAAAGCAGGCAGAACAGCAGCACCGCGGATGCGGTGAACAGCACGTCTTTGGTGGCGCAGCAGGCCGTCACGGGGAAGAGCGGGACGAGGCAGAAAAGCGCACACGAGCAGGCGACGAGGATGCCATTGGCGCGAGAGCGGAGCAGCATGCGAAGGCCGTAGGCCACGCTCGCCGCCAAGGCCGTCATCTGGGCGAGGACGAAGGCGAAGAAGCCGGCGTTGGCCGACTTCAGCGCCTCTCCGGTCTGGACGAAGAGGCCCAGGAGCATGGTGTGCAATGCGGAGTGGTGGTTGTTCAGATACACGCCCGCGGAAATTTGCCCGGCCATGGTGGAGGTGAAACTGGGCAGCCCCAGGAATTGCCGGAGTTGGTCCAGGGTGTCGTTGGGGGCGGCGATGCCGGGGTAGAGCAGGACCAGCCAGGGCACCCAGCAGACAAGCAGCGCGATGAAGGGGCAGAGGAAGGGATGGGAGCAGAAGAGATCCGCGACTCGTCGCGGGAGGCCTCGCATCTCGGCCTTGCCCGCGCGGTCCTTCGCCAAAAAGAGCAGATGCCGGGCGAGATACGCGATTACGTAGAAGAACAGGGCGCTGCCGACGAATCCGAAGGCGCAGCGCGGAAGCGACAAGTCCTCCGCGATCTTCGGCAGCTGCCAAAGCAGGGCCCATAGCGTTGCGAGCACCCACAGCCAGAGGTGGTTGAAGGCGTGCCGCGGTAGGCTCAGGAAGGCGGTGGCGGCGGCGAAGCAGAGGAGCAGGTTGAGTGCGGAGAGGAATTTGGAGGAAACGCCCAGGTTGTAGAAGAGGATCTCGGTCGGGCCGAGGTCGATTGGCTGCGGAGCGAGCGGGCATTGCAAGGCGGCGAAGCCGATGAAGCCGAGAAGGAGGGCGCAGCCCAAGCGGACGGCAAGAGAGGTGCGCGACGTTTTCGCGTTTTGCGGAGCGGAAATATGTTCACCCTGGATGCCCATTAGGCCGCATTATCGCACACCCTGCATTCGAGAGGAATATCGATGGTAGATGCCGTCAAACGGGGCTTTGGATGGTACTATGAGAGGAGCTGAACACATTTTTGCAAGGGAAGGCGTGGGGTTATGCGCAATTCGCGAAGCATCGCGGGGGTTCGTGCGCTCCTGCTCGTCGGGCTCGGTTTGGCAATTTGGGTGTTCGCGACCTCGTCCGCCTATGCGGCGACGCCCGGCGAGACGAGCGCGGCATCTACGTCATCTGCGCCCGCGGCAGTTCAGACGGCCAGCTCCGAGAATGTGGCCGGTGGGGAAGATTCGGCGAGCGCGGCATCCACGTCCTCGTCTTCGGCGGCCTCGTCCGCCACGACCTCGAAGGAAACGGCGCAATCTGCGGGCGCGGCTGAAGGTGAAAGCACCGAAGCGGCGAGCTCGCAGACCGCTGCCACGACGGTCGCGGAGACGACCGCCACCGACGCCGCCACGACGCCCGCGACGGCCACGGTCGCGGAGACGACCGCCGCCGACGCCGCCACGACGCCCGCCAAGGCCGCCACGGGCGCTGCCGCCGCTACGATCTCCACCGCAGCAACAACCGCGACGGCCAGCACGAACGCCGCCACGACGGCCGCCAAGGCCGCCGGCGCAACAACAACCGCCTCCAAGACGACGGCCCAGAGCGCCTCCCAGGCGGAGTCTTCCGTCTCCGCTGCGACGGACTCCCTTCAGAACGGTCACGTCTACCAGATAACGACGCGCATGGACTCCAGGGTGGTCGAGGTGGCCGGGGCCAGCACCAAGGCCGGTGCGAACGTGCAGATGTATTCCCAGAAGCGCATGGGCTCGCAGTGGTGGAAGGTCTCGCGCAACAGCGACGGGTCCATCTGCCTGCTTAACTACGTCAGCGGCCATGCACTCGCCGTATCGGGCACGAGCGCGGGCGCGAACGTCGCAATCGTCAAGAAGGGTTCCTCCGCTTTGCAGAAATGGCGCGTCCAGGTCAATTCCGACGGCAGCATCACCCTCGTCAACGTCGCCTCGGGCTACGTTTTGGGCATTGCGGGCGGCAGCACCAAGGACGGCGCGAACGTGAAGGCCGTCAAGAAGGCGGAAGCCTCTTCGGCGCAGAAGTGGCTCTTCGCCGACCTCACGCTCATGTGGTCGGCCCTCGATGCCCAGGCCCGAGCCAACAAGGGGGCCGTGAAGAACGGCGCGAAGTTCCTCATAGGCACGAGGCTCGGCGGCCTCAACGTCATGGATGTCGCCGACGGCTCCAAGGCCAGCGGGGCCAACGTGCAGTCCTACGACTCGAATTCGACCAAGGCGCAGCGCTGGATCGTGCGCTTTGACTCGAAGGGCTATGCCACCATCAAGAACGCGAAGTCCAAGAAAGTGCTCGACGCCTCGGGTGCGGCGGCGGCTTCGGGCACCAACGTCCAGCAGTGGAGCGCCAACAAGAGCCGCGCCCAGAAGTGGATCATCGTCGCGAACGACGACGGGACCTTCACCATCTTCTCCGCGCTCTGGGACAACGTCGCCATCGATATCGCCGGGGCCAGCAAGAGCAACGGCGCCAACATCCACCTCTACGACGGCAACGACAGCAAGGCGCAGAAATGGTGGTTCGTCGTCGTGAACCCCGACGTGGCGAGCTCGGCCAAGGTGAACACCTCCGAGTGGCACATCGTCAAGGCGGCCAAGGACGCCACCTATGTGATGGACCTCAAGAACTCAAGCTCCGCCAACGGCGCGAACATCCAGCTCTGCAGCAACAACGGCTCTCTGGCCCAGACCTTCAAGTTCGTGAAGGCCGGATCCTTCTACTTCATCCGCAACGCCGACTCCGGCAAGGTGCTCGATGTCGCGGACGGCGATTTCGTCCCCGGGACCAACGTCCAGCAGTGGGCGCGGGTGAAGGGCAACGGCAACCAGCTTTTCTCCTTCAAGAAACTCTCCGATGGCGCCTATGCCATCATCAACGTGCGCACCGGACTCGCGCTCACCTACGGCAAGACCACGGATGGCGCCAATCTCACCGTGGGCGTCTACACGGGCAAAGTCGGGCAGCGCTTCACCTTGGGGGATAAGGGCAACCTCGTGAAGAACGGGATGTACGTGGTCAGATCCGCCCTCTCCTCCAAGCTGGCCATGACGGTGAAGGGCGATTCCGCAAAGAACGCCGCCAACGTCAACTCGAGCAGGTACCTCGGCTGCATGGGCCAGAAGTGGCAGTTCAAGGTCGTCTCCGGCAAGACGAACGTCTACACCATCGCCCCTTATTGCTCCTCGAAGGTCCTCTTTGCCACCTCCGGCGGCAACGTGAAGCAGCTTACGGCGAAGGCGAAGGACACGGCCCAGCAGTGGAAGCTGGACATCCGCTCCGGGTCCTTCGTCATCAAGAACGTCAAGTACGGCAAGGTGCTCGATGTGGCGGGTTCGAACACCGCCAGCGGCACGAACATCCAAATCTACAAGAATAATGGATCGAAGGCCCAGCGCTGGTCGATCGGCTCGACGCGGCTGGTTGCCGACGGCACCTACCTCCTCAAGTCGGGCGCGGGCAACTCCTTCGTGCTCGACGTGGCGGGCGGCAGCATCGATTCCGGCGCGAACGTGCAGATCTACAAGTCGAACGGCACCGCCGCCCAGCGGTGGATCATCGCCTACGACAAGAGCGTCAAGGCCTACACGCTGGTCAACAAATGCTCCGGCATGGCCGTCGACGTGCAGAACGGCAACGCCAACGCCGGCTCGAACGTGCAGCAGTACACCTGGAACGACTCCACGGCCCAGAAATGGGTCATCAGCTATGCCGGCGGCGGGTACTTCAAGGTGGCGACCAAGCTCAACACCGACCGCGCCCTGGCCATCGGCGGCAAGGCCGCCAACGGCAAGAACGTCAAGTTGGCCTCGTATTCCGGCGTCGGCGCGCAGAAGTGGCGGCTCTGCCTGAAGTCCACCGCCTCCCAGAACTCCCTCAAGGGCCTGGACATCTCGCATTGGAACGAGGGCATCAACCTCAGCTCCATCTCGGCGAATTTCGTCATCCTGAAGGCGACGGAGGGCACCACCTACACCGACCCTACCTGGGCGGCGCGTGCCAAGCAGGTCGTGGCGAGCGGCAAGCTTCTGGGCTTCTACCATTTCGTGCGCACCGGCGATGCCACGGCGCAGGCCGATTATTTCGTGAACGCCATCGGCAGTTATGCGGGTCGCGCCCTGCTCGCGCTCGATTGGGAGGACAGCGTCGCCGATCCGAATGCCACGGACCAGGGGGCCTCGTGGGCCAAGACCTTCCTCGACCGCGTCTATGCGCGCACGGGCACCCGCCCGCTCATCTACATGAACAACGCCGATTTGAACGAGCACGATTGGTCGAGCGTCGCGAGCGCGTATCGTCTGTGGTACGCGCGCTATTGGAACAAGAACGCCAACAAGACCGGCTATATCTCCAACCCCGATCTGGGCGTTTCCTCGCTGCCTTATTGGGGCAAGCCGACCATCTACCAGTATTCGTCGACGGGGAAGCTTTCGGGCTACGGCGGCGTGTTGGACATGAACAAGTTCTACGGGAGCAGGGCGCTTTGGAACAAGCTCGTTTCCGGGAGCTGATGAGGTGCACCCCGGCGGCCGGGTCCGCGGTCGGGCCGCCGTTCGGATTCGCGGCCTGAGGCCCGCGTCCGGAACTTGCGGCGATGAGGACCTTCGAGCAGGGCAGAGGAGGCGACATATGACCCAGGCGGGGAAACGTGAAAGGGTCGCGGGCGCACTTGCCGTGGCATGCGCCTCCTTCGCCTTCCTCGCCGCCTTCCTCGGCGCCCTCCCC
>CAJOOG010000091.1 GCA_905236045.1 uncultured Denitrobacterium sp.
CCCGCCGCTTCAAAATTTCTCCCCACCTCATCCCACTTTGCGCCCCACTGCATCCCCCACCACATGTTGTGGCCCCTCTTTCCGCCGCGTGTACATATGGGAATCATCCCCTCTTATCCCACCTCTCCGACGTTGAGAGATGCGACCAATTGCCCCCGTTTTCGGCAAAAAGTGTTGCGAAGTGGGATGGGGTGGGATAGAATGGCAGCCGTTCCTGAAAGGACCGCACGGAAGAAGGGGGGCTGCCATGACCGACCTCGTCGGCGAGTACCATCACAAGCTCGACTCCAAAGGCCGCGTCTCCCTGCCTTCCGACTTCCGCAAAGTCCTCTCGAAGAATCTCAAGGTCTCGCTCTCCCCGGAGAACGACTGCCTCTACGTGTTCGAGCCCGAGGGGTTCGGCGCGTGGGTCGACTCGATTTTCGAGGCCAATGGCGGCTACCGTGCCAACAATGCCAAGGACGTCAAGATGCGTCGCTGGCTCAATGCGCGCGCTCGCAGCGTGGAACTCGACGGATCGGGGCGCATCGGCATCTCGGCGGACCACCGCGAGAAGGCGGGGCTCGCCAAGGAGGTCGTGCTCGTGGGCAACACCGATCACCTGGAGATTTGGGACGCCGAGCGTTGGGAGGCCTTCAACGACAGCATCGACATCGCCGATCTGTTCACGGAGTAGCGCCCGATCGTGAGCACTATGACAAATGAATATCGACACATTCCGGTCCTGCTCGCCGAGTGCCTCGAGCACTTGAACCTTCAACCGCAGCACACGTTCGTGGACGCAACGCTCGGCGGAGCAGGGCATTCCCTCGAAGCGGCAAAGCGCATAGGTGCGCGTGGGACCCTCATCGGGATCGATCAGGACGAGGCGGCCTTGGCCGCCGCGCAAACTCGGTTGTCCTGCCTTCCCGACGACATCCGGCCCGACGTGCACCTGCTGCGCGGCAACTTCAAAGACTTGGACGACCTGCTCCTGCAGGTGGAGATTCCCTCCATCGACGCGATTCTGTTCGACATCGGGGTCTCCAGCGTCCAGATCGACACGCCGGCCCGCGGCTTCTCCTTCAAGGAGACGGCCCCTCTTGATATGCGGATGGATCCGGGGAACCAGACCTTAACCGCAGCAGAGATCATCAACACCTACAACGCAGCCGATCTCACTCGGATCATCCGTGCCTACTCCGACGAGAGGTGGGCGAGTCGCATCGCCGAATTCATAGTGAAGGAACGCGCGGCCGGGCCCATCACGACCAGCGACAAGCTCGTCGAAGTCGTCAAGGCGGCCATTCCCGCGAGCGCGCGCAGGGCGGGCGGACATCCGGCGAAGCGGACGTTCCAGGCCCTGCGTATCGAGGTGAATGGCGAGCTCGACGCTCTCCGGCTCGGCCTGCAGGCGGCTATCCGCTGGTTGGCCCCCGGGGGCAGGGTGGCGGTCATCAGCTACCACTCGCTCGAGGACCGCATCGTCAAGGACATCTTCGCCCAAGCCTCGCGCGGGTGCACTTGTCCGCCGGATCTTCCGGTGTGCGTTTGCGGGAATGTGCCGATAGTCAAAACGCTCACCCGCAAGCCCGTCGTCGCCACGGCGGAGGAAGTGGAAAGAAACCCGCGCGCCCGCAGCGCCAAGCTGCGCGTCGCGGAGAAGCTCTAAAGGAGAGGGGAGGCAGCATGGCAAGCAACGCAGCACGGGCATACGATTACCGTGCGAGCGCGCCCGCCGTCCGCCGCGCTTCCCGCGTGGGAGTCGTTCGGGGCGTACCCGAGCGCCAGATCTCCCCGGTGGCCATCCGCGTCGCCCAGCTCTTCATGGCGGGCATCGTGCTGTTCGCCGTAATCGGATTCGCCCGCATAGGGCTGAGCGTCGCCACGGTGAGCTCCATGATCTCCGAGGAGGAGATTGCCGCGCAAATCGACGAGGTCGCCAGCGATAACGCTTCTCTTTCCGTTCAGAAGAGCGTGCTCGGCTCGCCGAGCGCCGTGAAAGATCGGGCGACTTCCCTGGGCATGGCGCAGGGCTCGGCATCCGAATCCTTAACGCTTTCGCCCGACGTGGTCTGCTACGACGCCGAGGGCAATCTCTCGCTTTCGGCGAGTCTGGCGACGGCGGCGTAGGCGCCGAGGCACGACCTTGAGTTCGCGCTCCTCCCGAAACCGATCGAACGACGGCCGCCGCGGGCGGTCGTCTTCTTCTCGCTCGTCGCGCTCGGACGCCCGGCGTTCGAGCTCCGAGAGTCCCCGGCGCCCGCGCAGCTCTCGCGCCCGTGCCACCGCCGTCGTCACCTCGCCGCCACCCTCCAGCCGCATCTCCTGGGCCATGGCCCTTTTCGTGCTCCTAGCTCTGGTCCTGGCAGGCCGCCTGGTCTTCCTCACGCTCGTCGAGGGGCCCCAGAACGCCCAGGAGGCAGCCAAATCGCGCACGGTCTCCGTAGTCGCCGAGGCCAAGCGCGGCACCATCTACGACCGCAACGGCAACATCCTCGCCACCAGCGTGGATGCCACGACCATCTACTGCAATCCCTACGAAGTCGACGATGCCTCCTGGGAGGCCTCGCAGATCGCCGGCGTGCTCGGCGGACAGGCCTCGGACTACGAGGAAGCCCTCACGTCCTCCAACACCTCCTTCGCCTACGTGGAGCGCAAGGCGGACGTGGGGGATGCGCAGAAGATCAAAGAGCTCGGCCTCGACGGCATCTACTTCCTCTCCGACACCAAGCGCGTCTACCCCTGCGGGCAGACGGCCGGTCAGGTCGTGGGGCTGTGCGATTCGGACGGCAACGGCATCTCTGGTTTGGAGCTCTACTACGACGAGCAACTCGCCGGAACCGATGGCGAGCTGGAGGTGGAACGCGGCGGCGGCAACTATCCGATCGCCGGCGGCCTCACGGAGGTCACGGAGGCGCAAGACGGGCAGGACATCGTCGTCTCGATCGACATCGAGATGCAGGCCTATCTCGAGGAGAAGGTGAAGGAAGCGCAGGAGCTGCACGGAGGCGAACGGGCGGACGCGGTGCTCTACGACGGGGGCACGGGCGAGATAATCGCCATCGCCTCCACGCCCTTCCTCAACCCCGCGGACCGCAGCTCGGTGGAGGAGGGGGCCACCTCGCTCGTTCCCATCAACAACCAGTACGAGCCCGGTTCCATCTTCAAGAGCGTCACCATGTCGGCCATCCTGGAAGCGGGCGTGCTGAACCCCGACAGCGAGATCTATTGCCCGGAGTACCTGCAAGCCGACGAATACACCATCTCCGACTCCCACGAGCGCACGTCCCAGACCATGAGCCTCACGCGGATCTTGGCGGAGAGCAGCAACGTGGGCACCTCCCTGGCAGCAAAGGAGCTCGGCTTCGGCGCGCTCTACGACAAGATCTTGGAATACAACTTCACGGAGAAGACCGGCGTGGATTTCCCGGGGGAGCAGCCGGGCTCCCTCTCGCCGCAGAACACCTGGTCGACCGTGCGCTCCTACAACGTCAGCTTCGGGCAGGGCGTGCTCGTGACCCCCCTGCAGATGACGCGCTTCTACGGGGCGCTTGTCAACGACGGCGTCGAGTGCACGCCCCACTTCCTGGTCAATTGGCCGCAGGCCGCACAGACCCCTTCCTACGAGAGAGAACAGGTGGTGGAGAACACGGCCGCCATAGCGCCGCTCATCTCCATGATGAAGCAGGTAGTGGCAGACAAGAACGGGACCGGCACCGATGCGCAGATGGAGGGCTTCGAGCCCGCGGGCAAGACGGGCACGGCCGAGTACACCGGCGAGGACGGCTACTACGTGGATGACTCCTACAACATAAGCTTCGTCGGCTTTCTGCCCGACACGAATTCGCAGCTCGTCTGTTTTGTGGGAGTGACGGAAGTATACGAGGGCGGCAGCGTCGCCGGCACGTTTAAGGATATAATGCAGTTCGCTGTCAACCACTACCGGATCTCCGCGCAGTAAGGACGTGACTTTCATGGGCATGACGTGCAAAGAGCTCTTCGAGGGCGTCGAGGCGACGTTTCTAGGCGACCCTTCGGAAGTCGTGGAGGGGCTCGAGTACCGAAGCGATGCGGTCTCTCCCGGCGAGGCGTTCTTCTGCATCGTGGGGACGCGCGTGGACGGGCACTCCTTCGCCCAGGATGCCATAGACCGCGGCGCGAAGGTCATCGTCGCCGAGCGCAAGGTGTATCTGGCGGATGCCACGGACGTGGTGGAGGTCATCGTCGCAGATTCGCGCAAGGCCATGGCCCAGGCCGCCGCCAACTTCCACGGGCGTCCCTCCGAGTCGCTGAAGTTGGTGGGCATCACCGGCACGAACGGCAAGACCACCACCACCTATCTCGTCGAGCACATCGCCAACGTCGCCGGCGGGCGCACGGGCGTCGTCGGCACCGTGGGCGTGCGCATAGGCAACACCCTGGAGCCAGGCGAGCGCACCACGCCGGAGAGCACGGATCTGCAGTATCTGTTCGCCCGCATGCGCGAGGCGAACACCGATGTGGTGGCCATGGAGGTGAGCTCGCATGCGCTCGACCTCGACCGCGTCTTCGGCACGCGCTTCGCCGTGACGGCGTTCACCAACCTCACCCAGGACCACCTGGATTACCACAAGACCTTCGAGGCGTATTTCGAGGCCAAGGCGCTGCTCTTCGGCCCGCTCTATCCCGCCCGCCGCGTTATCAACATCGACGACCAATGGGGCCGCGAACTGCTCAAGCGCTGCTCGGAGGCAGGCGACCACATCATTTCCACGGGCTTTTCCGCAGACGCGCAGATCCATCCCGTCTCCGTGGACTACGCGCCCGCGCAGACCTCGGTGCGGCTCTACGTCCGCGGGACCGAATACGAATTCAGCTATCCCCTGGTGGGGCGCTTCAACGTGTCGAACATCATGATGGCTTTCGGTATCGGGCTGGAGCTGGGCATATCCGCCGAGAGCATCGTGAGCGCCCTGCAGAGCGCGCCGCAGGTGCCCGGCCGTCTCGAGCGGGTGAAGTCAGCCTATGCGGACGGCGTATCCGTCTTCGTGGACTACGCGCACACCCCCGATGCCCTCACGAAGGCCATATCGGCGGTGAAGAGCCTCTCCGAGGGGCGCACCCTCGTGGTCTTCGGCTGCGGCGGCGACCGCGATTCCAGCAAGCGCCCGCTCATGGGCAAGGCCGCGCTCGAGGCCGACGTCGCGATCCTTACCAGCGATAACCCGCGCAGCGAGGACCCGCTTTCGATTATCGGCATGGTGCAAGATGGCATGAAGGGCGCCGAAGGGCGCTACGTCGTCGAGCCCGACCGGCGCTGCGCCATCGCGCGCGCCATCGCGCTCGCCGAGCCGGGGGACAGCATCCTGGTGGCGGGCAAGGGGCACGAGGACTACCAGCTCGTGGGCACCGAGACGCTGCATTTCTCCGATGTCGAGGCGGCGGCCGAAGAGCTCGAGAAGGCCCATCGCGCCGCGCAGGACCGCCCCGGGCGAGGGGGAAGCCCATGCGCCTGAGCGTGACCGAAATCGAGGACATCACCTCCGGCTCGCGGCTCATCCCCGCGAATCCCGTCGATCGAGAGGTCGAAGGCGTGTGCTGGGATTCTCGCAAGATTTCCGAGGGCGACCTCTACGTCGCCTTCGTCGGCGAGCGTGCAGACGGCCACGATTTCTGCGGTCGGGCCCTGCGTGCGGGCGCGACATGCGCCCTGGTGGAGCACGCGCTCGAAAGCGATGCCATAGACGCCGCCCGCGTGGGCGGGGCGGGCATCATCCGCGTCGAGGATACCGCCCGCGCCCTCGTCGACCTGGCGGCCGCATGGCGCAAACGGCTGAGCGGCAAGGTCATCGCCATCACCGGCTCCTCGGGCAAGACCACTACGAAGAACCTCGTGCGCGACGTGCTCTGCGCGGATATGAGCGTGGTGGCCACCCTCGCCAACCAGAACAACGAGCTCGGGGTGCCCAACACGCTGCTGCGCGCGGACGAGGATACGCAGGCCGTGGTCGTGGAGATGGGCATGCGCGGGCCGGGTCAGATCCAATCGCTGTGCGATTTCGTCAAACCCGACATGGCTCTCGTCACGAATGTGGGCATGAGCCATATCGAGCTGCTCGGGAGCCGGCGCGACATAGCCCGCGCGAAGGCCGAGGCGCTCGGCGCGGTGGGCGAGGGCGGCTGCGTCTTCGTTAACGCGAGCGACGATTACGCCCGCGAGCTGCTCGCGTTCGGGCAGGTGCGCGAGCGGGGCGTCGAGGCCATCCTCTACGACGGGTCGGGTGCCGATCCGCTCGATTATCCTTCCGATGCGTGCCCTTCGGTCTTCGCCGCGGACGTGGAGACCGACGAGGAGGGCTTTCCCCGCTTCACGCTCTGCACGCCCGCCGGCCGCGTGCCGGTGCATCTGGGCCTGCGCGGCCTGCACAACGTGCACAATGCGGCGGCCGCGGCCGCCGTCGGGTGCGCCTTCGGCTTGCAGCCCGCCCTCATCGCCCGGGCGCTCGAGGGGGCGCGGCCGGCCGAGGGCAGGCAGAACGTGCTCGAGGCGGCAAACGGCGCCACGGTCGTCGACGACGCCTACAACGCCAACCCCGATTCGATGCGCGCCTCCCTGGCCATGTTCTCCACGATGAAGGTCGCAGGCCGGCGTATCGCCGTGCTGGGCGAGATGGGCGAGCTGGGCGAGGAGAGCGCGGCGGCCCACGAGCAGGTGGGAAGGCTCGCGGCGGCTGCTCGGCTCGATCGGCTCATCTGCGTGGGCGAGCGCGCCGAGGGCATTGCGAGCGGGGCCGAATCCTGCGGGATGGCCCCCGAGGCCATCTCCCGGGTGCCGGATGCCGCCGGCGCGTGCGAGCTGCTGAGGGGCACGCTCGAGGCCGAAGACGCGGTTCTCGTGAAGGCCTCGCATGCGGTGGGACTCGATGCCGTCGTGAAGGGACTGTGCGCCTCATGCTGAACATGTTCGAGATATATCCGTCGTTTCAGGTGGTGCTCGGCGCCATCTTCGCCATGGTCATCGTGCTGGTGGCCATGCCCGCCTTCATCCGCCTGCTGCGACGGGACAACATCGGCCAGGAGGTGCGCGACGACGGACCCCAGACCCATCTGGTCAAGCAGGGCACGCCCACTATGGGCGGCGTCATCATGCTCCTCGCCATGGCCGTCGCGGTGCTGCTCGTCGCCCCGTTCACCATCGAGTGCGCGCTTCTGCTCTTCGCGACCCTGCTCACCGGTCTCATCGGGCTGGTCGACGACGCCTCCAAGGTCATCAAGCACCAGTCGCTCGGCTTGAGCGCCAAGGCCAAGCTCGTCTCGCAATTCGCCATCGCCATCGCGTTCTGCCTGCTCGCCGTGAACCTGGCGGGCGTGGAGCCCACGCTCCTCATCCCGTTGGGCCCCGTCATCGACCTGGGCGTGCTCACCACCACGCTGCCGGGCGGGTTCCAGATCCCCTGGCTCTATCTGGTGTTCAACGTCGTGCTCATCGCCGGCATGAGCAATGCCACCAACCTCACCGACGGTCTCGACGGTCTGGCATCGGGCACCATCATGGTCGCCATGCTCGTCATGGCCATCATCGCCTACCGCTTCGATTTCCTCGAGGGGGCCATCCTCGCCGCGGCGGTGGCGGGCGCCTGCATAGGCTTTCTCTGGTTCAACGCCTATCCGGCCGACATCTTCATGGGCGACACCGGCTCGCTGGCGCTGGGCACGGCCTTTTCCTGCCTGGCGGTCTTCACCAAGACCGAGGTCGTCTCCCTCATCATCGGCGGGCTGTTCGTGGCGGAGGCGCTCTCCGTCATGATCCAGGTCTTTCACTACAAGCGCACGAAGCAGCGCCTGTTTCTGATGGCGCCCCTGCACCATCATTTCGAGCGCAAGGGCTGGAGCGAGGTGAAGGTGGTCATCCGCTTCTGGATCGTCTCCGGCACGCTCGCCGCCATCGGGTTCGTCTGGTGGTTCGCCGCCTCGATCGCGGGGGCGATGTAGATGACGCGCTACCTGCGGGATCGCAAGCATGCGCCCGAAACGCTCGGACGCGTTCTCGTGCTCGGCCTCGGTCGCAGCGGGAAGATCGTCACGCAGTATTGCACCTCCCTTCTCGGCGGGCGCGTGGAGAGCCTTTGCGTGGCCGCGGGCGCGTGGAGTCCGGAGGCCGAGGCGTTTGCCGAGCAGGCCAGGGCGCGGGGGGCGCGGGTCCTGTTCGACCACGAGCGGATCTCCCAGTCCTACGACCTCTGCATCGCCTCGCCGGGCATCTCCCAGTTCTCCGATTTCTACCGGAGCGCACAGGCCGCGAGCATCCAGGTGATCGGCGAAGTCGAGTTCGCCTGGCGCGAGAGCTCCGCGCAGAGCGTCTGGGCGGCTGTTTCCGGCACCAACGGGAAGACGACCACGACCTCGCTCGTCGCGCATCTGCTGAAGACCGCGGGCATGAAGGCGGCCGCCGTGGGCAATATAGGCGACACCTGCTTGGCTGCGGTCGCGCAGGGGCAGACGGAGGTTTACGTCGCGGAGGTCTCGTCGTATCAGCTGGCGAGTACCGTCGATTTCGCCCCGGATGCCGCCGTGCTCCTCAATATCACGCCCGACCATCTCTCGTGGCACCGCAGCCACGAGAACTACGTGGCTGCCAAGTACCGCCTGCTGGCGAACCTCGCCCGGGCTCCGCATGCCACGGCCGTGCTCGATGCCTCCGACGAGACCGTGCGCGCGAAGGTGCGCGAGCTGAGGGCCCTCTCGGACGAAGAGCGCGGCTTCTCCTACATCCCCCTGGGAACCTCCGAGGGCATAACGGGCGACATGCGGGCGGCCTGCGGCAGCGACAACGCCGCCTTCCTCCGCGACGATGGCATGCTCGTGCTCGCCGTGGAAGGCGAGGAGCTCGATCTCGTCCGGGCCGACGAGCTGCTCATCCCCGGGGCCCACAATATCGGCAACGCCCTCGCCGCCGCCTGCGCCGCCCTGGCGCTGGGCGCAGACGCGGCCGCGATCCGCGAAGGCCTGCGCAGCTTCACCTCCTTGCCGCATCGCATAGAGGCCTGCGGCACGGTGGGATCGGTGCAGTGCTACAACGATTCCAAGGCCACCAACGTCGATGCCACGCTCAAGGCCATCAGCGCCTTCGAGCCGCGTCGGCCGATCGTGCTGCTGGGGGGCGAGGACAAGTTCACCGACCTGGCCGGGCTCGTCGCCGCCTGCGAGCTCCATTGCAAGGCGGTCGTCTGCTTCGGCGCCTCGCGGGAGCGCTTCCTGGAGGCGTTCGAGGGCGCGCGACTTCGCGTGCTCGAGGCCGAGCATCTGCAAGACGCGCTCGATGTCGCGCTCGCCGAAGCCGATCGGGACGACATCGTCGTGCTCTCGCCGGCCTGCGCCTCCTTCGACGAATTCGACAACTTCGAGCAACGCGGCGAGGTCTTCAAGAAGCTGGTCGCGGAAAGGGCGGGCACGTAAGGGCCTATGGCACGCGGCAGCAAACAGACCACTCGAACGAACATCGGCCGCACCCAGACCAAGCAAAGCCTCTTCTCCGGTCCGGCCGATATCGTGCAACCCCGCCTCATCTTCATCGTGGCGGTGGCGGCGCTCACCGTCATCGGGCTGGTGATGGTGTTCTCCTCGTCGACTATTCAGGCCATGGCCGAAGGCTCGAGTCCCACTGCGTACGTGACCAAGCAGGCTGCCATCACGCTGGGAAGCGCTCTTATGTGCCTGGCCATAGCGGGCCTCGTGCCCTACGTTCGCTGGCTGGACCGCCTGCTTTTGGCAGTGTGGAGCGTCGTCGTCATCTTGCTGCTGCTCACGGCCCTCATCGGCACGGTCGGTTTGGGCGCCAAGCGCTGGATCGTCTTAGGCCCCGTCAACTTCCAGCCATCCGAGTTCGCGAAGGCGGCCATAGTGCTGGTCATGGCGCGTCTGCTCTCCCAATATCGCAGCTCCGATATCAGCTTCGAGGATCTGGCCCTGCGCTGCGCCGTGGGCGTCCTCCTACCCGTCGCCATCATCTTCATCTTCCAATCCGACCTGGGCACGACCATCATCTGCTTCGTGGGCATCATGGCCGTGCTCTGGATCGGGGAAGTGCCCAAGACCGTTTTCTGGGGCATCATCATCCTCCTCGTGGTGCTCGGTATGGCCGCCATCTTGCTCACGGGCTACCGCGGCAGCCGCATGTCCTTCTTGAACCCCCGCGCGGACCCCTACGGCGACGGCTACCAGCTCATCCATTCGTTCTACGCCTTCGGGGAAGGCGGCCTGTTCGGGGTGGGTCTGGGCAATTCGCGCGAGAAGTACCTCTATCTGCCCGAGGCGGAGACCGACTTCATCTTCGCCATCATCGGCGAGGAGATGGGGTTGGCGGGCGCCCTCGTCATCGTCGGGCTCTTCTGCGCCGTGCTGTATTCCGGGCTGAAGATCGCCCGCAACGCCCCCGACCTCTTCGGCGGCATGATAGCGGGCGGCTGCACGCTCATGCTGGTCTTCCAGGCCTTTCTCAACATCGGCTGCGTGCTGGGGATGCTTCCCACCACGGGCAAGCCCCTGCCCTTCATCTCCTCGGGCGGCTCGGCCATGATAGGCTCCTACCTGCTCGTGGGCCTCATCTTGTCGGTGTCGCTCGGCTCGGGTGCGGACGCGCCCATCTTCGAGCGCCGGCGAGAGGACCTGCGCGTGGTGCGCAGCACGTCTCGACCCGCACGCTCCGGTCGATCCGGCCCCCCGTCCCCCTCGGGCGCGGACGCATCCTCGCGCGGACGCGGACGCGGGCGCGGAAGCGGACGGCGGGCGGGCGGCACTTCCTCTAGGAGGCATCGATGAACATCGTCATTTCCGGCGGCGGCACCGCCGGGCACATCAACCCCGCCCTGGCCTTGGCGGAGGAGCTTCTGGAACGCGGGCACGACGTCTTCTACGCGGGCACTCCCGATGGGGTGGAGGCGCGTCTGGTGAAGCAGGCGGGCCTGTCCTTCACGGCATTCGACGCCGCCGGATTCGATCGCGCCCGGCCCCGCACGCTCTTCACCTCCTCCAAGCGCATCCTGGATTCCACGCGCGAGGCGAAGAAGTGGTTTTACCAGGTGAAGCCCGATTGCGTGGTCTGTTTCGGCGGCTACGTGTGCATCCCCGTGGGCCGTGCCGCCGTGAAGCTCGACATCCCCGTGGTGGTACACGAGCAGAACTCCGTCATGGGCATGGCCAACAAGTACCTCTCTCGGCATGCCGCACGCGTGGCCCTCACCTACGAGGTGGCGGGGGAGCCCGTCTCCGACAAGGGCAAGCTGGAGCTGACCGGCAACCCCGTGCGCAAGAGCGTCTTCGATGCCACGCGCGAAGAGGGACGCGCCTATGCGGACATCCCCGAGGACGCGCGTTTCCTCGTCGTGTTCGGAGGGAGCCTGGGCGCACGGCATTTGAACACCGCCATCTGCGCTCTCAAGGACAAGCTCCTGGAGCGCGAAGACCTCTACGTGCGCCAACTGACGGGTCCCAAGCACTACGACGCCGTCTGCGAGCAGCTGCGCCTGACCGAGCGAGAACGGCAGCGCTACCGCGTCGTGGGTTACGAGGACAACATGGGAGCGGTGCTGGCGGCCTGCGACATGGTCGTCTCCCGCGCTGGCGCGACCTCCCTGGCCGAGATCTCCGCCCTGCAGATTCCCGCCCTGCTCGTGCCTTTTCCCTATGCGACCGCGGACCATCAGAGGCTCAACGCGCATGCCTACGTGGAGGCGGGCGCGGCTTTCATGATCGACGACGCGCAAGTGGAGGAACCCGCCTTCGAGAGACTGCTGCTGAAGTTGGTCGACGATCCCGCCGGGCGCGAGCAGATGAAGCGCGCGGCTGCCGCCTTCGAGACTTCCGACGCCGCCCGCAAATTGGCAGATGTGGTGGAGGGCGCGGCGGGCATGCGTCCATGACGCTACCATGGAGGTTCTGATTCGTATACCAATAGCTTGCAGGAGGCTTTGCGGACATGTCCCAGAAAAGCATCGAGCGCATTCACTTCATCGGCATCGGGGGCGTGGGTATGAGCGGAATCGCCCTGGTCGCACATGACCAGGGCCTGCAGGTCTCGGGGTCGGATTTGCGCCGGAGCCGCTACACCAAGCAGCTCGAGGAAGCCGGCGTGCAGGTCTTCATCGGACAGGACGCGGGCAACATCGCCCAAACGAGGCCGGACGTCGTCGTGGTGTCCACTGCCATCCTGCCCAACAACCCCGAGCTCGTCTACGCCCAGGAAGCGGGAATCGCCATCTGGCATCGCGCCAAGATGCTCGCCGCGCTCGGCCGCGGCAAGCGCACGTTGGCCATCGCCGGCACGCACGGCAAGACCACGACCTCGTCCATGGTCGCCTCCGTGCTCGAGGCCACCGGCGTCGATCCGACGTTCCTCATCGGCGGCATCGTGCGCGCCTACGGCTCTAACGCCCATTCCGGCAAAGGCGCCTATTACGTGGTGGAGGCGGACGAGAGCGATAAAAGCTTCACCTACCTCGATCCCTATGCGGTGCTCGTCACCAACGTGGAGGCGGACCATCTCGACCACTATTCCGGCCTCGAGGAGATCCGCTCCAAGTTCGCCGAGTTCATGGGCTCGGTCCCCCCCGACGGCATCCTGGTGGCGTGTGGTGAAGACCCCGCGTTGGGGGAGCTCGCCCGGGCCACGGGCCGGCGTCTGTTCACCTACGGGGAAGGGGAGGGCTTCGATGCTCGGATCCTCTCCTGGCGCCCGCAGGGCGTGGGCAGCGCCTTCGAGTTGTCCTTGCCCGATGGCACGCGCGTGCGCTCGAAGATCAAGCAGAATCCCGGCCGGCATAACGTGCTCAACGCCGCAGGGGCCCTGACGGTCTTGTGGGCGGTGGGGGAGGACGTCCAGGCCGCGGCGGCCGCCCTGGAGGATTTCGCGGGCGTGCGGCGGCGCTTCGATCTGGTGGGTGAAGTCGGGGACATCACCATCGTCGACGACTACGCGCATCATCCCACAGAGATAGCGGCCACCATCGCCGCGGCGAAGGAGCTCGATTTCAAGCACGTGCACGTGCTCTTCCAGCCGCATCGCTACTCGCGCCGCAAGCTCTTCACCGAGATCCTGCGCGAGGACTTCGCCCATGCCTTCGACAAGGCCGACACCGTCACCTTCACCGACGTGTACCCGGCGGGCGAGACGCCCCTTCCCGGCGTGAACGGCCAGACTTTTCTCGACGTGCTGCTCGACTCGCCGGATCATCCGCCTCTGGAATACGTCGCCCATCCGCTCGATGTGGTGGGCAGGCTCCAGGCGAAGGTCGGCGCGGGGGATCTGGTCATCACGATGGGCGCCGGGGATGTGACCAACTTCGCCCCGCAGCTGCTCGAAGCCCTGCGCGAGGCGTAAAGGCGCATCATGGCGAACAGGCGCAGCAGCGGCACGCGGGGGTCGGACCCGCGCCGGCGGACTTCCCGCAATGCGGGTTCTCCTTCCGGTGCGAGGCGCTCTTCGAGGGGCGGAAGCTCCGCGGGCCCCGCGAGGCGCGCGAGGGGCGCGAGCTTTGCCGGGAGCACAGGCCCCGCGAGGGGCGCGAGAAGCGCTAGAGGCGGCTCCTCTTCGGCCGGGCCGTCCTCCGGCCTGGGCACGCCGCGCGTCTCCACTTCGCGGGGCTCGGGCAAGGGCGTTTCCCCCATGCGCGTCTCGAGCGTCCGCGTGGGCGATCTCGATCCGCGCGGCAGGACCGGTCGCGCCGCCAATACGGCCGCTCGCCAGGCCTCCGAGCATGCTCTAGCCTGGGTGCGGCGCCTGGTCGTCATCGGCATCGTCTTCATCGTGCTCGCCGCGGGCTTCATCGCCCTGTACTTCTCGAGCCTCTTCGGCATAACCCAGGTGAACGTCACGGGGGTCTCGCATCTCACGGCCTCGGAGGTCTCCGAGCTGGCGGCCGTCCCGACCGGCTCGACCTTGCTGCGGGTGGATGCCTCCGGCATCGCCTCGCGCCTGCAGACGAATCCCTGGGTCAAGAGCGCCGCGGTCAATCGCCTCTTCCCCGAGACGCTCGAGCTCGCGGTCGAGGAGCGCTCCATCGCCGCCGTGGTCTCGACCACCTCTCTCGATGTTCAGGAAACCGAGAACTGGGCCATCGCCGACGACGGCATGTGGCTCATGAAAATCCCCGACCAGGATTCCGCAGAGGCCTCTCAGATCAGCCAGCAGGTCTACATCGACGCCGGGCAAGTGCTGCACATCACCGACGTCCCCTACGGCGTGGCACCGCAGGAGGGAGCCTATTGCACCGACGACTGCGTGCTCAACGCCCTCAACATAGTGAGCGGCCTCACCACGGAGCTGGCGGACGAGATCACCACGGTTTCGGCTACCGACACCGCCAACACCGTCCTCACGCTCGAGAACGGGGTGCAGATCGCCTTCGGCACCGCCGAAGATGTGCGCGAGAAGGAGCGCGTGGTCCTCGAGCTCATGGCGCAGCATCCCGATTCGATAAGCTACATCAACGTGCGCGTAGTGGATCGGCCCACCTATCGTGCCATTCCCTCGTGATGCCGGATAAGGCTTTCACCTGGCTCTATCCTCTAACTGGTAACAACAGGCGAACGGTCCTCCGATGGACCGACAAGTATGCAAAGGGACAATCCCGGACAGCCACGGTCTTGAAAGCGCTCCGGTTTCATGGCCAAAATGTGCAGCCACCCCTGCTCGCAGGGTCTTTGAGCGGCCAAGATACTTGCAATGCCCCCGTTGTTGTGTAAAATCTTGGGCGTATACGCGCAATCGCGTGTGCACGAGAAAACGCAGCAAGGCAAACGCAGCACCCTGGGAGGAAACAATGCCCAACATCAAAGGACCCGACAATCTGGCGGTCATCAAAGTCGTCGGTGTCGGCGGAGGCGGCACCAACGCCGTGAATCGCATGGTCGAGGCCGGTATCCGAGGCGTGGAGTTCATCGCCATCAACACCGACCATCAGGCCCTGCTCATGTCCGACGCCGACAGGACCATCCACATCGGCGAGGAGCTCACCCGCGGTCTCGGCGCGGGGGCCAACCCCGAAGTGGGCGCCCAGGCGGCCGAGGAGAGCCGTTCCCAGATCAGCGAGGCCCTCGCGGAGGCGGACATGGTGTTCGTCACCGCGGGCGAGGGCGGCGGCACCGGCACCGGCGCGGCCCCCGTCGTGGCCGAGATAGCGCGCGAGGAGATAGGCGCGCTCACGGTCGGCATCGTCACCAAGCCCTTCAGCTTCGAAGGCCGCGTGCGCCGCAACCAGGCGGAGCAGGGCATCGATTTGCTCTCCCAGAAGGTCGACACGCTCATCGTCATTCCCAACGACCGTCTGCTCGAGATAGTGGAGAAGAAGACGAGCATGCTCGACGCCTTCCGCATCGCCGACGACACGTTGCGCCAGGGCATCCAAGGCGTCACGGA
This sequence comes from uncultured Denitrobacterium sp., assembly GCA_905236045.1. Lineage (GTDB taxonomy): Bacteria > Actinomycetota > Coriobacteriia > Coriobacteriales > Eggerthellaceae > Curtanaerobium. The sequence continues at coordinate 15,374 of CAJOOG010000091.1, forward strand.
CCTCATCACCATCCCCGGGCTCATCAATCTCGACTTCGCCGACATCCGCGCGGTCATGAAGGACGCCGGCACGGCCATGATGGGCATCGGCGTCTCCTCGGGCGAGAATCGCGCCCTCGATGCCGCCCAGCAGGCCATCAATTCCCGCCTGCTCGAGGCCGACATCGCCGGCGCCTCGCGCGTGCTCTTCAGCATCGCCGGCTCTCCGGACCTCACGCTTGCCGAAGTCGACGAGGCCGCGCATGTAGTCGAGCAATGCGCCGACGAGTCCGCCAACATCATCTACGGTCAGATCTTCGACGAGAGCCTGCAGGACCAGGTTCGCATCACGGTCATCGCCACGGGCTTCAAGATGGGAGGCAGCTCTTCGCAGGGCGGATTGTTCTCTTCGACGGCGTCTCTTGCGGATTCGGCCTCCTCGCAGGGCTCTCTCGCCTCGGAGCCTACGCATGCGGCTCCTTCGAGCAGCTTCTCCGCGGCGAGCCCGTCCGGCGGGCGCTTCCAAGACGAAGATTACATCCCCGATTTCCTGAAGCGCCAGCGCTAGACGAAGCGGAATCGAGTCGCTTATGGACACGGCAGCCCTCATGGAGCTTCCGAGCCTGTCCCGCGAGCGCTTCGAGCCGATGGAGGGCGCAATCGCCGGCGGGGCCGTGCACGCCTACACCGACGAGGGCCTTTTCGCCTCCCTCGGCGTGAGAATCGCCTTCACCGAACGGATGGGCGGGGTATCGCAGCCTCCTTTCGACGAGCTGAACCTCGCCACGCATGTCAACGACGACGTGCTGGCCGTCCAGCGCAACCGTCGCCACTTGCTGGGGGCCCTCGGCTTTCCCGAGGCCCAGCTCATCATGCCCAAACAGGTCCACGGCACCCATGTGGCCGTGGTGCGCGACGTATCCCTGGAAGAGGCGGAGGACGTGCGCGAGCAGACGCGCAACGGCGCGGATGCCGTGGTCGTCGACCGATCCCAGACGGCCGCGCTGTTCTCCTTCGCGGATTGCGTGCCCCTCATCATGGTGGCTCCGAGCGGGGCATTCGCCGTGATTCACGCCGGTTGGCGCGGCGTCTACGCGCATCTTGCGGTGAAGGCCCTCTACAAGCTCTGCGGGGTCGCGGGGTGCGAGCCGGATGAGTGCAACATCTACTTCGGGCCCTACATCCACGCGGAGTGCTTCGAGGTGAGCGCGGATCTCGCGCAGAAGTTCGGCCTGGCGTTCGGTCCCGAGTCCCGTCCCGACGAAAGGCATGTCGATCTGGGGGCCGCCATCCGCTGCGATCTCGATCGCGCGGGCGCGAAACGCATCGCGGACGTGGGGAAGTGCACCTCCTGCGACAACGTGCATTTCTTCTCGTTCAGGGCGCAGGCGGGCGTATGCGGCAGACATGGGGCCTTCGCGGCCCGGCGCACCTGAGGCGGGGGAGCCGAAACCGGCCGATAGACTCCCGCCCAAACGAACACGAAACGCGAAAAGAGGCCAGGAAACCAGATGTCCCTAGCAGAGCAATACCGAAGCGTCGCCGCCGAGCTGTCCCGCGTCTGCCGAGAGGCAGATCGCGACCCTTCCGAGGTCAGGCTGGTCGCCGTCTCCAAAACCGTGGAGATTCCCGCCATAGCCAGCGCCATCGGGGCCGGCGCGCTCGATCTGGGGGAGAACCGCCCCGACCGTATCGTGGCCGCCCACGCCGCCTACCCTCGGGCACGCTGGCATTTCATCGGCAACGTGCAGAGCCGGCGCATCGCCGACATAGTGGGTTGCGCGCATCTCGTCCATTCGGTTTTCGTCGAGAAGCATCTCCGGCGCATCGATGCCGCGGCCGAGCAGGCGGGCAAGGTCCAGGACGTCCTTCTGGAGGTGAACGTCTCGGGCGAACAGAGCAAGGGCGGCATCGCCCCCCAGCAGGCCCCGGAGCTCTTGCGCGCGGCGTGCGAGCTGCCCCATGTGCGCGTCAAGGGGCTCATGACGATGGCTCCGCAGGGCGATCTGCAGATCGCCGAGGAATGCTTCGCGGATCTGCGGGCCCTGCGCGACTCCTTGAACGCCGCCCTTCCCGCCCGTATCGCCCCGCTCTCTGAACTTTCTATGGGCATGAGCGAGGATTGGCGTTGCGCTATTCGCCAGGGCGCTACCATAGTGCGCATCGGACGTGCTATTTTCAGCGAGCGATTTGCCTAACAGAGCACAAGAAACGAACGAAGGCAGGTACTTATGGCACTCTCATTTTCCAGCCGATCGAAGGGCGGCGGCATGCTCGATGGGCTGAAGGGCCGCCTCAACATCGGCGGCCGCGACCGCTCCCGAGACGACGGCTATTTCGACGAGTACGACGAATACGCGCAGGATTGGGATGATTACGGCGAAGGCGACTCCTCCTTAGACGCCGGCTTTGATTCCCACGATGCCTACGATGGGGTCACCACGCGCTCCGCGGGCGCCAACCGCCGCCGCGCCGGCAGCTATGCCGACCGCGCGAGCAGCAGCCTCGGCGAGCGGAGGGCGGCTACGTCCCATCCGCCGCTGGTGAACATCGACGACGTGAAGGAGAGCACGCGCGTGCCGGATTCCCTGCAGCGCGACCCGCTGCCCCCGCGCCGTCGCGGCGCATCCGCCCGCGCCTCGGTCGGACACGCGAGCGATTACTCGCTTTCCGGTTCGGAGGTCGTAGGCGCCGGTGCGCATCCGGCCTCGCCGCTGGATGCCCCCAGCACGGAATCCACCCGCTCGAGCGGGTACGACTCGCTGTTCGATTCCTCGTCCGCCACCGCCGTCATGCGCACCGGTTCGACCGTCTCGTCGACTTCCCGCGACGGCCGCTCCTCCCGGGAAGGCTATGACCCCTACAAGGCCTATGAAGGCGACACGTCCGCGAACCATGCGCCCGCCCGGCGCGTGACCACGGTCGCCCCGAGCGACTACGGCGAGGTCGAGGCGGTCTCGCGTGCCCTGAAGGCGGGGGATGCGGTGGTGCTCTCCCTGAAGAGGACCGACAACCAGCTCTCCAAGCGCGTGCTGGATTTCTCCTTCGGCGTCGCGTCGGCCCTCGACGCGAGCGTCGATTGCATCGCCGATCAGGTCTTCGCCCTTACCCGCGGCCGCACCCTCGCCGATTCCGAGCTCGCCGATCTGCGCGCTAAGGGCGTGGTGTAATGCTCGGCAACCTCATCCTGCAGATAGGCAGCCTCTATTCTCTGTGCATCGTCATCTACTGCATCTTCACCTGGATTCCCCTGGGGTCGAGCGGCGTGCTCGCCGATATAGCGAATTTCTTCCGGATTATCTGCGAGCCGTACCTCGGTCTTTTCAGGAAGCTCATACCCCCTATTGGAGGTGCGGTGGATATAACCCCCATCATCGCGCTGCTTGTACTACAATTGGCCGTGACGTTCATCGCAAGGTTGCTCTAGCGCCGAAGCTGGGCACGTCACCGACACGAAGGGAAAACCCATGGCACTTACCGCAGAAGATGTGAACAATCAGAGCTTCTCCATCGACCGAAAGGGCTACAACGTCGACGAGGTCGATGTCTTCCTCGAACAGGTCGCCGCCTCGCTCGACGAGCTCATGAGGGAGGTCGACGGGCTGCAGGAAGAGCTTGCCCATGCACGCCGCCAGCCCCAGGCCGCTCCCGAGGCAGCGGGTGCGTCCCCCATGGACATCGAGCAGCGCGACGCCCGCATTCGCGAGCTCGAGGCGCAGCTCTCCGAGCACCGTGCCGATGACAGCGCCATCTCGCAGGCCCTCATCGTGGCGCAGCGCTCCGCGGACGAAATCATCGCCAATGCCAACGGCGTCGCGGAGTCCACGCGCCAGGATGCCACCGCCGAGGCTCAGCGCATCCTCGACAAGGCCAATGCCGAGAAGCAGCGCATTCTCGACCAGATCAAGAAGCTCGAGGAGGAGCGCGAGGAGGCTCGCGATCAGTTCAGCGAGATGCTCAACGACTTCATCGCCAACTCCCACGACATGCTCAGCGATCTCGAGGCCGGCAAGGGCGTGCGTTCGCGCGGCAGCCATGGTCTGCCCGCCGGCCGCAACGGCTCCTCCTGCGCCGATGCGCCGGAGGAGAATCCCTCCGCCTCCGCCGTGGTCGCAACCTACACCACCCCCACCGTCACTCCCGTGGTCGCAGCCCCCTCCACGCCCACGCCCGCCAAGTCCGAGAAGGACTTCAGCGGCTTCGGCGACACCGACGACGGCTTCGAATTCGACGACGTGGATTAGTCCACGGCATCCGCGCGGATGCCGAACCAGCCGATGCTCCGACCTCGGAACCCCTCGGTTCCGGGGTCGGATTGCGTTTGCGCGCCCGGCTCGGACGTGCTCCCCGGGGTGCGCAGGGCGGCCCCCCCGGCTCGGCCGGGGTGCGTTGCGCGGGCGAGGCGTCGGCTTACGTGCGCAGGTAGGGCCAGGCTTCCAAGGGGAAGGTCGCAAGGAGCGTGCCCTGCTCCAAGGAGATGCTCGCCGGTGTGCCCGTGAACTCGTTGGAGAGGCCGCGGCTTGTGGCATCCGGCAAATCTTCGCCCCGCAGGACGTACTTCAGGCCCCTCGCCACGACGCCTCTCGCCGTGCCCCCGTGCGCGAAGACGCTTATGAAATTGCGGTACGGGCCGTTCAGCGCCTCGGCGGGGATGGCTTCGAACTCCAGCGGCGCTCGGCTGGTCAGCGCGGCAAGCACGCAGTCCCGGCCTATGGCCCAGACGCGTGCGCCCTGTTGTGCGAGGCCGCACAGGAGCTGCATGTTCGCGATGCTGTGATCGATGCGCCCGCCCAGGCATCCATAGAGCACGAGCCTGTCGGCTTCTTCGATGGCCACCCTGCAGGCCAGCTCCATGTCGCTCTCGTCCTTCTCGGCGGGGTGGACCCGGACGTCGCGGCCGGCAGGCAAAAATCCCAGGGAATCGAAGTCCCCCACGACGACATCGGGCTCCGCTTTCATGCGGAGCAACTGCTCGAAGCCGCCGTCCGCGGCTATCACGCGGTCGAAATGCTGTGCGCGGAAGTGCGCTTCCGCGATATCGAGTGCGCCTACGATTGCACAGGTGCCCATGGCGTTCCCTTCGTGCGAGAGTCGATCGGAATGCAGATGCGGAAGATGCGGGTTTTCGCAGGTCGCGCCATGCGGGTCGCCCCGCGCGGGTCGCATCTCGGCCCCCCACCCCCGCTTTTTTTGCTAGAATACCCCCTCGGAGCGGGCCGGACAACCGCGGGCCGTGCAAGCGGCACGAGGAAAGTCCGGGCTTCGCAGGGCAGGATGCCGGCTAACGGCCGGGCGGGGCGACCCG
>CAJOOG010000092.1 GCA_905236045.1 uncultured Denitrobacterium sp.
GGGCGCAACGCCGGCCGCGTCGGGCGCAACGCCGGCCGCGTCGGGCGCAACGCCGGCCGCGTCGGGCACGCCCGCGCCCAGCTCCAGCACAGCGCAGATGCCGGCATAGGCGAAGTCGATGCCGCGATGACGCTGCAGCGTGAGCGTGCCGGAATAGCGGCAGTTCACCTCCAGCAGCTTCAGGCATCCGGACGCATCGGCCTTCACGTCCGCGAACCACGGACCCAAAAAGCCCATGCGCTCGTTGAGCGCCCGCGCAATGGCGAGCATCTGCGCGTCGGGCTCTTCAGCCGTGGAGCGAAAAGCGAGCCCCATGCGCATGCGCGTAGTGCGCCGAGCACCGACGAAGAGCAGCTCTCCCCCGCTATCGGTGAAGCACTCGATCGTGTGCTCGTCACCGGGCAGATACTCGCACAGCACGCAGGCATCGTCGCCGGCCGCATGCGCCAGATCCTGCCGGGAACGAACGACGTGAGCGCCCACGGATGCGGCGCTCACGTCGGGTTTGGCGAAGATCGGAAAGGCGTCTTCGGGAACCTCGTCTGCCGAAGCGAACACCTGCGGGCAGAAGGACTCGCCCGCCACCGTCTCGTACATCAGCCGCTTGTGCAGGCAGACATGCGCCGTGCGGGCATCGGAAACCAGGATCCGAGCAGAATAGGCATCGCGATGCGCGGCCAGATACTCGACAACCGCATCGTGCGTGGGAACGACCACGTCGATTCGCCAGCACCGAAGCAGCGCGTCGAACTTCTCGTCGAAGGCGGGGTCGGAAATATAGTACGGCGCGCGCAGGAAATGGTCCGCGGGAAAACGGTACTCGGAAAAGTCCTCGTTGGCGGTCAGGCCGAAAAGCTCCACATCGGAGCGGTAGCGAAGGGCCTGGTGAAAGTCGAGAGCGCTCTCCGACCCGCAGGGGAAGAAGAGCACGCGCACGGGATTGGGCAGAGGTGAAGTCATCGCCGGTCCGCCCCTCGTCCGTCGGCGTCATCGGCGTTCCCGCACGCACGTACTATCGCGCATATGCGGTCCACGTCCTCCAGCGACAGGTCCGCGTACATCGGCAGCGTCAGGACACGCGCTGCAACCCATTGCGCCACGGGCGTCGCCGCCGACGAGTAACGGTCGCGATAGCATGCGTAGTCGCTCACCAGCGGATAGAAATACTTGCGTGGGTTGACGCCCCGCGCACGCAGCGCCTCGTAGACCTCGTCGCGCGTCGCGCCGAAGGCGTCCTCGAACACGACGGGCATATAAGCGTAGTTGGGCTCCACGTCGGCGGGAAACGGAGGCAGGCGCAGGCCGCCGACCCCCTCCAGGTTCCGACGGTAGCGTTCGCTCACGAGCTTGCGCTTGGCGATCTCCTCGTCGAAATGGCGTAGGTTGCAGATGCCCATGGCGGCGCAGAACTCGTTCATCTTGGCGTTGCCGCCCACGTATTCCACGCTCTCCGCGCCGGTGATGCCGAAGTTCTTCCACTGGTCGAGCTTCTGTTCGAGCGACGGATCGCGAAAGCACACCGCCCCGCCTTCGATCGTGTTGAAGACCTTGGTGGCGTGAAACGAGAACATGGACGCGTCCCCGAAAGCCGCCGCGGACACGCCTGCGCGACGCACCCCGAAGGCATGCGCGGCGTCGTAAACGAGCTTCAGGCTATGACGGCGGGCGATATCGTCGAGCGCGTCCAGGTCGCAGAGCCCGCCGTAAACGTGCACGGGCAGGATGGCGCAGGTCCGCGGCGTGATAAGAGCCTCCACGCTGGCGGGATCGATGGTGAAGTCATCGGGGCGGATATCGGCGAAAACCGGGACGAGCCCCTTGCGCACGATGGCGTGGGTGGTGGAGGCGAAGGTGAAAGGCGTGGTGATGACCTCGCCCTCCACCTCGAGCGCCTCCAGGATGCACTCGAGCGCATTATGGCCGTTAGTGAACAGGCAGACGTTCTCCACTTCGAGTCGTTGCTCGAGCATCTGCGAGAACTCCCGGTGCTTGCGGCCCATGTTGGTCAGCCAGTGGGACTCCCACAGGGGGGCTATCTCGGCCACATACTCCTGCAGCGGCGGCATGGAGGACCGGGTGACCAGAATCGGCTGCTCGGCAGCCCCCTCACCTGAAACATGCTGCTCGACGTCCACGATGGCGTCTCCCCTCTCGCTATCTGCCATGGCACGCCCCGTAGGGCTTGCCGCTCCCGCAGGGACACGGATCGAAGGCGCCCACATGCATCTGCTCTCCTCGCTCGTCATAGAAGATGGTGCGTCCGGTAAGGCTCTCGGTTATCTCCCGCGGGCTCCAGCCGTTATTCTCCCAGCTGGGAAGGTTGTCGTAGAGCGTGCGCACCAAATTCACCAGCAGTTCGGGGTCTTTCGAGCTCTGGGCGAATCCCTCCTCCTCCAGCATCTCGAGGGAACTCTCCACGCTGCCCGTCTCCAGGATGAACAAGACGATATCCTCCACGATCTCGTCGGAGAAGGTGTAATCGTCCTCCTCTTCAGGAAGATGCTCGTCGATGTAGCGACGAAGCGCCTGGGCGGCGGGAAGCTCGAGAAGCAGGCCGATGGCGGAGCGCTCCAGCATCTCGGGACGCACCAGCTGCTCGGGCATGGGCGTGCGAGCATGCGCGTCGATGAGGTCGTCGAGCACTTGATCGAGCCGATCGAGCTCCTCGTTGACGACGTGGCGCATCTGCTCGAGATCGCTGCCCCCCGCAAAGAAATCGGATGTATCCTCGTTCGAGCCGAACGGCGCGCCGGCCGGCGGCGCATTCAGACCGCCGAGAAGCTGATCTCGGACATATTCCGAGGTCAGCGTGTAGTAAACCAGGTAATAGGCTTCGGTTGAGGGATGCTGCCATACCTGGAAGGAGAGGTTCCTCCCACGCGAGACGCCATCGAGCGTGTTCATGAAGTCGGGCAGCGCCACCGAGGGATTGCAGACCTGCTTCAATTGGACGTAGGCGTCCTGGACCGCGACCACCCCGCAATAGGTCACGCAGGCATCGGCCACGGAGATCTCCGCCAATATCAGCTCGCGCATGTCCGCGATTTCCTCCCAGTCCAGCCCCGAGAGGAGCTCGCAGATCTCCTGGGGCACGGCGAAGAAGAAACGCCCCTTGCTCTGGACGAGATAGGCATAGGGCGGACAGGGCACGACGACGCGCCGGCCCGCAAGGGAGTCTTCGTCCAAGGGGTGGATGAACGGCTCCTGCGGGTACCGGGAAGCCCGACGCATGAGCTCGAAGGCTTCCTCGCTCGCGTAAATGAGCGAGACGACGAGAGCGTCCGGTTCCTCGAGCAGGATAGAGCAGAAGAGCTCGACGAGCTCCGCCTTCTTCAACTTGGAAAGGCCCGGCACGCTCAGCCCGCGCAGCATTCCGTAGAGATCCGACTTGCGATAGCGCCCCACCGCCTGCGCGAGCGTCAGTTCGGGATTGCCGTGGAACGCCAGCTTGCGATACCCCTCGACTATGCTGCGACGCGCATCCGAATCCGCCTCGGCGAAATGGGTCTCGCGGGCGGCGGTGCGCTCCTCGGGGGAAAGCCCGGCCAGTGCGCCACGGCGAAAGCCCTCCGGCAACGGCCCCTCCCCCTCCTGAGCATCCTGCTGCAGGCCGGCCAGGAAGCGCTCCATATCGCGCTCGGAGCGTTTGGCGGCCCATCGCCGGCTGCGCTCGGCGAAGGTCTGCGCATCCGCCACCACGCCCTCGGACACCCGACGCTCGAATTCGTCTTCGAGCTGCTTTTGCGCTCGCGCCCCGATGTTGGCGGCCTTCAGGAAACCGTCGTAGAGGACGTGCCCCTCGAAGGGCAGCAGCGTGGCCTCGACCATGGCGGGCGCGCTGCCCACCACGTCCACCATGTCCTCGGTGATGCCCCAGACCTCGAAAACGCCCGCCTCGTTCATGAGCAGGGCGTTGCTGTTCTGGTAGCGCACCAGGGCGAAGGTATCGGACATGGCCTGCGCCCACTGCCCGACCTCGCGCACGTCACGCGCGGAGAGCCGATAGGGGTTCTCGCGGGCGAAATCCTCCACCACGGCCGGGTTGCGCCAAAGCTCGCGGATGACCAGGCGCGCCTTGGCCTCCGAGATCGGGTCGTCGAAATCGCCGGAAAAGTCCGGCGTTATGTCGAAACGCCGGTTCACGTAGACGACGAGCGCGTCCAAGAGGTCGAGGAAACGGTCGCTTTGATCGAGGGAGAGGTGCACGCGAATCCTTTCTGCCAGCGCAGGCGGACTAGCCTATCTTCACGCCGAGTTCTCGTTCGACCAAATCGAGCGCGGCGTCGACGGCCTTGTCCATATCGTAGTACTTGTAGCCGCCCAGGCGCCCCGCGAACACGACCCTGCCCTCCTTGGCGGCCATATCGGCGTACTGCGCGTACAGGGCGCCGTTGCGCTCGTCGTTGATGGGATAGTAGGGCTCGTCGCCGGGCTGCCAGTCCGCGGGATACTCGCGCGTGACGACGGTCTTGGGCTGCGTGCCGTACTCGAAGTGCTTGTGCTCGATGATGCGCGTGTAGGGCACCTCGCGCTCGGTGTAATTGACCACGGCGTTGCCCTGATGATTCTCCTCGTCGAGGAGCTCCGTCTCGAAACGCAGGCTGCGGTACTCCAGGCGCCCGAGTCCGTAATCGTAGAACTCGTCGATGGGCCCGCAGTAGATGATGCGGTCGGACGCATCCGGGTTGGCGGCGATGAAGTCGCGGTATTCCGTGTTCAGCTGCACGGGCACCGCGCCGAACATGCGCTCTACCATCTTGGTGTAGCCGCCCATGGGGATGCCCTGCCAGCGGTCGTTGAAGTAGTTGTTGTCGAAGCGGAAACGGCACGGCAGGCGCTTGATGATGCTGGCGGGCAGGTCCTTGCAATCGCGCCCCCACTGCTTCTCCGTATAGCCCTTGATGAGCTTCTCGTAGACATCGCGTCCCACCAGCGAGAGCGCCTGCTCCTCGAGGTTGCGCGGCTCTTCGATGCCCTCCGCGGCCACCTGCTGGGCTATCTTCGCCTGGGCCTGCGCGGGCGTGCGCACATCCGGCCACATCTGCGCGAAGGTGTTCATGTTGAAGGGCAGGTTGTACAACTCGTCTTGGTAGAGCGCCACGGGGCTGTTGATGTAGTTGTTGAACTCGGCGAAGCGGTTCACGTAATCCCATACGCGGCGGATGGAGGTGTGGAAGATGTGCGCCCCGTATTTGTGGACGTTGATGCCTTCCACTTCCTCGCAGTAGATGTTGCCCGCGATATGCGGCCTGCGGTCGATGACCAGGCAGGTCTTACCCGCCTCGGCTGCTTCGTGCGCGAATACGGCGCTGGAGATGCCGGCGCCGACGACGAGGTAATCGTAGTGAGCCACGATGAGAGTCCTTTCCTTCGTTAATGGGCCTAGCCAGTGTAGCGCAAGCCAGTGTAGCGCAAAGCCCGTTCGACGAAAGAAGCGGACCCGTTCACCATGGAAACAGCGGCATCGGGCGACCGGACCGGGCGGGGGCGTGCCGGCGGGCGGGGGCGCGGCCGGAC
>CAJOOG010000093.1 GCA_905236045.1 uncultured Denitrobacterium sp.
GATGGCCTCGATGGTGTGCTTGAACTTCTTGTCGAGCTTGTCGGGCGCCTCTTGCCTGTCGAGCCGCACCTGCTCGCCGTCGATGCGCACGCGCATGAACCCATCGGCGCGGAGGTCGGCGAGGAGCTTCTGATGCTCCCCTTTGCGCCCGACGACCATGGGGGCCAGCACCAGAGCCCTCTCCCTCTCGCCCAGTCCCAAGATCTCGTCGGTTACCTGGTCGGTGGTCTGCGCCTTTATCTCGCGCCCGCACTCGGGGCAATGCGGGATGCCCACGCGCGCATAGAGCAGGCGCAGGTAATCGTAGATTTCGGTGACGGTGCCAACGGTCGAGCGCGGGTTCTTGCTCGTCGTCTTCTGGTCGATGGAGACGGCCGGCGAAAGTCCGTCGATGCTGTCCAGGTCGGGCTTGTTCATCTGTCCCAAAAACATGCGCGCGTAGCTGGAGAGGCTCTCCACGTAGCGGCGCTGCCCCTCGGCGTAGATGGTGTCGAAGGCCAGCGAGCTCTTCCCGCTGCCGGAAAGCCCGGTGATGACGACCAGCTTGTCGCGCGGGATGGTGACGTCGATGTCTTTCAGATTATGCTGGCGTGCGCCTTTGATGGCTATTGCGTCGGTGGCCAATTCGGTACGCTTTCTCTCGTTTGCTCTCGTGTAGATACTAGCACATCTGTTCGCCTACGACAGACTTCACCCATTATCCACGAGGATGCGCCTGCCGGTGCACCTCCTTCATCTTCCCCATGCTCAGGTGCGTGTAGATCTGCGTGGTCGAGAGGCTGCTGTGGCCGAGCATCTCCTGCACGCTGCGCAGGTCGGCGCCACCCTCCAAGATGTCGCTTGCGAAGGTGTGACGCATGTCATGCGGCGTATAGGGTGCGCTCACCCCGGCCCGCTGCAGCGTTTGGCGGAACGTCTTGCGTATCGCGTCGGTCCCCCACTGCCCGCCCCGCGGGCTCACGAAGAAATACGGGTTCGGCTTCTCCTCGCGCAGCAGGCGCTTCCGCCCGAAATCCAGGTAGCTGCGCATGCTCTCCAGCGCCATCCGGTGAATGGGGATGATGCGCTCCTTATTCCCCTTCCCCAGCACGCGGACCTGCATCTCTTCGAAGTCGACGTTTTCCGCCAGCAGCCCCGATGCCTCCGAGATGCGGGCCCCGCAGGCATAGAGGAATTCGAGCAGCGCCTGGTTGCGCATCATCTCGGGGGTCTGCTCGCGGACCTTGCCGTTCTCGTCGAGCGGTCCCCACACCTTCAGGATGGCGGCCATCTCCTCCGGGCGGATGCGATGCGGAAGAGTCTTGTCCTTCTTGATGGAGCAGAGAGCGTCGGCCGGGTTGGATTGCGCATACCCGGCGAGGATCTGCCAGCGGAAGAAGCTGCGCAGGCTGCTCAGGCGGCGGTTGACGGTGGAGCGGGAGTACTGCGCCGCATCGAGGTTCGCGAGGTAGCGCCGCAGCTGCCGATGGGTGGGCGAGAGCGCATCGGTCTTGGAGCGCTTGGCCCAGCGTCCGAAATCGTGAAGGTCCATGGTGTAGTTGCGGATGGTGTGCGGGCTGGCATTGCGCTCCACCTGCAGGGCGTGGGCGAACTCCTCCACGCGCTGCGCGAACGCGGGGGCCTCGTCGGATTCGGCGGATGGGGCTCCCGCGTTCGCCTTATTGTCGTTCTTGCTCCTGTCTTGCGCCATGCAATCCCCCTAGTTGCCCCGAGTCCGCAGCGCTTCGACGTAGCACGCCAGGGCATCGGCGCCGCGGGCGGCATAGGCCTCATAGCGTCGAGCCTTGTTGCGGACGGGCTTCTCGAGCGGCTCCATGATGCCGAAGTTCACGTGCATGGGCTGGTAATCGGTCGTTTCCGGGTCGGTGGCGTAGGCGAGCAGCGCCCCGAAAGCCGTCTGTCGCGCGAGCTGCGGCGGCTCTTCGCCATCTAAGTGCGCGGCCAGGCAGAGCGCCACATGGAGTCCCGAGCGTATGGCCTCGCAGTAACCTTCCGTGCCCGCCAGCTGACCTGCGATGTAGGTGGGCACGCCGAAGGAAGCGCGCAGGCGCAGATGCGCATCGAGCACCCTCGGAGCATCCACGAACGTGTTGCGGTGCATGACGCCATAACGGGCGAACTCGGCTCGTTCGAGTCCCGGAATCATGCGGAAGACGCGCTTTTGCTCGGCGAAGGTCAGGTTCGTCTGGAACCCGACCAGGTTGTAGCTCTGGCAAGTGCGGTCCTCCATGCGCAGCTGCAATGCCGCCCATGGACGCCTGCCCGTGGTCGGGTCGACGAGCCCCACGGGCTTCAGAGGGCCGAAGCGGGGGGCATCGAGGCCCTTGCGAGCAATCTCCTCGATGGGTTGGCAGGCGTTGAACAGGTCTTTCGTCTCGAAGTCTCGCAAGATCACGCGTTGCGCCGCAACGAGCTCGGCGGCGAAGGCCTCGTATTCCTCTTTCGTGAAGGGGGCGTTCAGGTAGTCCCCCGGGGCATCGTCCTCGTAGCGGCTCTGGCGGAAGATGCGCGTCGTGTCCAACGACTCCGCCATGACGATGGGGGCGGCCGCATCGAAGAAGGAAAGACCCGAGCTCCCGGTGAGCCCTTCCAGCCATCCTGCCAGCGCTCCGCCGGTCAGAGGTCCGCTCGCCAGCACGACCGCATCCGCCAGCGCCGTTTTGCCGCCGCCCGCCAAGCGAACCGCCCCGTCGGGATCGATCGCCGTCGCCTCGCCCGCCACGCGCTCGATGAGCTCGTTTTCGTCCACAAGGCGGGTGACCGAGCGGGCGAACTCCCTCCGATCGACGGCGAGCGCCCCGCCGGCGGGAACGGCCGTCTCCAAAGCCGTACTATATAAGTAAGAGTCCAGGGCCCCCAGCTCCGCCTTCAGCATGCCGGCCGCACTTGCGGGCTTGGTGCTCTTGAGCGAATTCGAGCACACGAGCTCCGCGCAAAGCCCGCTTCGATGCACGGCAGTGGGCACGGAAGGCCGCTGCTCGACGATCGCGACGCGGATGCCGCGCCGAGCCAGCTGCAAAGCGCACTCCGACCCCGCAAGCCCCGCTCCGATGATGTTCACACGTTTGCCGTTCATGGAAAGCGATTCTACCAGACCCCCGCCCGCGCAGCTTGCGCGAGGGTATCGGGTCGCGAGCCGCTACAATGGACGGGACGCGGAAAGGATGCCCATGTCAAAGAACTTTCAAACCGCAGACGATATCGTCTGCCGCCTGAGGGCGGCAGATGCCGAAGAACTCGCCGTGCTCGAGCGCACGTTGGCGGCCGACACTCGCAAGACCGTGCAGAAAGCCCTGGCCTCGGCACGCAAGCGCAACGCCGCCGAGCAGGCGGAGGCGGAGAGGTTGGCCGGCATGTACGCCTTCCAGGAGCACTTGGCGCAAGGACGTCTGCTCGTCGGCCTCGACGAAGTCGGTCGCGGGCCCTTGGCCGGCCCGCTCACCGTGGCGGGCGTGGTTCTGCCCGCGAATCCGAGAATCGCGGGCCTCGACGATTCCAAGAAGCTCTCCCCTGCTGCCCGCGAGAGCATCGCCGAGCAGGTAAAACAGGTGGCGATCGCTTGGAGCATTCAACATATAGAGCCCGCCGAGATAGACGAGAAGGGGATGTCCTGCTGCCTGCGAGCGGCATTCACGCGGGCGGTACGGGCGATCGAAGATGCCGGCATAGAGCCCGAGGTCGTTTTGCTCGACGGCAACCCGCTCGGGATCGATTCGCGCGAAGTCAACGTCGTCAAAGGCGACGGCAAGTGCGCGAGCATAGCGGCCGCCAGCATAATAGCGAAGGTGGAAAGGGACGCCTTAATGGTGAAGTACGCCGAGCAATACCCCGGTTACGGCTTCGAGAGCAACAAGGGCTACGGAGCTGCGGAGCACATCTGGGCCATACGCACCCTGGGTCTGACCCCTATCCACCGGGCCGCCTTCTGCACCGCCTTCACCCAGCAGACGCTGTTTTAACCTCCCGCGGCCACCGCCGCGCCGGCGCGATCCTTTCCCGACCTCGGGTCCGAGTTGCGCCCCCGAGGTCTTCCGGGTGAGCGATTTGGGGTAATCCATGGGGATGAACGGGGGTTTTCCACGTCTAAGGTCTTGCTTGTCGAAAGGGGCGAACCATGACAAGCAACCGAAAACCCAGAAGGACGAAGGCGCAAGCAGAGACGAAAGGGCAGCCGGGCAAGACGTCGGAGGAGCAGCCGGATGTACCGGTACAAGAGCCGCCCGTGCAAGAAGCTGCCGACACCGACGTTGCCAAGCCCGTTCGCGCTGATGCATCTGAACCGGAAGATTCTCAGCTGCAGGCGGAGCCTGCAGAATCGAGCGCAGGCAAATACTCGATAGGGGCTTCCAGCGCCGAATCTGCCGAGGGCTCGAAGCCCGCGAAACCGCCAGCGAGCGCGATACATCCGGAGCCGGCCGTTCCCGAAGAGCCAGATGCCCAGCCCGCGCCCGACGACGACCCGGGTCCCATCCCCGAGCCGTTCGGCAACGAATTCGACGAAGACGTCGAATATCCCAAGGCCCCGGAAGACCCGGGAAACCTGGGTTGCGACGCGTCGGGCGAGGACGCCGTGCCGAATGCAGACGACGAAGCCGACGAGTTTTCGAGCTTCCGCCTCCACAACAAGGAGCTTGGGGCGCGAGGCGAAAAAGCGGCCGCGGGTTTTCTGGTCTCCCAGGGTTTCGACATCATCGAGAGGAATTGGCGCTGCAAGTTCGGCGAGGTCGACATAGTGGCCATGGACGATTTCGGCCTGCACTTCATCGAGGTGAAGACCCGCCTGAGCGAATCGCGCGGATTCCCCGCCGAGGCCGTCACCAGGGAGAAGCGCCGACGCTACGAGATACTCGCCGAGCTCTACCTGCGCGATAACGATGTGCCCAGCAACATCGGCGTCACCTTCGACGTGGTCTCGCTTCTGGTTATCACTCCCGACAAGGCGCTGGTCCGCTTCCATCACGACGTGCTCACCCGCGACGGGATCCTCTGATGCGGGAGTGCACGATTCGCAGTGCCACCATCCAGGGCGTGGACGCCATTCCGGTGAATGTCGAAGTGGCCATCACTCAAGGCCTGCCTGGCATGGCAATCGTCGGGATGCCGGATGCGGCCATACAAGAGGCCCGCGAGCGAATACGCGCAGCCATTCGGGCCTGCGGATTCGAGATGCCCCGCGGGAAGGTGGTCGTGAACTTGGCTCCCGGTTTCATCCGCAAGACGGGCTCGGGCTTCGATCTTCCCATCGCCGTCGGGCTTTTGGCGGCTAGCAAGCAGATATCGTACAGCTTCGTCGAGGGGAAGCTCATCGTCGGCGAATTGTCCTTGGAAGGCCAGGCGAAGTCGGTGCGGGGCATGCTCGCGTACCTGCTTTGCGCGAAGGAGCAGAAACTCGGGCTCCTTTGCCCTCCCACGGAGGACAACCTAGCCGCATGGAGCGATCAGACGGTGGAGGAATGCCGTTCGCTGCTCGATTTCATGACGGGGGATTTCACGCCTTCTTCGCACCTCGTCGCCGACGATGCCCCGCATTTCGCGGACTATGCCGATGTGGGCGGGCACGCTACGGCGAAACGCGCCCTGCAGATAGCCGCCACGGGGCATCATGGCGTGCTGCTGATGGGGCCTCCCGGGTCCGGCAAGACGATGCTCGCCTCCCGGCTGTCGAGCATCCTGCCCGAGCTGACGAAGCAGGAGCGCATCGAGTCCGCACGCATCCATTCGATCGTCGGAGCGGACTTGGGCGGCATCTTCGCGGGGCGCCCTCCATTTCGGGCACCGCATCACTCCGCCACCATGGCGGGTCTCATCGGCGGAGGCAATCCGGTACGCCCTGGGGAGATATCGCTCGCGCACAACGGGGTGCTCTTTCTGGACGAGCTGGCGGAGTTCCCGCCGAACGTGCTGCAGTCCATACGTCAGCCGCTCGAACAGGGGCGGATCGTGGTCACTCGGGCGGCGGGAAACATCTCCATGCCCGCCCGCTTCATGCTCGTGGCGGCGAGCAATCCCTGCCCTTGCGGGTACTACGGCGACGAGAAAGTGTCTTGCTCCTGCAGCGTCACGCAGGTGAGCAACTATCAGAATCGAATCGGCGGACCTCTCATCGATCGCATAGACATCTGCCTGGACGTATGGCGAAGCGATTTCGACGAGGTCGTGGGCGGCGGAGCGAAGGGCATGGATTCCGCGACCTTGCGCGAAGGGGTGCTGGCAGGCAGGCATTTCGCCGAACGAAGAAGGCGAAACCGTGCGCGGAAGCTCCTGTCCGCGCACGACATGATGGTCGAATGCGACATGGACGAGCAGACCACGCGTTATTTCAAGTCCATGGCCGAGGCGAACATCCTCTCCGGCCGGGCGATCATGCGCGTGCTGAGCGTGGCCAGGACCATCGCCGACATAGAGCAGAGCGCGAGAGTGCGCAAGGCTCATGTGGCGGAGGCGCTGAATCTGCGCGTTCGATCGACGATCGGGGGCCCGCAATGAACGCCTGGCAGAGTCAATCGCTCCAAGCGGCGGAAGAGCAGCGACGGCAATTCGGCTTCAAGCCATACGACGGTCCGACGCTGAAGGGCGATCGCTTCGAGATCCCCGCAGGATCGGAGCTCTTCCCGCCGGCTTTGACCCAGGTACGCAACCCTCCATCCAAGCTCTACTGCATAGGCGATCCGAAAGCCCTGACGGAAGGTCTGGCGGTAGTGGGGGCACGCAGGGCGACCCCCTACGGGAGGGCGTGTGCGGAAAAATTCGCTCGCATCGCCGCAGAGCGCGGCATCACCATCATCTCCGGCGGTGCCCGCGGCTGCGACAGCGTTGCCCACCGAGCCGCCTTGGAGGTCCGCACGCCGACCGTCGTCTTTCTGGGCGGAGGATGCGACCAGATCTACCCTGCCTCGCACTTCGAGCTATTCCAGCGGATAATCGAGGCGGGGGGTGCCGTCTGCTCCGAGAAGGAGTGGCTGCACCCAGCGCTGCCCTATACCTTCCGCGAGAGGAACCGGCTTATCGCGGGGCTGGCGCGCGCGGTGCTCATCGTGGAGGCGGGGCTTCCCTCCGGCACTTTCAGCACCGCCGACGAGGCGCTGTCCGCCAACCGCGATGTTCTCGTCGTGCCGAGCGCTATAACCTCGCCCACCTCCGCGGGCTCGAACCGCCTCCTATACCAGGGCGCCTATCCCATCGTGGACGAGCCGAGTTTCGATGACGCCCTCAGCAGGATATTCAACACGATGCGAAAGGAGGCGGCGGGATCGGGCAATCCCTACGAGGATTATCTGGCGAAGACGGACCCGAGCGGCCGGAGGGTCCGGCAGAGCGACCCTTTACTCAAAGCCCTGTTGGCCGAGCCGTTGCGCATGGACGACCTATTCCGCAAGGTCGGGCCGTTGCTGCCCGAAGAAGCCGACGCTCGATCGTATTTGCAGATCCACCTTGCGGAATTGGAGGCGACGAAGCTCGTAGCCCGTTATCCCGACGGCCGCTACGGCCCCTGCAAAGCCTAATAGAAACTTGCGGCGACGCTGACGCGGCGAACCTGCTTGCCCGCGTCAGGTTCCCGATTCAGAGGAGTACGAGCACGGGTCGAGCGCATGAGGATGGAAAAAGGAGCCTTGCGGCTCCTTTTCTCGATTCTGCATATGCGGCTTGCGGCCTAGAAGGACTTTTCCTTGATCTTGGCGGCCTTGCCCACCTTGTCGCGCAGGTAGTAGAGCTTCGCGCGGCGGACCTTGCCGTGACGCGTGACCTCGATCTTGTCTATCTTGGGGCTGTGCACCGGGAAGGTGCGCTCCACGCCCACGCTGAAGCTGATCTTGCGGACCGTGAAGGTCTCGCGGTTGCTCGCGCCATGGCGACGGATGACGTCGCCCTGGAACACCTGGATGCGTTCACGATTTCCCTCGGTGATACGATAGTGGACCTTCACCGTGTCGCCGACGTGGAACTCGGGAATGTCGTGTTTGATCTGCTGCTGTTCGATAGCGCGAATGATGTCCATTTTCTGTCCTTCTATCTCGTAAAACCGAATGGGTTCGTTAAAGACGCGACTGGAAATTATAGCGAGCCGCCCCGCCCCGCGCAACAGGACTTCTCAGATGTGGAGGAATGGTGCGTCGGCGGGCGACTGCCCTTGTTCAGGAAAGACCGGCGAGGGCGTTCGAGCTCCCATCTGCAGTCGCGAGCTAGATCATGCTCAGGAGGGCGTACGCCGCAACGCCCGTTATCGCGCACCCTATGAGCGAGCCGCTCTTCCGCGCAACGAGCAGCACCGACAAGGCGGCTGCTATCGGCAGCAGCCCCGGCCACCATCCCGCGTCGAACATCGTGGGCGAAAGCAAGTCGTTGGCCACCAGCGCGGCGAAAGCCGCGGGTGGAATGAGGTTCAACCCCTCCTGCACGTTCGGCGAAAGGCTCTTCCCCTTCAGCACGAAAATGGGGATGCAACGGCAAAGCAGCATCGTCGCCAGGCTCAGAGCGTATATCAGCAGAAAGTCGGCAAAGCTCATGCCCGCTTCACCGCCTTGAAACCCACGCCCGCCACTACGCCGCAGACGGCGCCCAGCAAAATGGCGGGGCCGGCGAGCCCGAGCGCCTTGAAGGTGAACACGGCGACCAGGGAAACGCCGATGACCAGCAGATTGGCAGCATCTGCCTTCTGTGTGGCAAGAAGGCAGATGAAGATCGACGTCATGGCGAAGGACGCAATGGCGGTGGGAATGCCGATGGCTCCGCCCATCAGCACGCCCGCTGCGTTGGAGAGCCCCCAAGACGTCATGCACATCAGGTTCACGAGCGTGGCGGTCACGCCGTCCCAGTCGCCCTCGAAAAACCTCTGCAGGTTCACGCCGAAGGACTCGTCGGTTACCGTCGCGCTGAAGAGGAACGTCAGCGGCTTGGGAGTCTTCTGGAAGAACTGCGAGAAAGCTGCCGAATAGAGGATTTGGCGCGTGTTCACGAACGACACGCTGGCGACGATGCTGGCCAGAGGCTGCCCCGCGAGCCACATCCCGGGCACCATGAACTGTCCCGCGCCCGAATAGAACGTCATGGAGACGATAAAGGCCATCAGCGCGTTGAGCCCCACCTGGTTCTCCATGATGCCGCACGGAATGCCGATGCCCACATACCCCAGCATCACGGGCATGGCCGCTTTGAACGCCTTACGGGCCGCCTGTTTCAACAGTTACCCGACGATCAGCACGCGCCCGCAGCTAGGGCAGGCGCCGACGGGGGCCTGCCGACGCACTTGAAGCAGCCGGTTGGGCTCGATTACGTTGCGGCACGCGCTGCATCGGTCTTCCTCCAGATGCGCGATGCCCACTCCCCCGCACTTCTCGGTGGCGGCCCGGTACTTCTCCAGCAGCTCGGATCCCACCTTCTCCTGCATCTGCTCGCCTGCGGTCTGCGCGTCGGCAACGATGCGCCTCAGCTCCACGGCGCGTTTCTCGAAGTCCTCGTGCTCGCTGGCCTCCTGAGCGGAAAGCTGAGCGATGGCCCGACCCGCCTGTTCCGCTACGGCCGAGATCTCGTCGATCTTCTTCACGATTTTGTTCATCTCGAATTCGAGCGTCTCGCGGCGTTTCGCGATGCCCTCCAGATCGCGCGTGAGCGAATTGACGGCGCGATAGTCGTCTTTGGCCTCGTCGATCTTCTGCTGCGTGTCCCGCGCTCGCTCCTTCAGGTGCTCGTCCTCCTCCGACAGACGCGCCATCTGCGATTCCTGCTGATGCTGAAGCGTCTCGATCTTCTCGCGTTTGCCCTGCACGTCGGCCTTCTTCTCCTGAAGGGCCTTGATGCGGGCGGGTTGCGGCAGGTCCTTCAGCGCCAGGGTCGCGCGCAGACGGCGGCGGTCGATTTCCTGAAGCTGCTCGAGCGCATCGATTTGTTCGGGGGTTGCCTGCATGGGTGCCTACTTTCTCGCTGAGCGGTTCTACTTGCGGATGGTTTCGGGAACGCTCCAGTTGGAGCCTTGGTCGATTATCTTCACGCCGTCGTCGGGGAAGCCGATTTCCTCGAGCGCGGCCGCCAGGGTGGCGCAGAGGGGAAGCTCGCTCACGTCGTGGCCGAGTTCCACGATGGCGAGCCCGGCCTGCGCGGCGGCGAGGGCATCGTGGTAGCGGATCTCTCCGCAAACGAGCGCGTCGTAGCCGGCGGAAATGCAGCGGCTTGCCAGGTCCCCTTGCGAGCCGGTGCAGGTGACCACGGTCTGCAGACGTTGGGCGAGGTCGCCCCAGACGCGGGGTTGGCGCCCGAAGACGCTGGTGGCGCGGGCGGCCAGATGGCGAAGGGTGAAGGGATCGTCCTCCGGGCGCACGTCGCAGAGCTGCCCGTAGCCATGCCCAGTCCGCTCGTAGCGCACATCGACGATGGAGCGCTTGCGAAGCTGGAGCATACCGGGAAGCATGGCGGCGGCGCGCTCGCTCACGTCGAGCGTCGTGTGGAAGTTCATGAGCGCCACGCCGTCTGCGAGCGCCTCGTAGACGACGGTACCGCCTCCCATGGCGCCGCGACCTGCGGGAAGAAAGCGCTCGGGCGCATCGATGAACGCGGGATGATGCGTGAGCAAGACGTTCGCGCCGATGGCCTTGGCGGTCTTCACGGCGAAGACCGTCGGGTCGAGCGCGACGGCTATCCCCGTGACTTGCGCAGACGGGTCGCCCGCAAGCAAGCCCGTGCGATCCCACTCTTCCGCCTCCTGCTCGGGGAACAGCTCTAGAAGCTCGTGTGAGAGCCGCGAGAGGGACCAAGACGCGGCCTGCGGCATCTGCAGCACGTCGACATGCGGTTTCGATAGCTCTTCGGTCATGGGCATCCTCGTTTCTCTCCTGTCTTCGGTCGGGTGATCTTATGTCGGTCGGGTCGTGAATGCAGGGCGAATCAATGCCAGGCGAGTACCTGCTCGAACAGCGCGAGCGTGCGATTGACCTCTTCTTCAGTGGTCGTGCGCCCGAGGCTCAGGCGCAGGCTGCACAGGGCCGTGTCCTTGTCCACGCCCATGGCTCGCAGCACGTGGCTCGGCTCGAGCGAATGCGAGCTGCAGGCGCTGCCTCCGGAGAGCGCCACCCCCAGGCTATCGAAGCGCAGGATAAGCGTTTCGCTCTCCAGGCCTCGCACGCACACGTTCGCAATATTGGGAAGGAAATCGCGCGAGCCGGGCGGGCAGGCGACGGAAGGCAGCACCTGCTCGTGTTGCAGGAGGCCCGCATAGAGCTTGTCGCGGAGGGCCCGCTGGCGATCCGCTTCGGCGGCGGCGGGGGCCGCGGGCGTCTCGCAGGCTGCGACTGCGCGGGCCGCCGCC
>CAJOOG010000094.1 GCA_905236045.1 uncultured Denitrobacterium sp.
GATCGCGAGCTCGAGCTCATGGGGCGGGCGGCGATCGAGGCGCTGGGGGAAGCGGGGGAATTCCAGACCTTCAAGGTGGCCGCGCGTCGCAACCACACCGACTTTCCGCTCGATAGCATGCAGCTCAACCGCGAGGTGGGGGCCATCCTCTGCGAGAGCTTCCCCGATAAGACCGTTAAGATGAAGGACCCCGACGTGGAGGTGCGCGTGGAGGTCATCCAGGGCAACGCCTACATTTGCGCACGTAGCCGGCGCGGGGTGGGAGGGCTGCCCGTGGGGTCTTCCGGACGCGTGCTCACGCTGCTCTCGAGCGGCATCGATTCCCCGGTCTGCACCTGGCGCATGGCCCGCCGCGGCGCCATCCCCATCGCCGTGCACTTCAGCGGGCGTCCGCAGACCGCCAGCACGAGCGAGTATTTGGTGGACGACATAGCGCACGTGCTGGAGAAGACCGGTTGCATCGCGCGGGTCTACGTGGTCCCCTTCGGCGACTGTCAACGCGAGATAGCGCTTAGCTGCCCGCCCGAGCTGCGCGTGATCCTCTACCGCCGCCTGATGTTCCGGGTGGCCGAGCGCCTGGCGCTGCGCGAGGGGGCCAGGGCCCTGGCCACCGGCGAGAGCCTGGGGCAGGTGGCCTCGCAGACCATCGACAACATCTACGCCACCAATGCCGTGGTGGATCTGCCCGTCTTCCGTCCGCTCATCGGCAGCGACAAGCAGGAGATCATTGCCGACGCGCAGCGTCTGGGCACCTTCGAGATCTCCAGTCAGGACGCGCCCGACTGCTGCACGCTGTTCATGCCTCGCAATCCCGAGACGCACGCCCGCCTGGAGAAGGTGGAGGCGGCGGAGGAGGCGCTGCCGTTGGATGAGTGGGTGGAGGAGCTGGCGGAGCAGGCCGAGCCGCACGACTACGCCTGCCCGTCCTACAAGCCCCCGCGCGATCCGGTTTCCTCCTAGCTTTGGGCTCGACGGCATCGGGCCCCGCTCGCGCCCGGCTTGCCCCGTCGAAATTGCGCCATCGGGACTTTCAGCGGGAACCTGCCGGGGCTCGATCGAGGCGATTCCGGGGGATGAACGGGTGAACTCGCCCCGTTAAGGTGGCACTCCGAGTTCAAGGAGGTGGCTGCCGTGCCCTTCGTCGATTCATCCCGGAGCGTTCGATCCAAGCTGCATCTTTCCCAGGTGAGCCCGCCCCTGGTGGCGGGAGTGGCCGCGCTCGCCTTAGTCGTGGTGGCGCTCGCCGTCTTCAACGTGGCCCGTCTGGCGGGCGGGGAGGAGTTTTCGGTGAATGCTCGCAGCGGTCTGTCGGCGAGCGATTCCGGGAGCGGTGGGCAGGCGGAAGCGGGTGCTTCCTCGTCGCAGGCGGCAACGGTGTTCGTCTATCTTAGCGGGTGCGTGGGCAAGCCGGGGGTCTACGAGGTCGCGGAGGGAGCGCGGGTAGCCCAGGTGCTCGACCTTGCCGGCGGCTTCACGGAGCAGGCGGCGACGGACAGCGTGAACTTGGCCCGCGCCGTTTCCGATGGCGAGCAGATAGACGTCCCCTCCGTCGAAGAGGCGGCCCTCGCGCAGACGAACGCGCAATCTGGCGCGGGCGCGACTGCGACCGGGGGCGGGGCGGGCGGCTCTTCCGCCGCGGGGACGTCCGCGTCCACGGCGGGATCGCTGGTGAACCTGAACAGCGCCACGCAGGCGGAGCTCGAATCGCTGCCGGGCGTGGGTCCGGCCATAGCCGCCAAGATAATCGCCAGCAGGGAAGAGGAGGGGCCTTTCACCAGAAAAGAGGATTTGAAGCGCGTGTCCGGCATAGGGGACAAGAAGTACAATGCGCTGGAAGCCTACATCTGCATCTGAGCGGGCGCGTCGCCTGCGGGAACTTTGCGTGCCGCCGTGCGATGACGCCTGCGGCTCGCCCCGCGGCGCAGGCTGGGGTCCGCCTGGCGGTGGCGCAGCGCTCGCTGGCTCGCCGCCCGAGGACTCGGGTCCGCCGCGGCCGGGCATGCCGCCGGTCGTGCCCCTGGCCATAGCGCTCTGGCTCGCCTGCGCCTGCGCCTACCGTTTCGCCGGCGGCGTCTCCGCTGGGGATTGCACGCTCGGCTGCATCGTCGCGCTCGTGTGCGCGCTCGCCGCGATCGTTGCAACCTTGCGCACGCGCGGGTCTGCGCCCTGCCTGGTATTGCTCGGCGTGGCCTTGGGCGCCACGCTGGGGCTGCTCGGCGGAGCGCAGCTGCATGCGCTCGAGCAGGAGGCTTGGGATGCGCCCGCCCGTCAGACGGTCCTGCGTGCGCTCTCCGACTCGACGGAGGGGGATTTCGGCGAGAGCTGCCTTGCCCAGATGCAGCTTCCCGACGGGAGGCTGGCCAAGGTTCGGGTGAACTTGCCGGAAGGGGCGCAGCTGTCCTGCTGGGATCTGCTCCAGGCTTCGGTTAAGGTCTCCAAGCCCAAGGAGCAGGCTCGCGACTATTACTGGAGCCGGGGGTGCGTGGGCAGCGTCACCCTTTCCCGTCTGCAGGAGCGGGGGGCTTCCTCTGCGGTGGCGGCCGTGGCGCAGCTTCGCCGGAAGTGCCAGGATCTTTTCGAGGGACAGCAGGGGGAGGGTTCCGCGCTCATGAAGGGCATCCTGCTCGGGGACCGGGCGGATTTGTTCGCGCAGCCGGTCTACGGGGAGGTCAAGGCCATCGGCCTCGCCCATGTCGTCGCCGTTTCCGGGGCGCATCTGTCGGCGGTGGCGGCAGCGGCCGCCCTGCTGCTGCGTTTGCTGAGGATGCCCAAGGGCGCCTGCGTGGTCGCGCTGGTGGCCTTCGTCTGCTTCTGCGTGGTCTTCACGGGGGCTCCCCAGTCGGCCCTGCGAGCCGCGGCGATGACGGTTTGCGCCCTCTTTGGCTACTTCGTCAAGCGACGGAGCAGCCCGCTTTCGGCACTCGCGCTGTGCGTCATCGGCTTTCTCTGTCTGGACCCCTCGGCCTGTCTTTCCGTCTCCTTCGCGCTTTCGGCTCTCTCCACGTTCGGCATCGTCGTGTTCGGCCGCTATGCCTCCGCTTGGCTAGCCCGCATCGCCTCGATTCCGCGCGGCATCGCCGACCTGCTCGGGCTCACGTTCTCGGCGAATCTGTGCACGCTGGGGGTGTCGGTGTCGCTGTTCGGGCAGCTGCCGCTCATCTCGCCCTTGTCGAATCTGCTCGTGGGGCCGGTGTTCTCCCTGCTCTGCTGCGCGGGGTTGTTCGTCCTCGCGGCCGCCCTGGTCCTGCCCTTCGCGGCTCCCGTGCTCGTGGGTGCGCTTTGCTCGGCGGGGCAGGCCGTCTGCGAGGCGGTCCATCTGATGTCGATGCTCCCTTTCGCCTGTCTGCCCGCCACGGCGAGCCTGCCCGTGGCGCTCGGAGCGACCCTGCTCGCGGGTTTCTCGATCTGGCGATGGTGGCCCGCGCCCGGCAGGGTTCGGCCATCGACGGCGCGTCTGGCGCTGCTTGCGGGCGTCGCGTGCTCTCTGCTGTCGGTCTTCGCGGTGCCCTTGGTGCATGGAAGCGAGATAGTCATGCTCGACGTGGGGCAGGGCGATGCGATACTGCTGCGCACGGGTGCGCACGCGGTCCTCGTGGACACCGGCACCAACGACACGCAGGTTCTCGCCGCCTTGGCGCGCCACGATGTGCGCTCGCTCGATGCCGTGCTCATCACGCATCCCGATGACGACCATTGCGGCAGCCTTCCCGCTCTGCTCGATGCCCTGCCGGTGTCGCGCGTGTGCGTGGCCGCGGACCTCCTCGACAGCGGCAGCAGGAACTGCGCCAAGCTGCGCTCGGAAATGGCGGATGTGACGGTCGAGGGGCTCCGTGCGGGGGATGTGCTCGTCTTCGGCGCCTTCACCCTGGATATTCTCGCGCCCGAGTCCTACCGAGACGAGGGCGGCAATGCCGACAGCATCGTGGCTCGCGCAGCGTGCGATGCCGACGGGGACGGGCAGGAGGATGCGAGTGCGCTGTTGACCGGCGATGCGGAGGAGGAGGTGCTCTCGGAGCTCGCGCGGGCGGGTCGGCTGGAACACGCCGACATCTTCAAAGTGGGGCACCACGGCTCTCGCGGTGCCGTCACCATGGGGCAAATGGAAGAGATGGCACCGAAGATCGCGCTGGTCAGCGTGGGGGAGGGGAATCGCTACGGGCATCCGGTGCAGGAGACGCTCGATACGCTCGAGCAGGGCGGGGCGGCGACGTATCGCACCGACGAGCAGGGGGATGTTGTGTGCGCATTGTCGGGCGAGGGCATCCGCGTGAGCACGCAAAGGTAGAATGGGGCCATGCTTAAAGCGAATGCACAGCCACTCCTGCCCGCCTACCTGGTCACGGGCGTCGACGCCCTCAAGCGCCGCCGTGTCTTGGAGCGCCTGGAGCAGCGCGTGGGCGCTTCCGGCGACCTGTCCTTGAACATGGAGAAGTTCAGCGGAGAGGCGGCGGAGGGCGATCAGATAGTCAATGCCTGCAATACCCTGCCCCTCGCGAGCGACTTGCGCCTGGTTTTGGTCGAGGCGGCGGACAAGCTGAAGGCCCCCGAGCGCGAGGCGATAATCGATTACCTGAAGGCCCCGAACGACTCCACCGTGTTGTGCCTGGTGTGCAACGGACTGCAGAAGAACACCCGGCTGTACAAGGCCGTTGCGGCCCTCGGCAAGCAGGCCGTCATCCTGTGCGATCCTCCCAAGCGCAAGGACCTTCCCACGCAGGTGCGGGCCATGGCCACGGGAAAGGGCATCACGCTCACCCCGGCCGCGGCGCAGGCGCTCGTCGATCGGGTGGGCGAGAACACCGTCGCGCTCGATGCCCAGCTGCAGAAGCTGGCGCTTGCGCACATGGGCACGGACCCGGTGAACGAGAACGAGGTGACGTCCCAAGTGGCGGCTACGGCGGAGATGAAGCCCTGGGACTTCACCGATGCCTTCGCGCAGCGCAACGTCCGCAAGTGCCTCCTGGTCCGCTCTCGGCTGGAGGGCACGAGCCCGTATGCGCTCCTGGGCATGTGCGTCACCCGCGTGCGTGAGCTCATCATCGCGCGCTCCCTGCTCGACCGCGGCCAGATCGGCGCCCTCGCGACGGTTCTGCACCAGCCGGCTTGGCGCGTGAGGAACCATGCCATGTGGGCACGCGGCTTCTCGAAGGAGGAACTGCGCCGGGCGCTCGTGTCCGCCCGCGATGCGGAGCGCGACATGAAGAGCGGCACCGACCCGGAATCGGCCTTCCAAGCGTGGTGGTTGGGCGCGATCTCGCGCTAGGCGGCCGGGCTGCGCGTGCGCGTTAGTTCAGCGTTATCTCCGCGCTCTCCGATTCGCTTGCGCTCACGACCACGATCTGCCCGGAGGATTTATCGCCCTTGTCCAGGCAGAGGGCCCATATGCCCTCTTCGAGTTCTACGGTCGCCTCTCCGCCCGAGACCTGCACGGTGCTCTGCCGGACGGGGACGTAGGTGCTGCCGTCGCTCGAAGTGAAGGTGGGTTTGCAGACCGACACCTTCTCGGCGCTCGTCTTCACCTTCACCGTGCCATTGGATTTCGTGGCCTTGCCCGTGTCGACGTCGTCGTAGGTGGTTTTCTGCTCGTGACAGGAGATGCATGGCTTGGCGAGGTCTATGACCTGATGCGAGGAGCCGCCGGCGCAGGCCGTAAGCCCCAGGGCGAGTGCGCCCGCGGCGCAGAAGACGATGGTCCTCGCGAGGGGTCGATTGATTGCGGATTCGATGGTCAAGCGCTTCATGGCAACCCTTTCTTCTCCTTGCGTTCCGGGTCATACTTTACCCTATAAATGGTGAACGTGGGAATTTAACGTGCGACTTCGCACGCGCAAGGCAATGTTGTGGTACGCTCTCCCAGTTTTCGCAAGAAACGGATAGTTAGGTACAACGGAGGACGAACGTGGCGAATATCAAGAGCCAGAAGAAGCGCATCATCACCAACGAGAAGGCGCGAGTGCGCAATCGCGCATACAGAAGCGAACTGCATACGGCCGTGCGCGCCATGCGCGATGCGGCGGCAGAGGGCAAGGGCGCGGAGGCCATCGCGGCTGCGCACAAGGCGTGCCGTCTGCTCGACAAGGCGGCCAGCAAGGGCATCATCCACAAGAACCAGGCCGCCAACCGCAAGAGCGGCGTCATGAGGCTGGCCAACAGCGTGGCCACGCCCGAGGAGATCGCCGCGTACAAGGCGCCCGAGAAGAAGAAGCCGGTTGCGAAGGGCGGCACCAAGAAGGCAGCCAAGAAGGCCGAGCGCAAGGCCGCGTACGCGGAAGCCGCCAAGGTGAAGGAAGCCAACCGCAAGAAGACCAAGAAGCAGCAGGCCGCCGCAGCTAAGAAGAAGGCTGCCGAGGAGAAGGCCGCAGCCGAGGCCGCCGCAGCCGAAGAGGCCGAAGAGGCGGCCGAATAAGCCCACGCGGATGGATTCCCCGAATCCGTCGCATATCAAGAGCGAAAGGGCCCCCTCGCTGCGGGGTCCTTTTTGCTGCCCTTCTCCTCCGCCCTTCGTCTCTGGCGTGGGTGACCTGCTTCTCCACGCCAGCCCGCGTCCTTCCCGTCCAGCCCGCACGCGGCCGACATGCGCGGGGACTCCCCGCGCATGTCGGC
>CAJOOG010000095.1 GCA_905236045.1 uncultured Denitrobacterium sp.
ACCGACATCCTGCTCGGCGGCAATCCCGAGGGCATTGCCCGGAGCATGCTCGTCGAAGAGGGGCTCGATCCCTCCCGCGATCCCGACGTCCCGCTTTCCGAGGAGGAGGAGGCCGCGGGCGCGGCCCCCGCTCCCACCCCCGAACAAAGGCAGTATGCCCTCAAGCAGGCCCGCGCGATCGCTTCCAAGGAGCACGAGCAGGTCATCGAGGCGGGCGGTCTTTGCGTCATCGGCACCGAGCGCCACGAGAGCCGCCGCATCGACAATCAGCTGCGCGGCCGTTCCGGACGTCAGGGCGATCCGGGTTCCACCCAGTTCTACCTCTCGCTCGAAGACGACCTCATGCGCCTGTTCGGCGGCGACCGCATGGACCGCATCTCCGCGATGATGGAGCGCAGCGACCCCGACGAGAGCATGCCCATCCAGGCCTCCCTGGTCTCCAAGTCCATCGAGAGCGCCCAGCGCCAGGTCGAGACCATGAACTTCGCCGCCCGTAAGAACGTCCTCGAATACGACGACGTCATGAACCTGCAGCGCAAGGCCATCTACGAGGAGCGCAACGCCATCCTCGACGGCAAGGACCTCACCGACCGCATTCCCGAAATCGCCTCCGATTGCGCCGCCGCGGTCATCTCCGAGAACTGCCCCGACCGCGCGCCTTCCGACGACTGGGACATGCGTGCCGTGGACCGATGGGTGGCCGAGATGGACGGGCGCAGCACCTTCCTGGTCGAAGAGGTCGACCACGAAGACGATCCCGAGGCGGTCGAAGGCGCCGTCGTCGAAGAGCTCCTCTCCGTCTACAACGCCAAGCGCGCCCAGCTCGGCGACGACATCATGGAGAACCTGCAGGCCCAGGTGATGCTGCGTATCATCGACACGCGCTGGATGGCCCACCTCTCCGAGATGGACTACCTGAAGACCGGCATCGGCCTGCGCGCCTTCGGCCAGCGCGATCCCCTCGTCGAGTACAAAAACGAGGCCCATCGCGCTTTCGGCGAAATGACCGCGGGCATGTACGAGGCCTTCCTGCGCACCCTGCTGCGCCTGCAGATAGCCCAGAAGCAAAAAGCCCCGATCGAGGAAGAGCCCGACGCCCTCTCCGGCAACGTAAGCTACTCCTCCCCCGAGGCCACGCTCGACGATTCCTCCTCCACCACCGCCCAACGCGTCCAAGCGGCTGCCCAGCAGAGCCGGGGAGTCCCCGAGGTCCCCGTAGCCGCCGCCCCCAAGCCCGCCCAGGGCCGCTCAGGCACCTACGTGAAAGACAAGAACGACCCCTACGCCATGGCCAAGCCCAACGACCCCTGCCCCTGCGGCAGCGGGAAGAAATTCAAGAAGTGCCACGGCAGGCCCGGAGGGGTTCCGACGTAAGGCGGGGCTTTCCCCGTCCGAGGTAATCCAAGGCCCCTGGATCTCCATCGCGGAGTCGGGAGTGCTTCACCCGTAGTTCGGGTTCGCGCCGACCTCCTGGTCATTGGCCCGATCGGCGCCGAAGAGACGCTCGTGGCCCTCGATTCCGACGAGCCCGATTTCGAGGACGGCCTTATACGCTCCTGCGCGGAACTATGGCGACGCTGATTTCATTATCTCGCGTGATACGAGGGCCTTCGAGCGGTCGACCCTCCGCCGTCTCCTTGCTGCCGAATACCCGCGCCTGTTCGAAGGCGATGGCTTCGCCAAGCGCGATCGCTTACAGGCGAGTCGGCGACCCGGGGTGCGGATTGATCGCAAGAGCAGCTTTTCGGCGGGGATTGCGCTAAGCTTAGGGCTTCGGTTCTCTAGAAGGATTGCGATGATTGACGATAAGACTTCAGAGGAGCTCGCGGAGCGGTATGCGGCCGCTCGCGGGTTCTTGCATATCGAGGATAAGGCCGCCGCGCTCGCCGAGCTCGACGCGGAGCTGGCCCGGCCGGATTTCTGGAACGACACGGAGCGTGCCCAGCGCATTTCCAAGCAGGCCAGCGATGTTCGCGCCACGATCTCGGCATACGAGGCGGCCGGCGCTTTGCTCGAGGACATCCGAGCGGCCCGGGAGCTTGCGGCGGAGGAGCCGGAGTTCGAGGCGGAGGCAGCGCGGGCGGCGCGGCGCCTGCAGACCCAGCTCGACCAGTTCGAAATCGAGTCCTGGTTCGACGGCCGCTTCGACGAGGGCGGCTGCATCCTCACCATCAATCCCGGCAGCGGCGGCTTGGAGGCCCAGGACTGGACCGACATGCTCTACAAGATGTATCTGCGCTACGCCGGCCGCAAGGACTGGGATGTCCACGTGCTCGACGCGCCTCCTGCGGAAGGCATCGGCATCGAGCATGCCAGCGTCCAGATAGACGGCCGCTTCGCCTACGGCATGCTCCGCAGCGAGATCGGCGTTCACCGCCTGGTCCGCATCTCGCCGACCGACGACAAGAAGCGGCGGCACACCACCTTCGCGAGCGTGGAGGTTATGCCGGTGCTGCCCGAGGATATAGAGGTGAATCTGAATCCGGCCGACGTGCGCGTGGACGTGTTCCGGGCGAGCGGGCCGGGCGGCCAGTGCGTCAATACCACGGATTCCGCCGTGCGCCTTACCCACCTTCCCACGGGGCTGGTCGTCACCTGCCAGAACCAGAAGAGCCAGCTGCAGAACAAGGAGGCCGCCTTCCGCGTGCTGCGCGCCCGGCTCTACGAGTTCGAGGAGCGCAAGCGGGCCGAGGAGATAGCCGAGCTGCAAGGCGACAAGATGGATAACTCCTTCGGCAGCCAGATCCGCAACTATGTCCTCTACCCCTATCAGATGGTGAAGGACCTGCGCAGCGGCGTGGAGACCGGCAACGTGGAGTCCGTGCTCTCCGACGGGGACCTCGATTCCTTCGTCATCGGCTACCACCGCTGGCGCGTGTCGCAGTAACGGCGCCGCGGTAACGCCGTCGCTGCCGCAACGCCGCCCGCCGCGCCCCCGCGCCGTGCTTTGCGCCCCCGCCGCGCCCCCGCGTCGTGCTTTGCGCCCCCGTCGCGCTCACCCGCGCTTTTGTTGCGGAGATGGCTTGCCAGCCGCTGCGCCGGGCATCCGGGCGCTACAATGCGGACGTGGGTGAACAGCACATGGAAGGACGGGCATGGACACAACAGCGCTGTATGCCAAGGCCAACGACATGC
Source organism: uncultured Denitrobacterium sp. (assembly GCA_905236045.1). Classification (GTDB taxonomy): domain Bacteria; phylum Actinomycetota; class Coriobacteriia; order Coriobacteriales; family Eggerthellaceae; genus Curtanaerobium. Next base: position 3,136 of record CAJOOG010000095.1, read on the forward strand.
GCATCGACATCGTGAAGATGATCGGCCGCGCCGGCAGCGGGCATCCGGGAGGGTCCCTCTCCTGCATCGACATCCTCACGGCGCTCTACTTCGGCGGCGTGCTGGATCACGACCCGCGGGACCCGGAGAAACAGGACCGCGACCGCTTCATCATGGCCAAGGGCCATGCGGCGCCCGCCCTTTACGCGGCCTTGGCCCATGCGGGCTATTTCCCCGTTGAAGAGCTCCAGACGCTGCGCCAGTTCGGAGGGCGCCTGCAGGGGCATCCCGACTGCCGCCTGCTCCCCGGTGTGGAGGCGAGCACGGGAAGCCTGGGGCAGGGGCTCTCCATCGCCGCGGGCATGGCTTGCGGGTTGCGCCTGCAGGACAGCCCTGCCCGGGTCTTCGCCTTGCTCGGCGACGGCGAATGCGAGGAGGGCCAGGTCTGGGAGGCCGCGATGTTCTCCGCCCACGAGCAGCTGGGCAACCTCGTGGCCATCGTGGACGCCAACGGGCTGCAGATCGACGGCGATGTCTCCGATGTGGTGCAAGTGGGCACGCTGGCGGAGAAGTTCGCCGCCTTCGGCTGGGAGGTCTCCGAGGTCGACGGGCACGACATCGAGGCCCTCGTCGAGCTCCTCGGCCGTCTGAAGGCGCCCGGCGCCGCGCACCCCCGCGCCGTCATCGCCCATACCGTCAAGGGCAAGGGCGTGTCCTTCATGGAAAACCAGGTGGGCTGGCATGGCAAGGCCCCCGACGACGAGCAGCTGGCAAGGGCCCTGTCCGAACTCGAAGCTTAAAGGAGCGTTCCCGCAATGGTTCAACTCGCAACTTCAGAACAATCCTCCCAGAAGAAGGCCACCCGCGCCGCCTTCGGCCCCACGCTCGTCGAGCTCCTCGAGCAGGGGATCCCCGTCGTCGCCGTGGATGCGGACCTCTCCGGCAGCACCACCACCGCCCAGTTCGCCGCGAGCTCGCCGGAGGCGCGCAAGCGCTTCTTCAACGTGGGCATCGCCGAGCAGAACATGGTCGATGTGGCCGCCGGGCTGGCGCTGGCCGGCAACGTGGCCTTCACCGGCTCCTTCGCCGTATTCGGAACGGGACGTGCCTACGACCAGATCCGCAACACCGTGGCCTATGCCGACCTCGATGTGAAGATCTGCCCCACGCATGCGGGCATCTCGGTGGGGCCGGACGGCGGCAGCCATCAGATGCTCGAGGATATCTCGCTCATGCGCGGGCTGCCCCATATGAAGGTGCTCGTCCCCGCGGATTTCCAGGCGGCTCGCGCGGCCATCAAGCTGGCGGCTGCCACCGAAGGTCCGGTCTATGTGCGCATGGGGCGCGCCGCCGTGCCTTTGGTGTATGCCCCGGACGTGCAGCTCGAGATCGGCCGCGCCTATGTCCTGCGCGAGGGGTCGGATGCCACCATCGTGGCCTGCGGCGTGGAAATCGCCGAGGCCCTCGAGGCGGCGGACCTGCTCGGCACCGAGGGCATCTCGGTCGAGGTCATCGACGCCTTCAGCATCAATCCGCTCGACGGGAGGACCATCATCGCCTCTGCGCGCAAGACCGGTTCCGTCGTCGTCGCCGAAGAGCATTCGGTCCACGGCGGGCTTTGCTCGGCGGTCGCGGAGGCGCTGGCGCAAGAGGCTCCCACGCCTTGCCGTTTCGTCGGCATGCGCGATGAGTTCGGCAAGTCCGGCAGCTACGACGAGCTGAAGTCTTTCTTCGGCCTGGACGCCGCCGCCATTGTCGATGCTGTGAAAAGCATGCAGGCCTAGCGCGGGTCTGCTATAGTGCAGGGGTATGTCTCAGGCAACTACAATTCGAACGGAGCATTCTGTGACAAACGCGACTAACCCCGGGGTGTCTGCGCAAGGTGCGCAGCGACAGGGTGTGCGGGCGAGCCACGCGAAGCAGGGCACAGCGCAGCTGCAATCGCTACCGGAAGTGGACCTCGACGAGCTCAGCCAGCCGGCCGGCACCCCCGTCATCACCTTCGATCATGTGACGAAGACCTATCCCGCCCAGCCCGGCAAGCCGGCCCTACACGACATCTCCGTGCAGGTCTACGCCGGTGAATTCGTGTTCCTCGTCGGGCATTCGGGCAGCGGCAAGTCCACCTTCATCCGCATGATCATCCGCGAGATCAAGCCCAGCGAGGGTCATATCTACATCGCCGACGAGGATCTGGCGACCATGCGCAATTGGCGCGTGCCCTACCTGCGGCGCAACATCGGCACGGTATTCCAGGACTTCAAGCTCCTGCCGAACAAGACCGTGTTCGAGAACGTCTCGTTCGCGCTCGAGGTCATCGGCAAATCCCGCCACGTCATCCGCACGCAGGTGCCCGAGGTGCTGCGTCTGGTCGGCCTGCAGGACAAGCTCGACAAGTTGCCCGACCAGCTCTCCGGCGGCGAGCAGCAGCGCGTCTCCATCGCGCGCGCCATCGTCAACCGCCCGCCGCTGCTGGTCTGCGACGAGCCCACGGGCAACTTGGATCCGCAGACCTCGCGCGGCATCATGGACCTGCTCGAACGCATCAACCGCACGGGCACCACCGTGCTCGTGGCCACCCACGACCGCGAAATGGTCGACAACATGCGTCGTCGCGTGATCGCCTTGGACAAGGGCCATCTCACGCGCGACCAGGACAGGGGGGTGTACGGTTTCGATGTCTAGTTTCATCTACTTCTTCAAAGAGTCGCTCAAGGGCTTCTCGCGCAATCTCTCGACCGCGCTCGGCTCGGTCATCACCATCTTCCTCTCGCTCATGATCGTGGGCGTGTTCCTCGTCGGCGGTTACGTCGTCGAGAACATCGTCGACTCGGTCGAGAGCAAGGTGTCCATCACGGTCTACGTGGGCAACGAGGCCACCGAAGACGAGATAGGAACGCTCGAGAACTTCATAAAGAGCCAGAACGGCGTGGCGAATGTGTCCTTTACCACGAAAGACGAGGCCCTGGAGAACTTCAAGAACTCCATGACCAACAATCCCGAGATAATCGAGCAGCTCGACGGGCAGAATCCCCTGCCCGCCAGCATCGACGTCGAGCTCTCCGACGCGCAGGAGGTCGAGCAGGTCGCCGACCAGATCGCGAATAACGAGACCTTCCAGAAAATCTGCGACAACCCCGACAATCCCTCCGAGTCGCTCAATTACGGCCAGAAGACGGTCGAGAAGCTCTTCGCGGTCACGAACTACATCCGCTACATCGGCCTTGCCCTGGTCGTGCTGCTCGTGTTCATCGCGTTCGTGTTCATCAACAACACCATCCGCCTGTCGATTCTGGCGCGCCGTCGCGAGATCGCCATCATGCGCCTGGTGGGCGCCTCGAACAACTTCATTCGCGGGCCGTTTCTGATGGAGGGCTCGCTGCATGCCATCATCGGCGCCATCCTCGCCATCGCGGTGCTCGAGCTGCTCCGCAACTTCGGCATGTCGCGCATGCAATCGGCGCTGCCCTGGCTGCCCATCGACATCGGGCTCAACTCGTTTTTGCTCATCTACGCGGTTTTGGTCGTTGCCGGCCTCCTCATCGGCATCTTGGGCTCCGCGCTGGCCATGCGTCGCTACCTGAAGGTGTAGGGGAAGATGTCCGCAGGTGAGTCGTCGCGCATCTCATAGCGAGAGCGTACGTCAGCAGAACGTGCGCAACTCCAAGACTATCGCACGGTTGATCGTCGTTCTCTTGGTATGCGCGGCCTTCGCCGCGGGCTTCGCCATCCGCGGAAACGATGCGATCTTAAATCGCCTGGGCATCGATGTGGCCTCGAAGGACTCGCAGGTGAACCCCGGGCTCACCGTGAGCGGGAGCACCTACGATTCCCTCTCCGCCCGCGTGGCGGAGGTGCAGGGCGTCCTCGAGCAGAACAGCCTGGATGAATACGACCTCGATACGGCCACCAACAGCGTGCTGGCCGTGCTCTCCGAGACCGCCGACGACAACTACCTGCGCTATTACGACCAAGATCATTACGCTACGTATCTGAAGGAGGTCTCCGCCACCTATGCGGGCGTGGGCATCCTCTTCGCGGAGAAGGACGGAGACGCCTACGCGGTGGACGTCTTCACCGGCTCGGAGGCCGAGGCGAACGGCGTGCAGGTGGGCGACTACGTGGTTTCCATCGACGGCGACCACGGCAACGACGGCTGGAGCGCGGCGGAGACGGTCAAGCAGGTCACGCGGGAGGAAGGCGCCTCGGTCGTCATCACCTTCCGCCGTCCCGAAGCCCCCGATGCGCAGGGCGGCAAGGAATACACCGTCACCCTGCAATGCAGCGACTACGAAGAACCCAATGTGACCTACGAGCTGGTAGACAACGTCGGCTATATCAAGCTGGCGCAGATCACGCAGAATGCGGACAAGCTCGTGGAGAGCGCTATCAAAGACCTCACCGCACAGGGGGCGCTCGCCTTCGTGCTGGATCTTCGCGATAACCCGGGCGGATATCTCACCCAGGCCATCGACGTGGCCAGCCTGTTCATGGCAAGCGGCACCGTGGTGAACATCAAGGCGAAGGATTCGGATAGCGTGCGCACGGCGTCGAGCGATCAGGCGACCACCATGCCGCTGGTCGTTATGGTCAATGGCAATACGGCTGCCACGGCCGAGGTGATCGCGGGCGCATTGCAGGACAGCGAGAGGGGAACCGTGCTCGGCATGACGACCATGGGGAAGGGCTCGGTGCAATCCATCGTGGCCCTATCCTTCGGCGGGGCGCTGCGCTACACTTCCGCGTATTACCTCACGCCGCTGGGCTACAACATCAACGGTTCGGGGATTACGCCCTCCATCGTGGTGGATGCCGGCACCGATCCGGAAGTCGATCAGCAAAAAGTGCTCGCGCTGGAGCAGGCGCAGACGCTGGTGGCCGATCAGGTGCCCACCGCGTAGCCGGGGGGCGCGACCCGGCGTGCGGCTCTGGCGCCGTCGCGCTCGTCGCTCTCGCGGGCGTCTGGCGCTGCCGAGGTCGCAGCCGCGAGCGTATTTCAGCGAGCGTCCGCACGACAGGACGCCCACCGAGGAGAAAGAGGGGCCCATGGCCGAGCAAGCATACGAATTTCTGCGTCAGATGGTGGAGACGCCCTCTGCGACCGGCACGGAATGGCAGGTCGCGGGGCTGGTCCGCGAGCGTCTGGCCCAGATTGCCGACGAAATCGAGACCGACGTCATGGGCAGCGTGCATGCGAGGCTTCACGGCACGACGCACGGGTTGGACGATCCCGCGCCGAGCGTGCTCATCGCTGCGCACATCGACGAGATCGGCCTGATGGTGAACTACATCGACGACGAAGGCTTCCTGCACTTCAAAGCCGTCGGCGGCGTGGACGCGGGGCTGCTTCCCGGATTGCGCATGGACGTCCACGCGAGCGAGGGGACGCTGCGCGGCGTGGTCGGGCGCATGCCCATTCATCTGGTGCCCGCCGACGACCGCAAGCAGGTCGCTTCCATGGAGAAGCTCTGCATCGATCTGGGCCTTTCCGCCGAGGAGGTGAAGAGCCGCGTGCGCATCGGGGACACCATCACCTACGGCGTGGGCTTCGAGCGCTTCGGCGACAACCTGGCCGTCTCCCGCGCGTTCGACGACAAGAGCTGCGTCTACATAACCACCCGCGTGCTCGAGGAGCTCAAAGCGCGCGGCGACGTGGAGTCGGAGTGCATCTTCGCGGCCACCGTGCAGGAGGAAATCGGCTTGCGCGGCGGCCAGACCAGCGCCTTCTCCGTGAAGCCCGACATCGCCCTCGGCTTCGACGTCACGCATGCCACGGATTATCCGGGGGTGGACAAGGCGAAACATGGCGAGGTGAGACTCGGCGCAGGCCCCGTGATAGCCCGCGGCCCCAACATCAACCCCGTCGTTTTCGAGCGCCTCGTAGCTGCGGCCGAGGCGGAGGGCATCGCCTATCAGCTGGAGGCGGAGCCGGGTATCACCGGCACGGACGCCGGCGCCATGCAGGTGCAGCACGGCGGCATCGCCACGGGGCTGGTGTCGCTGCCGCTTCGCTACATGCACACTCCCACCGAGGTCATCTCTCTCGACGACGTGGAGGCCACCATCAAGCTGCTGGTCCGCTTCGTGGTCGACCTCGAGCCCGGCCTCTCGTTCGTTCCCGGGATGTAACATGGCCCGGCGCGAGGAAAAGACCATAGCCACGAACCGCCGGGCCCGGCACGACTACGAAATCCTGCGCACGTGCGAAGCGGGCATCGTGCTCTCGGGGACGGAGGTCTGCAGTCTGCGCGAGAGCAACTGCCAGATAACGGATTGCTTCGCCGTAATCCGCAAGGGGGAGGTGTGGCTTATGAACCTGCACATTCACCCTTACAGCCACGGCAATCTGTTCAACCCCGACCCCGAGCGCAGCCGCAAGCTGCTGCTGCACCGCAACGAGATTCGCGCCCTGCAGCAGGCCACGCGCGAGAAGGGCATGGCGCTCGTGCCGCTGCGCCTGTATTTTGCGAAGAACAACCTGGTGAAGGTGGAATTGGCTGTGGCTCGCGGCAAGAAGCTCTATGATAAGAGGCAGGACCTGGCGCGCAAGGACGCCCGGCGCGACATCGAACGTGCGATGAAGGACCGCACCCGCTACTGAAGGAGGCCCGCCGTGTTCGGTTTTGGGAAGAAGAGCAAGAAGAAGGATCTCGAGACGAAGGGCGCACCTGTTCCGGAGACGGTCGTCTACGAAGAGGAGGAGCCCGAAGAGGAGATCGTCTACGTCGACGAGGACGGCAACTACGTGGACGCCGACGGCAATCCCGTGGATTTCGGCGAAGAGGAGGAAGTCGTCTACGTGGACGAAGACGGCAACGAGATAGCCGTCGAGGAGCAGGTCGAGTACATCTACGTGGACGAAGACGGAAACCCCGCGGTGGGGGATGCCGAAGAGGAAGTCGTCTACGTGGATGGGGACGGCAATCCGCCGTCGCCCGGAGACGACGAGGATGTCGAAGAGGAGGGCGTCGAAGGGGAGGCGCCCGAAGCCGAAGACGATTCCGCCGAATACGAGGCGGCCCGTGCGGAGATCCAGGAGGAGTTTCAGCGCCACGTGAAGGCGCTCGAACGCGCCCACGCCGCCGGCGCCATCGACGCGGCCGCCCTGGCCGCCGAGATGAAGCGCGAGGGCGAGAAGTGCGAGCGGAAGCTCGACGAGCTCGATGCGAGCTACGAGTTCTTCGAGGAAGAGGAAGAGCCCGAAGCTGCGCCCGAGAAGAAGACCGAGAGCAAGCCGCCGGTGAAGGAGACCGTCGACGACATGAAAGTGGTCGTGCGCGAGGGAGCCGAAACGCTGCGCGACGTGAAGGCCACCGTCGAGGAATTCAAGGAGCTCACCGACTTCAGAAGCTGGCTGAAGTAGGGACAACGCATGTTCGAGCCCAGGTGGGCCGGACGTGCAGGATTCGTGAATTGCTGGACAAGGGTGTCGGGCGTGCTATAGTGCGAGGGCTGTTGTTTTCGAGCTCGTAGCTGCGAGTAGAACATAGAGTATGGAGTGATTGAGATGTCGAAGATCTGCGAAGTATGCGGCAAGCACCCTGTCGCCGGCCGAAACGTAAGCCATTCCCACCGCGTGACCAACCGCATGTTCCGCCCGAACATCCAGAAGGTCACCATCCGCGAGAAGAACGGCCACGTCCGCAAGGCCAATGTGTGCACCAGCTGCCTGAAGGCCGGCAAGGTCGAGCGCGCCTAGCAACCCGCGCGGACAACCAAGCGATTTCCGAACCCGCTCCCAGGAGCGGGTTTTTTGCGTGAGGGGACCCAGGGCGACCACGGCGTTGCGCGCTGCCCGGCGCCTCGCTGACGGTTTTATGTGCCTGCTTGCCCCGGACGCTTCGCCTGCCGACCTTGCGATATACTAATCGGTCGGATTGAGCCTTGAAAGGAAGCGCTATGGCACAGAACATTCCCGGCGATCTGCATGTCGCCAACGAGGTCCTCGCCGATTTGGTCGGCAATGCAGCGCTGCACGTGTACGGCGTCGTGGGCATGGCCGCCCCCACGGCCGCAGATGGCATTGCCCAGCTGCTCACGCAGTCCAAGCTGCGCCGCGGTATCTCCGTCAATGCCACCGAAGGCGGCGTTTCTGTGGATATCTACGTCATCATCGAGTACGGCACCAACATCAACACCGTGTCGCAGAATCTCGTCGAGGCCATCACCTTCGCCCTCACCCAGTACGCCCAAGTACCCATAGCCGGCATCGAAGTGCATGTCCAGGGCGTGAAAGTCCGCTAGAGAACCGACGCCCAGAAGCGGGCTTTCGAGGAGAGAATTATCCCATGAGCGAAACCTATACGACCAACGACGTCCTCAACGCCATCGCTGCGGCAAGCAAGGTCTTGTCGGAGCGCAAAGAAGAGGTCAACCGCCTGAACGTCTTCCCCGTGCCGGATGGCGACACCGGCACCAACATGTCGCTTACGGTTGCCACGGTGGTGGAGGCCATCGCAAAGCTGCCCATCGGCGCTTCCGGCGAAGACGTCCGCAAGGCCATCACCAACGGCGCCCTCATGGGCGCACGCGGCAATTCGGGCGTCATCACCAGCCAGATCTTCCGCGGGCTGTGCGAGGGCATGGAAAAATGCGATCGCTTCGACACCCTCTCTCTCAGCGTGTGCTTCGATGCCGCGGTCGACACGGCGTTCCACGCCGTGCGCAAGCCGGTGGAGGGCACGATCCTCACGGTTTTGCGCGATACCGCCGATGCCGCGCGCAAGGCGGCTAAGAAGAAGATGGACCTCGACGAGGCGCTCGCCCGCCTCGCGCAGGAGGCCTATGCGAGCGTGCAGCGCACGCCCGAGCTGCTCTCCGTCCTGGCGGAGAACAACGTGGTAGACGCCGGCGGCTTCGGCCTGGCCATCCTCATCGACGGCTTCGTCTGCGCCATCACGGGCAGCGAAGGCTCCCTCGGCGACGAGCTGTCCTTCGCCCGCATGGCGGAGCCGAAGGTGGAGATAGAGCACATCAACGACTGGGAGGGTTCGGAATTCCGCTACTGCAACGAGTTTTTGGTCGATTCCGACACGCTCGATAAGGACGAGGCCCTCGACTTCCTCTCCACGATGGGCGATTGCGAGCTGTGCGTGGGCGAGAACCCCAAATTCAAGGTGCACGTGCATTCCAACCATCCCGACCAGGTGCTCAAGTACTTCCTCGACCGCGGGCAGGTATTCGAGGTCTTCATCCACAACATGGACCTGCAGGCCGAGGACCGCAACGCCAAGCTGGTCGCGGAGCAGCAGGGCGAGCAGGCAGAGCGCAAGGCGCTCGGCATCGTGGCCGTCGCGGCGGGGGAGGGCAGCGCCCGCATTCTGGAAAGTCTCGGCGTGGACGTGGTCGTCTCCGGCGGGCAGACCATGAATCCCTCCACCAAGGACTTAATCGATGCGGTGGGTAAGGCCAACGCCGATGCCGTCATCATCCTGCCGGATAACTCCAACATCATCATGGCCGCCAACAGCGCGGCCGGAGTGGTGCAGCTCCCGTGCGCGGTGGTGCCCACCAAGAGCGTGCCGCAGGCTTTCACCGCTCTTTTCGCCCTGGACCCCGCCGCCGGCTTGGAGGCCAACGTCGAGGCCATGACCGATTCTTTGGATTCGGTGAAGACCGGCGAGGTGACCTGCGCCATCAAGGACGCCAAGGACGCGCACGGCGGTTCCATCGCCGCGGGCGATGTCATCGGCGTTGCCGACGGGGAGATAGAGGCCGTGGGCAAAGACGTCGAGGAAGTGACGCTGGGGCTTCTGGACTTCATGCGCGCCGAAGAGTCCGATACGCTTACGCTGCTGGCCGGACAGGACTTCACCGACGAGCAGATGGGGGCGCTGGCCCGCAAGGTCGAAGAGGCCTACGAGGATCTGGAAATCGACGTGCAGCGCGGCGAGCAGCCCCTCTATCCGCTGGTGTTCGGCTTGGAGTAGCTCCGGCGGCGTCGGCGTGCGCCCGAGCGGCGGCGCCCCCCGTCCGCTCCGCGGCCCCGTCTTGCGCGGGAATGGCACCCTGAGGGCAGCTGCGGGCGCTTCGCTTTTAATGGTATGCTTCTGTCATGAACGATGCGGGACGGCACAGACTCAACGCCACGCTCGCCTTAGACGGGCGAGTGGATAAGGTGCGGGGCGTTTCCACGCAGCTCATGGCCGCCTTCGGGCGCATGGGCATCCATACGGTGCGCGATCTCGTCACCCACTACCCGCGCCGCTACATCGACATGAGCCAGGTGCTCCCCGTCGCCCGCGCCCGCATCGGCGAGGGCGTCACCATCGTCGGGCAGGTCTACGACATCGAGTTCAAAAACATTGCCCATAAGCATCTTTCCCTGGTGGAGATCACGCTCGTGGACGAATCGGGGGCGCTGCTCGTCACCTGCTTTCGGCAGCCTTGGCTTATGGATAAGCTCGCGAAAGGCGATCGCGTGGCCGCCTCGGGCAAGCTCGAATTCAACTACGGGCACAAGCGGATGACCAATCCGCACCTCGAGAAGATAGAGGGGGAGTTCACCGGCGAGGCGGGCCTCATCATCGCGGTGCATCCCGCCACCGAGAAGCTCTCCGCCACGCGCATACGCACGCTGGTGGGCAATGCCCTCGAGCTCGTGCGCGGCATGGAGGACCCGCTGCCGCTGGAGCTGAGGACCCGCTATCGGCTGTACAGCCGCCAATCCGCGCTGCAGTGCATCCACTTCCCGCAGACTATGGAACAGGCCGCTCAGGCCCGCCGCCGTCTGGCTTTCGAAGAGGTGTTGCTGCTGGAGCTTCACCTTATGATGCGGACCGAGGCGCTCTGCGAGGGGACGACGCCGTTCGAGCATAAGACGCGCGGACCGGTGCGCGAGGCCATGGAGCGGGCGCTGCCCTTCCGCCTCACGCAGGACCAGGCGGATGCCCGCGATGCCATGCTGAAGGTCATGGCCGCCCCCCGCAGCGCACGCCACATGGTCTTGGGCGATGTGGGAACCGGCAAGACCGCCGTCGCCGCGTTCGCCCTCGCCGCCGCGGCGGAGAGCGGCACCCAAGCCCTGATGATGGGTCCCACGGAAGTGCTCGCCGGGCAATACGCGCGCAAGCTCGGCCCGCTCATGGACGCTGCGGGCATTTCCTGGGGGCTCCTTACCGGTGCGACCGAAGACTCCGAGCGCGCGGCGCTGCTCGAGCGGCTTGCGGACGGGTCCCTCTCGGTGCTCTTCGGCACCCATGCCCTGCTCGAGCCCGACGTGGCCCCCGCCC
>CAJOOG010000096.1 GCA_905236045.1 uncultured Denitrobacterium sp.
CCCGCCGCTCTGTCGGCGGCGCTGGACTTGCTAAAGCCGGCTCTCAGGCCAGGGGCAAAGTCACGGTGAAGGTCGTGCCGGCAACGGGAGTGCTGGCGACCGCTATGGTGCCTCCGTGGTCTTCCACTATGCTCTTCGCTATGGCCAAACCCAGACCGTAGCCGCCTTTACCGCTCGTGCGGGCCTTATCCGCGCGATAGAAACGGTCGAAGAGATGCGGAAGGTCCTCGGGGTCTATGGGCTTGCCGGTGTTGTGCACGGCCAGCACGCATGCGCTGCCCTCTCGTCGGAGCTTCACGTCTGCCGTCTCTCCCACCTCGGTGTACTTGCAGGCGTTGTCCACCAGCGTGCCCACCATGCGCTTCAGGCGCACGGCGTCGCCTTCTATCTGCAGGCCCGGTTCCACTTCGTCTTCCAACATGACCCCGCGCTCGAAGGCCACGGAATCGAACTGCAGCGACACGCTCTCCACCAAATCGCTCAGATCCACGGTGCCGCCCACTTCCTCGCGGCGCCCCCCCTCCATCTGCGCCAGATAGAGCATGTCGTTGACCAGACCCTGCATCAGATGCGCTTCGGTGTCGGTGCTCTCTATCCACTTCTTCTGATCGCCGATCTTCTCGTCGGGCATCGCGGAGAGGATCGCGTCGTTGGCGATTATCACCGTCAGCGGCGTCTTCAGCTCGTGGCTCGCGTCGGCTATGAACTGCTGCTGCTGACGCCAGGCCCGCTCCACCGGGCCGACCGCCCAGCCGGAGAGGAAGAAGCTCAGCAACAGGAAGGCGACGAGGGCGGCCAAGCCGGCCAAGGCGAAGGGAAACGCCAACGAGCCGACTGCGGCGTCCACGTAATTCCCGGAGGCGAAGGACACCGCCACATCCCCGCTATCCGTCCACTTGGCGGCGAAGTAGAGGTTCAGCGAGCTTATGCGACCCGAAGTCACCTCTTCCTGCGAGCTTGCCACCTGCGTCTTGACTTCCGACACGGCCGAGGAGAGCGTATCGTCATCCAAGCCGAGGGCGTCTTCGAGCAGAACGGCTTCCCCGCTCGCCTTCACCATATAGGAAGACGTGGCCACCACCTGGTCGTCGGAGCTCTCGCGCCTATTGTCCGGGCGCGACGGAGCGCCTGCCGAGGAATCCTGCGAGCTGTCGGCATTATCGGGAATCTGAAGTTGGCGCGGCTCGGAGTGCTGCTGCTGGTCCTGAATGGCCTCCACACGGAAATCGAGCGCCTGCTGGACCTCCTCCACCCGTTGGGAGTAGTTGGCGTAGCTGACAACGACGATGACGCTCGCGAGCACGATGAGCGCGAAGGCCATGTTCGTGATGATGAATTTCCTGCGAAAGCCGACGAGCACGCCCGCGGAGGTGGGCGTGCCCTTGGATCTGCGCTTGCGGCGTTTCTCAGTCGATGGAGTCGTCGTTGAGCTCAAGGCGGTATCCCTGCTTTCGCAACGTGGCTATGCGCGCATCGGCACCAATATAGCGCAGTTTCTTGCGAAGGAAGCTGATGTAGGCCTCCACGTTGTTGTCTTCGGCCGTGCTGTCGTAGCCCCATACCTTGTCGATGAGGTTCTCCTTCGAGATGACGCGCGTGGGATTAGCCAGGAAGATGCGGATGATGGCGAGCTCCTTCTGAGAGAGCCGCACGCTTTTGGAGGGCGTGGAGAGTTCGCAGGTCTGCAGGTCGAGCGTTACGTTTCCGTACTCCATGGTCTCGAAGACGACCTCGCCCTGACGACGGGTGAGGCTGCGAATGCGCGCGAGCAGCTCCACGGGGGCGAAGGGTTTGGTCATGTAGTCGTCTGCGCCGGCGTCGAGGCCGCCGACTTTGTCGGCCATGGTCGAGCGGGCGGTGAGCATGAGGATGGGCACGGGGTTGTGGTCGCGTCGCAGCTGCGAGGCCACGTCGAAGCCGTTGACCTTCGGAAGCATGACATCGAGCACGATGCAGTCGTAAATGCCGCTCTGGGCGTAATCCAGTCCTTCGGCGCCATCGTAGACGACGTCGCATTGGTATTCGCTCGCCTTGAGGATGGTTGCCAGGGCATCCGCCAGGCGCTTGTCATCTTCCACGACCAGAATCCTCATGCCGCTTCCCTTCTCGCTCCTACACCTCCTCATTCTAAGACGCAACCTGAACGTTTCCTGAAAGACCTGTCAAGTCTGAAATACCCCTTGTCAGCGGCTCAGATTCCGTCGTGCGCCCCCACGGAGACGGGAGGGCGGATGGCCCAAAGGCGCATCCGCCCTCCCGCTCGCGTACATGGTGCGTCGGAATCGACCGCTCCGCCAGCCGACTCTCTGGCTCTAGAACGTCGGAGTCTCGAACTCCTTTTCGCCCTCGAACACCGCAAGGGCTTCGTCGACTTCGTAGTCGGCCATGGTAACGGCGCTGATGGCCTTGGTCAGACGCACGGCCTCGTCGAGGCTGCGCATATGGATATTGCGGCCGGTGGCGTTGCCGCAGGCGCCGCCGATATGAATCTGATCGTGGAGATGCTGAAGGAATTCGCGGGCGTCGGCCTTGCTGCCGCCTGCGCAGACCAGGCCCGTGCGTCCCGCCGCGCGACTGGCAACGGCCAGGCTCTCGGCGCTCGTGGAGGCGGGAGTGTCCTTCGGGGGATTCACCTTCACGAAGTCCGCGCCGAGGCAAAGCGCCACGCCGGCCGCGCCGGCAATGGTCTCGGGAGCCTTCTCGCGGTCGCCGACGGCCTTGCCGCGCGGGTAAATCCACAAAACGACGATGAGGCCGTTGGCGTGCGCCTCGGCCACGAGCTCGCCCGCCTCCGCCAGCATAGTGGACTCGTATTCGCTGCCCAGGTAGAGAGTGTAGCCGATGCCGACAATGTTCACGCCGGCCTCGCGCATGGCGAGCACGGCCTCCAGGTCGTGCAGCTGCGGCGAATAGGGGTCGTCCTGCGCCGTCTTGACGAGGTTGGTCTTGCTGTTCATCTTCACGAGGTAATTGATGTTCGGATAATCGGGGGCGTAGCGGGCGATGAGGCCGCGCTGTCCGGCCAGGATGCCGATGACGCCCTGGTCGCCGATCTGGAAGAGGTGCTCGGGATCGCCGTCGGAGGGATCGATGCCTTCGCCATAGAAGTCGCCGTTCAAGTGCTCGACCTTCTGGTCGCACGCGAACAGCATGAGGCGTCCCGTGCCTTGCGTGGCCGACAGGTAATTGTCGATGTACGTCTCGCGCGACTCGGGCATGACGTCGGCGGGGACCTTCACTTGATCGCGGGTGATGGTAGGCATGGAATCCTCCTTAATAGATTGCTGGCGGAATCGGAATTCCTCTCGAGCAATTGTAGACCACGCGAGCGCAACGCGGGGCTAGAACCACTCCTTTTTACGGAGAACGTACGTTTCTTCGAAGTCTCGCTGCGAAGTGAGCAAATAGATCACCCCCTCGATGAGGCCGATAAGTCCCACGGCCGCAGAGGCGATGCCGAAGCTGACGAGGCCGCCTAAGATGGAGACGCCCAACATGATGAAGCCTTCGCGAAAGTAGCCGAGGTAGAACTTGTGAAGGCCGAGCGAACCCAGAAAGAGCGCGATCAGGCCGGCTGCCACATGGCTGCGCGTGGGACGGTAGAAATCACTCACCGACATCGTCCTCGCCCCGATGAAGCAATCCGAGCAGTTTTTCGCGAAAGACGATGGCCAGCACGGCGATGAGCCCCAATACGGCGAAAATCGCCACGGAAGAGGCCACGTCTCCCGCGACCAGCCCCGAGGCGGCGAAGGTCGAGGCGAGTATGCCCGGGATGCGGGCGATGTTGGCCAAAACGAGATAGCGCTGACGCGGCATGCTCGTGAGCGGCACCAGGTAGCTGAAGGTATCCTTGGGCAGCCCCGGAATGAGGAACAGGATGAAGACGATGCCATCGAGCTTGCCCGATTCCTCGAACCTGTCGAATTTCTCCAGCCAATCGGCGGAGACCATGTCCTGCACGAACGGTCGGCCCAGACGATGCACGAGCTCGAAGATGATCCACATGGAAAAATAGCAACCCACGAGAAGGATGAGCGCTCCGAACCAAGGCCCGTATATCATGCCCGCCGCCACTTGGACGACCTCGCCCGGGATGAAGGCGACGATGACTTGCAGGAACTGCATGCCCAGAAGGACGAGCACGCCGAGCGGCCCGGCGTTTTTCACCTGCTCGACCAGCTGGTCCACCCCGCCCGGCTCGAACAGGCGCCCCAGATACGGCCACAGCAGCGCCACGATGACGAACATGATGCCCAGGCAGGCCAGAAGCCCCGCCAGCTTTATCGCATCCGCACGTTTGATGCGGCTCTTACGCGAGGTCTCGGGATTGTCGAGCGTCTCTGCATCCTTGGGCGCCTCTGCAGCCCCAGCCGCCTTCTGCTCGAGCGGTTCGCGCTCCTTCTCCGGCATGCTCTCTTCCTGCGGCATGCGCTACTCGCCCGATTTCTTCTTGGGCTTGGCCCCGTCGGAGCCTCCGTCCGCCACGGCCTTGTCGTACTCCTCTTTGAAGGCGCGAAACATCCCCTTGCTGCGGCCGATTTGCCGACCCGCCGCATAGGCGCCCTTGTTCACCGCTTCGCCCGTGGCTTTGGCGGCTCGGCGCACGACGGGCTTGACCTGCGATTCATAGGAGCTCTTCGCCCGCGCGGCACCCTCGCCCGCCTTCTGGGCCAGGCCCCCTTCCGCGACCAACTCGAGCGTGGCATCCTCCACGAGGATGGCGCCGGTAAGAACACCGCCCTCGTCGCCTTCCTCGTCAAAGGCGTCCTCGATGTTGAGCTCCACGCCGTCGATGCCCATCCGGAAACCCTTCACATATTTGGCGGGCACCTCCAGCGAACCCAGCAGCGCCTTGTCCATAACACCGCGATCCGCGGTGAAGGAGACGACCCTGCCGTCTTCTCTGCAAAACGTGACATTGCCCACAAAGCCGCACTGCTCACCGCTCATGGTGAGGATGGGCATGCCCTCCCAAAGCGTGCAGCGGTCCCAATCCAGACCGAGCCGCTTGCAGGCAGCCGCGCCCGTGGCGTCCTTCGCCTCGGGGTCGAGCAGGATACGCCCGTCTTCCCATTCGAAGCCGTCGAGCGCCACGAACAGGTCCTTGCGGTGCAACATCAGCATCAGATCCGGGCGCTTCACGATAAATCCCACCACCCGCTTCTCCGTGGGATGAAAGACGAAACGGCACACCTTGCCGATGCGCTTCGTGCCGTTCTTTCCGCCCACCACGCGGGTTCCGGCGATCTCCTGAGTCGTGTAGGTCTTGGCCTGGGCCATGGCGCTCCTTCGCATAAGAAACGGCACCCTCTGCGGAAAGGGGCTTCTCGCCCGGCCGCAGACGGTGCCGTCATGGAATCTGCGCGGTTATTCCGCCTTATCCCCTTCGGTTACGCTCTCCGTCGAAGCCGCATGCGCGCCCGAGGCCTCTTCGGTCTCGGCCGCAGGCTCGTCGGGCTCGTCGGCGGCGGCAGACGCGCTCTCCCCGGCAGTGGCGGCAACTTGAGCGGCGATGCGCTGGCGGGCGGCCTCGATTTTCGCACGGAGCTCCTCGTCGGAATCGGCATAACGAGGGGCAGCGTTATCGCGAATCTGGGAAACGCGCTCCTGGGCGGCGGAGAAGGCGCCTTGGGCGCGCTCGCTCGCCTGAGCGGCGACGTTTTGGGCGTTGGCGCCCAGGTCGGCGCAGACTTGCGCACCCCGCTCCTGCGCGGAAGCGGTGTACTGCTGAGCCTGCTCCATCGCGGCATTCGCCTTATCGGCCACCAATGCCCGCGTTTCCTCGCCCCTACGCGGAGCGTAGAGCAAGCCAGCCGCGGCACCGATGACGCCGCCCATCAGAAAATACCCCAATTTGTTGGCCATGGTTGCCTCCTTCACCACCGTCGAACGGCAGCTTTACGTGGTTGAGAACGGCAAGTCCCGTTCGATTTCCCCGATTATACGCGCCGCCGCGCCTCTCGGGGCCGACGTTGAGAAATCGTCATGCACTTTCAAAGACTTGTCAGAATTGCCCGTGGACCACGAGACGCCCTGCGCCCGCCGCCTTAACCGACGATTCGCTCGAGCAACGAGAGCGCATCGCGCAGAACCGCCAACGCGCCCAGATCGGATTCGAAGCTCACTTCCACTTGCGCCAGTCCCGCATCGCGCCGGGTCCACGACGTAAGCCCGGTAAAGACACGGGCCGGGTCCTTCGCGCGCTGCGCCTGCAAGTCGATGATCAAATGCTCGAGCAAGTGAGGCAGCGAGGTGCGCGCAATCGCATCTCGAAACATCGCGCCCCGGTCGTTCACGCAGGCATGCTCCGCCAGAAGCGGCCGCAGCTCCAACGCCCGCCGCGCGATGGCGGGAGTCGTGTAGCGCAACCGGGGATCGCGCACGCGAATCCCGAGCACCATGCGGTCCGCCCTAATCTTCACCCACTCCAGCTCGAGTGCGCTCATGACGTTCGCACCAGCACGGAGACGCCGTCATCGACCGTCCCGTCCAGCTGGGGATCTTCGACGAAGCCCAGGGCGACCAGCCAATCCTGCGACCCGCTCTCGTCGATGACCAGCGCGGAGCGGTCCGGACTGAAGCGGTAGGAGCCCTGGCCCTGCGAGCTGGAGAAGGCGTAGACGATGATCTTGGCCCCCGTGTCGAGCGTGTAGTCGTAGGACACATCGTCGGTGAGGTGCATCTTGTCGGCGTCGATGGTTATCGTGGCACCGGAATTGCTGCGCCACGTTCCCTGGATATCCGCCGCGTCGTCGTAGCGCCACCAGATCGTCCACGCGCAATAGGCGCAAACCCCCGCAACCGCGACGGCGAGGACGCCTATTGCCACGCGCATCACGAGACGGACGCGCCCTTTCTTAGCGCGTTCACGCTGCACGGCATCGCGGGAATAGCGGGCGGCCTCGGAAGATGCGGAATCGTCGGAGACGCGGGAGGAGCGCTCGGTGGCGGATGCGGGCGCGTCGGCGAGAGAGCGAACGCCGGCGGATGTATCGCGCTGCGCGGGCGCACCTGCGGGCGCAGGCGCATGACCGTCAGCAGACGCCGCCCTGCTCCGCTTCCTCTTCGCCTGCCTTTGCGCCGCCTTCTCCGCCTTCGCCTTCTGCTTGGCGCTCACGCTGGGACGCTTGGCCGCCTCGGCGGGTGCGACCGGCAAATCGTCGGATGCGCCGTCCGCCGCCTTGGTGCCCTCTTTAGTCTTCGGGCTCAATGCGCTCGACTCCGCCCATGTAGCCCACCAGCGCCTCGGGCACGGTGATGCTCCCGTCGGCGTTCTGGTAATTCTCCATGATAGCGGCCATGGTGCGGCCCACGGCCAGACCGCTGCCGTTCAAGGTGTTCACGTAGCGGGTGCCTCTGAAGTTGTCCGGATCGCGGTACTTGATGTTCGCGCGACGGGCCTGGAAATCCCCGCAGCAGCTGCAGGAGCTTATCTCCTTGTAGGCATCGTAGCTGGGCAGCCACACCTCCAAGTCGTAGGTCTTCGCCGCGGAGAAGCCCAGATCCCCCGTGCAGAGCATGATGACGCGATACGGCAGGCCCAGTTGCTGGAGGATGTGCTCGGCTTCGGCCGTCATGCTCTCCAGCTCGTCGTAGGCCTCCTCGGGCTTGGCGAACTTCACCATCTCCACCTTGTCGAACTGATGCAGGCGAATGAGCCCGCGCGTGTCGCGACCCGCGCTGCCAGCTTCCTCGCGGAAGCAGTTGGTGAAGGCGCAGTAGCGCAGGGGCAGGTCCTCGGCATCGAGCACCTCGCCGGCGTGGATGTTGGTCAGCGGAACCTCCGCCGTGGGAATAAGGTAGAGACTCTCGTCCTTAGTCTTGAACAGGTCCTCCTCGAACTTGGGCAGCTGCCCTGTGCCCGTCATGGTCTCGCGGTTCACCAGGCTCGGGCACCACCATTCCTTGAAGCCGCGGCTGGCATGCGTGTCGGCCATGAAATTGATTATCGCGCGCTCCAGGCGGGCGCCCATGCCCCCGAGCAGGACGAAGCGGCTGCCGGAGAGCTTGACCGCACGATCGAAGTCGATCATGGCCAGATCCGGGCCCAGATCCCAATGCGCCTTGTATGCGAAGTCGAACTCGCGCGGCGTGCCCCAGCGGCGCACCTCCGGGTTCTCGGTCTCGTCCTTGCCCACCGGCGTGGACTCGTGCGGGATGTTCGGCACGCCCATCAGCAGGTCCTGCAGCGCCTCGTCGGCCGCCTTGCGCCGAGCGGAGAGCTCTTCGAGCTGGCCCTTGACCGCCGCCACACGTTCGCGCTGCTGCTCGGCCTCGGCGGCATGCCCCTCCCTCAGCAGGGAGCCGATCTCGCTCGAAAGCTTGTTGCGCTCGGCCTGCAGCGCCTCTTCTCGGGAGATGACCGCGCGGCGCCTCTCGTCGAGCTCCGAGAAAACGGCGGAATCCCAGGGGAAGTTGCGATGCTGCATCGCGGCTTCGACCATCTCCAGGTTCTCTCTCACGAAACGAGCGTCCAGCATAGGGTCCTCCTGCAACGATTTGATGACTTCGCGTCATTTGCGCGTCTGGATAGTATACTACCCACCAAACGACGCAAGACGAAATCTAGGGAAGGCGCACATGGACTGGCCCGAGCTCTACCATTTCCTATTCGAGACCTACGGCGGCATCGGCGTGTTGTTCTTGGTCACGCTGGTTATCTGCCTGATAGCCTGCGTCTTCATGGAGCGTCGCACGCGGCGCATCTACAAGAACCACGAGAAGACCGAAGACGACTGGTCGTTTTTCGATGACGACGACGAGGAAGAGGAAGCCGCGGGCAAGTAGATTCACCGCCCCAGAGCTCAAAGCGCCGAAGTTCAAATTGAACACGCGCTCTAGAGGCGCATGTTCAACCACCCGAGCTTGAAACCGCTCCCATCTCGCAGCTTGCGGAAATGGTGAAGGACCCGCGCAGGAGGGTCGGCTCCCCCTTGCCACTAGCGCAGGGTGGAGTAGAATGGCCGCGGACTATCGAGCGAGGAGAAGATCCCATGGAAACCAAGAAACTCTACGAGAGGCAAGGCGCCTACATTCCGCGCATCGCGGCAATCCACGACCTGTGCGGGTACGGCAAGTGCTCGCTGGGCGTGGCCATCCCCGTCCTCTCGGCCGCGGGATGCGACGTGTGCCCCGTGCCGACCGGACTCTTCAGCAGCCATACCGCCTTCCCCGGCTGGTACATGCACGACACTACCGACATCCTGCCCGACTACCTGGAGGCTTGGAAGGGCATCGGCGTGGATATCGACGCCGTCTACTCCGGGTTTTTGGGCGCACCCGAGCAGGTGGGCATCATCCGCGGGGTATACGAGACCTATCCCCGCGCCCTGCGCGTGGTGGACCCGGTCATGGCCGATCACGGCAAGGTCTACCCCACCTACACGCCCCAGCTCTGCGATGCCATGTGCGAGCTAGCCGCCGGAGCCGACATCCTCACGCCCAACCTGACCGAGGCGAGCATCATCTTGGGCATCGACTGGCCCGGCGCCGACATCGACGAGGCCAAAGTACGCGAGATGATCGGCGGCCTGCGCGAGAAGGGCGCGAAGAATGTGGTGCTGAAGGGCATCGACCACGGCGACGGCAAGATCCACAACTACATCGAGGGCGAATCGGTCCCCCTCACCATGACGACCAACGAGCTTCTGCCCTATATGCTGCATGGCACGGGCGACCTGTTCACCAGCTCGCTTCTGGCGGCCGTCATGGCCGGCAAGGACCTGGTGCAGGCCACCCGCTTCGCGAGCGACTTCGTGGTGGAGTCGATGAAGGTGACCAGCCATCAGCCCGACTTCGAGGCCCGCGGCGTGAGCTTCGAGCCCCTGCTCGGCAGCATCGCGAGCATGCTGGAATAGCGCCGCGTCAGGCTCGTCGCCCCCGACGCGGATAAGCTGGCCGCCCGCGTCGGGCTGCAGAGTCCCGGATATGAGAAAAGCCGCTCCGAGGAGCGGCTTTCGATTGTGGTGCGGGTGAAAGGACTTGAACCTTCACGAGCCGAAGCCCACTAGCACCTGAAGCTAGCGCGTCTGCCAATTCCGCCACACCCGCATGGTGCTTCGTCCGCTCGCGCGAACAGGCAAGCAGAAATATTAGCCTGCCTCCAGGCGGTTGGCAAGGTGAAAATCTGCGATAGTATGGCTTCCGTCAAAATAATCTCACGATTCCGCAGGAGGGGCGCATGGACGGCGAGCTCATCTTGAACCGCTATCGGCCTCTCGGCGAAGCGGGCAAGGGCGGGTTCGGCACCGTGCAGCTCGCCTGGGACACGCGCATCCAGCGGCGTGTGGCGGTGAAGTGCATGCCCATCAAGGGCGGCCTGCGCGAGGAGGGGCCTCTGCCCTGGCAGGAGCCCGTGCAGGCCGATGGCGAGGAGCCGCTGGAGGCGGACGAGGACATCCCCGGGTTGGAGGAGGCCCGCACCGCCGCCCTGCTGCAGGATCCCAGCATCGTGGGCGTGCTGGATTTCGAGGCGCGAGGCGAGACAGCCTACTTGATCATGGAGTATGTGGACGGCATCACGCTCACGCAGCTGCTGCGCGATTGGAGCGAGGAAGTGGACGGCGATGTGGTGGCGGCCGTCCTCGACGGCGTCTCGCATGCGCTCTCGACGGCGCACGAGAACGCGGTGCTCCACCTGGACATCAAGCCCGACAACATCATGATCAACCATCAGGGCCTGGTGAAGGTGACCGACTTTGGCCTAGCGGAGCTCTCCAGCGCGGCGGGCTTCAGCAGCGCGGCCGGCGGGACTATAGGCTACATGCCTCCCGAGCAGATGAGGCGCGAGGAAGTGGACGAGCGCTGCGACGAATGGGCGCTCGCGAGCGTCGCCTACGAGATGATAGCCGGCGAGAACCCCTTCTGGGCCAACGACATCCCCGGCGCCCTGCAGGCGATCGAGCAAGCCGAGCTGGTGCTGCCCAGCGCTTGCCTGCCCGAATTGGACCCGGAGGCCGATGACGTGCTGTTCTACGCACTCGAGCCGGATCGCGCCGAGCGCTACGAGACCGTGCGCGACTTCGCCGAGGAATTACTGCCGTTTCTAGGCGACGTGCGCGAGGGAGGGCGCCGTCTGGCGGAAATCGTGGCGAAGGCCACCGATGACGCCGGCGAGGACGAGAGGCTCCTAGCGCATGTGCCGCTCATCGAGCGCATCGGGATGCGCAAGAGCCATCTGATGATGCGCGTTTGGAGCATGCTGAACGTCGGCCTGCTCGCCGGCGTGAGCCTGCAGGCCACCCCCCCGGTAGGCGGCGTCTCCGCCCCGGCGTTCTGGGGGTTGATGGCGCTTGCTCTCTTGGCCGCCGCGTCGGTGCCGCACATAGGCGCCTTGCTGGCCGCGGGCTCGCTTGCCGTCGCGCTGATGGCGAACGGGGCCGTGGCCCCGGGCATCGTGCTCGCCGCGGCCGCCTGCCTGTGGTGGTTCTTCGCGGGAAGGCACGGGCATGCGCAGGCAAACACGGGGTTATCGTCCGTCCTGCTCGGCGTTGCGGGCATGGGAAACCTCTCTGCGCTTCTGGCGGGGTATTTCCTGAACCTCCGGCAGGCCCTGGCGAGCACCGCTCTTTCTGCCATGCTGGCGCTGTTTTTGGGGTGCGCCGGAGCTCCTGCGGGGCTCGATGCGGGCAGCGCACTGGCAGGTTGGGCGCCGGGGGCGTTGAGCCTGCAGATCCTCACCGGCCAAGGCTACTTGAACTCCCTGGGGCAGGTGCTGGTCCAACCGCAAACCTATCTGGCGTTCGC
>CAJOOG010000097.1 GCA_905236045.1 uncultured Denitrobacterium sp.
CCGCGCCCAGCCTGCCTCGCCCCATCCGGGGCCGCACCCCTCTATCGCGCCAGCACCTCGGCGCAACGCGGGCAGACCTCGCCCGCGAGCTCGCGGTAATTCCAGCAACGCGGACACTTCTCGGCCTGCGTGCGACTCACCGTCGCGACGTAGCCCTCGTCCTCCCCCGCTTCGAACGTCACGCCCGCTACGATGAAAAACTCGCTGTAGAACGCATCGTCGAACTTCCGCAAGGTCGCCAGGGCGTCGGCGGGAGCCTTCACCGCCGCTTCCGCCTCCTGGCTCTTCTTCACCAAGTCGGCCTCTCGGGCCTCCTCGATCGCCTTGGTCACCGCATCGCGCGCTTCGAGCACCACTTCGAAGTCGGCGATTATACGCGCGCGCTCCTCCTCGTCGGGCAACCCCGGCACGAAGGACTCCGCGCTCGGCCAACCCGCCAGCTGCACGCTCTGCTCGCGTCCTTCGCGGGCGCGGATGAGCGGCGGGTACTTCTCCCAGACCTCCTCGGCCGTGAAGCTGAGGATGGGGGAGATCACGCGCGCGAGCACCTCTACGATGTTGAACACGACGGTCTGGGCGCTGCGACGCAGCGGGCTGTCCGGCGCCTCCGCATACAGGCGGTCCTTCAGCTGGTCGAGGTAGAGCGTGGAGAGCTCGGTGTTGCAGTAGTCGAAGACGGCGCGGAACACGCGGTGGAACTGGTACTCGTCATAGGCCTCCTCCACCTCGGAGAGCACGGCCGCCAGGCGCACCATGGCCCACTGGTCGGCGAGGGCGAGCGAGGAGAAGTCGCGCACGGCATGCTTGCGGTCGTCGTAGTCGTCGAGCGCCCCCAACATGAAGCGCAGCGTGTTGCGGATGCGCCGGTACGAATCGCTGATGCGCTCGAAGTTGTTCATGCTCACGGCCACGTCCTGCGAGTAGTCCACCGACCCGACCCACAGGCGCAGCACGTCCGCGCCGAACTTGTTCACGATGTCGATGGGGTCGATGACGTTGCCCAAGCTCTTCGACATCTTGCGCCCATGCTCGTCTACGGTAAAACCGCAGCTCACAACAGTCTTGTAAGGGGCGACCCCGTAAGCTGCCACGCTCGTGAGCAGCGAGGACTGGAACCATCCGCGATGCTGGTCGCTGCCTTCCAGGTACAGATCCGCCGGACGATGAAGATACGGCCGCGCCTCGCACACGCCGGTATGAGACACCCCCGACTCCCACCACACGTCGAGCACGTCCTTGGAACCCTCCAGGTTCTCGCCCCCACAGGACGGGCAGCAGGTGCCCTCCGGCAAGAACTCGCTCGGCTCGAGCCGGTACCACGCATCGGCGCCACGGGTGCGGAACAGCTCTATCACGGCATCGAAGGTCTGCTCGTCGGCCACCACGTGCCCGCAGTCCTTGCAGAAGAACACCGGGATGGGCACGCCCCAGTAGCGCTGGCGGCTTATGCACCAGTCGGGACGTTCCTGGACCATGGCGCCGATGCGATTGCCGGCCCAGGCGGGCACCCACTTCACGTTCTCGTCTATCTCCTCGAGAGCCTTCTCGCGCAGGCCGGTCTTCTCCATGCTCACGAACCATTGGCTGGTGGCGCGGAAGATGACGGGGCTCTTGCAGCGCCAACAATGCGGGTAGCTGTGAGAGATATCCTCGTGCAGGATGAGCATGCCGCGCTCGCTCAGCCATTTGATGATGTGCGGGTTGGCCTCGTTGACCTCCATGCCGCTGAAGGGACCGCCGCTGCCCAAGTCCTCGCCCTCGTAGAAGGTGCCGTCATCGGCCACGGGCATGACCACGTCGATGCCGAACTTCCGCCCCGCATTGTAGTCGTCGGCGCCGTGCCCCGGCGCGCCGTGGACGATGCCGGTGCCGTCTTCGAGCGTCACGTAGTCGGCGTAGATGAACTTGCCGACCGCGCCGCGCTCGCCGAAGATGGGCTGCTTGTACTCGTTGCCGCAGAGCTCTTCGCCCGTCGCGCTCCATTCGGATCCGTCCGCGGCACGTGCCAACTCCATGTCCCAGCCGAACTTCTCGCAGCACTTCCCCGCCAGATCCCGCGCGAACAGGGTCGGGCGGCCCCGGTGCAGCACGGCCACGTATTCCGCCTTCGGATGCAGGATGACGGCGTCGTCGGCCGGCAAGGTCCAAGGCGTGGTCGTCCAGATGGCGACATCGACCTTGCCCTCGTAGGCCTCCAGCCCCCGCGGCGTGGTGGTCAACTCGAAGCGCGCGAAGATGGCGGGGCTCACCTCGTCGGAGTATTCCAGCTCCGCCTCCGCCAGCGCGGTATGGCAGTGCGTGCACCAATGGATGGGCTTGCGGCCCTGGTAGATGGCGCCTTGCAGATAGAGCTTCTTGAAGATCTCGATGTTGGCGCTCTCGTATTCGGGGGTGAAGGTGAGATACGGGTTGTCCCATTCGCCGTTCACGCCCAGGCGCTTGAAGCCATCGCGCTGCCCGTCGAGCTGCTTCTCGGCGTACTCGCGGCAGATACGGCGGAAGGTCGACGTGGGGATCTTCTTCATCTTCTCCGGCCCCAGCTGGTCTTCCACCTTGTTCTCGATGGGCAGGCCATGGCAGTCCCAGCCGGGCACGTAGGGGGCGAAATGGCCGCGTTGCGCATGGTATTTGACGATGATGTCCTTGAGCGTCTTGTTGAGCGCATGTCCGATGTGGATGGGGCCGTTGGCGTAGGGGGGGCCGTCGTGGAGCACGAACGGCTCGCCATCCTTGTTCTTCTCGAGCACCTTGCGATAGACGTCCTTCTCCTGCCATTGCCTGAGGCGCTCCGGCTCGCGCTGAGCCAGGTTCGCCTTCATCGCGAAGTCGGTCTTGGGCAGGTTCATCGTTTCCTTGTACGTGTTGGCCACGGTTTTCCCTTCGAACAGATGCCGGGCGATACGCCTCGGCGGAATCGCTAACGGAGCATTATAAACGAACGCTCTAGCGCGAGGGGTTGTGTTACCCTTTTGCACACAGGTAAAGCGAGCGAGCTTTGAAGGAGCGACGATGTCCTACGCGATTCTGACCGATTCGAGCTGCAATCTGCCCGAGGAGATAATCGAGAAGAACCACCTGCGCATCCTGTCCCTGCGCTTCATGAGCGAGGGCGAGGAGTTCGTCAGCTACGAGCAGGGGAAGACCACCGATCTGGGGCAGTTCTACCGTATGATGCGCGAGGGGAAGATCTTCACCACCAGCCTGCCCAACCAGCAGACCAGCTCCGAGATCGCCCGCGAGATATTCGATGCCGGACAGGATCTGCTCTACGTGGGCTTCTCGAGCGGCCTTTCGGGCACTTACGAGGCCACGGCCAACCTACTGCGCAACATCGCAGCCGACTACCCCGGGCGCAAGCTCTACACCTGCGATACGCGCGGAGCCTCTCTGGGAGAGGGCATGCTCGTGCTCTACGCCTGCGACATGCGCGATGCCGGCACGCCCATCGAGGAGGCGCACGCCTGGCTGGAAGAGCACCGATTCCACCTGGCGCATTGGTTCACCGTCGACGACCTGATGTATCTCCACCGGGGCGGCCGCGTCTCGCGCACGAGCGCCGCGGCGGGCACGCTGCTGAAGATAAAGCCGGTGCTGCACATGGACAACCCCGGGCACCTCATCCCCATGGAGAAGGTCCGCTCGCGCAAACGCAGCATCAGGGCGCTCTACGAGCACATGAAGGCCACGTTCGACCCGCAGTACGGCCCGCAGCATGTGGGCATCTCTCACGGCGACTGCCTGGAGGATCTGAGCCTGCTGCGCGAGATGATAGAGGCCGACGACTCCTTCGAGATAAAGGACATAACGGTGAACTACGTGGACCCCGTCATCGGCGCGCACAGCGGCCCGGGCACGCTGGCGCTCTTCTACCTGGGCACG
>CAJOOG010000098.1 GCA_905236045.1 uncultured Denitrobacterium sp.
ACATGAACCACGGGCTCCGGCACGGTGTGCGTCTTCTCGCCGTCGTTGTCGCACAGCAAATCCACCGCGAGGTTGTACCCGTAGTCCTCGTTGATGCGGCTGCCGTTGAAGCGCAAACCGTAGCGCTCCGCGAACGAGCGCCTGAAGAGCTTTCCGCACATGCTCATGTTCCCGCCCTTCCGCGAAATTACCTCTGGCGAAGCGTCGAGCACCTCGAGGTATCCCCCGCAGCGCTGCACCGAGCCGTCTTGTTCCATGACGTGGCGCAGCTGTTCCAGCGATGCGGGACTGGCAAACGCGTCGTCGGAGTCGAGGCACGTGAAATACGGGTTGCCGGTGGCGTCGATGCCGGCCTGCCTGGCTCCTCCCGGCCCGACGTTGCGCGGCAGGCGAATCAGCTGGATATCCAGGTAGGACAAATAAGGGGCCACCGCATCGCGGTAGCCCCCTTCCGGGCATGCATCGTCGACGACGACCACGCGAAGTTCGTCTGCGATAGTCTGCGCGGCAATCGAGTCGAGCGCGCGGCCCAGCGTTGCGTGCGCGCGATGGGTCGGCACGATGACGTCGATTCCGGATGTCGTCACCGTTGACACTGCTGTGAACGATGAGGTCTACCAGGTGCCGCGTCGCTCTTCCCAGTACTCATCGGAGTAGGTGTCAAAGCATTTGTACTCGCCGCCGGCTGCATCCTCGAGCGCATCGATGTCGAGCTCGAAGTTATTGTCGTCCATCTTCTCCTTCAGCTCCTGAACCTTCTTCTCGTTACCGGTCTGATCCTCCATGGCAAATTCTCCTTTTCCTCGTTTTCCAATCCAACGCATCTCTCTATTATTATGCAATTTCGGCCTGATGCATCTCAATTCGTTTTTCACTTCGTTGCAATTGAGCGCATGGGTTGCAGTTCCTACCCGAAATGCCGATTCACGCGCGACCTCTAACGGCTAGCAGCTACAACTGGATTTATCTGCCGCGCCCCAGGGGCCATTGCCGTGCCGTTCGATCGCGTTCATAAGCAAAGCACCCGAGGAAGGTAAACTAACGTACCGTTCGGGCGCTTTCACAGCTCGAATCATAACACATGGCTCACTTGACCACGATGACGTTTCCGTGACGGTTCACGAAAAGCAGCCTCGACACGCCCTTGACCTCGCGCGAATGCTTTTCCAACGCGCGTTGAATCGCCGCGTCCGGCACGCGCTTCATCCTCCGCGAATCGATTATTACATTCTCCGATTGTATGCGGGCTCGCTTCACGTTGCGCTCGATCGCCTTTATGTTGTCCGAATTCGGCGATTTCATCTCCCAGATCAGGCCGTCCATGCGCACGTCCGCACGCCCATCGCCGCGACCGCCCCGGTCGATGAACTCCACATCCCGCCCGTCGAGTGCGAGAGCACGGGCTGTGTCCATTTCATGAGGCCATACGTTCGCGTTGCCCACGATGGTTATGTTCCCGGTGCGTTTAGCCATGCAGCGAATTGTAGCGCAAGCGGAAGCGCATAGTCGGTGCGCTGTGCGATAATACGACCGCCAAGCCAACTGAAGTGCGACGCGGCTTCGCCGCTACTGACGAATCCGCCGCTTCGCGGCGGCGGCAAGATCAAGAACTTGCTCCCTAAAGGGGCCAGGAACGCTTCGCGTTCCGTCGCCTACGGGGAGCATGCGGCTGGAGCGGGGAGCCCGGCTGGGAAGGCCCCGCGCACCAGCGCGAGCTCCAAGGTAGCGGCGAAGCCGCATCGGGCTTTCCACCGCCGAGGCTACTCCGAATCCCCGAGCCGCTGGCGTTCCACCAGCTCGGCGAAGAAGCCGCCTTGCCCTATGAGCT
Organism: uncultured Denitrobacterium sp.; assembly: GCA_905236045.1. Taxonomy (GTDB): domain Bacteria; phylum Actinomycetota; class Coriobacteriia; order Coriobacteriales; family Eggerthellaceae; genus Curtanaerobium. The sequence goes on from CAJOOG010000098.1 coordinate 1,829, forward strand.
CGTCGTAGGTGCCGTCCTCGACGATCTTCCCGCCATCGAGCACCAGGATGCGGTCGCAGTGGCGGATGGTGGACAGGCGGTGGGCGATCACCAGGCGCGTGCAGCCCATGGCGTCGAGCGCGTCTGACACCTGCCTCTGCGTCTTGTTGTCGAGCGCGCTCGTGGCCTCGTCGAAGATCAGCAGCTTCGGTTTGGGAGCGATGGCGCGGGCGATCATGATGCGCTGGCGCTGGCCGCCGGATATGCCGCCCTGGCCCTCGGAGATCATGGTGTGCATGCCCATGGGCATGGCGCGG
>CAJOOG010000099.1 GCA_905236045.1 uncultured Denitrobacterium sp.
CCCGCGCCGCAGCCAAGGCTCAGCGCACCCCCGCCTCCGCCGTCCCCACAGCGGCCGCCCCCGGGCAGGAGGCCCGCTGATGTCCGACCCGTTCGATCGCATCCTCGGCCAGCCCAAGGTGCGCGACTTCCTGCGCGCCGCCATCGCATCCGGCAACGTCGGCCAGTCCTATCTCTTCACCGGGCAGGCCGGCAGCAACAAGACCACGGCCGCCTACGCCTTCGCCCAGGCCATCCTCTGCGCCCACGGCGGCTGCGGCGACTGCGAGACCTGCGAGCGCATCCTGCGCCGGCGCCACCCCGACGTGCGTTATTTCGAGCCGGGCGGCGTGGACGGGTATCTGGCCGAGCAGGTGCGCGAGATAGTGGGCGACGTGAACATGGCCCCCGTGCAGGCCAAGCGCAAGGTATATCTGCTCGATCGCGCCGACAGGCTGGGGGCTTCCGCCGCCAACGCCTTCCTGAAGACCCTCGAGGAGCCGCCGGAGCATGTGGTGCTCCTGCTGCTGGCCCGCACGCGCGAGGGGGTGCTGCCCACCATCGTCTCTCGCTGTCAGGTGGTGCCCTTCCGTCAGATTCCGGAGAGCGTGGCCGCCGGCATGGTCGCGCAGAATTCCGGGGTCCAGCCCGATCAGGCGCGCTACGCGTTGGCGGCGTGCAACGGCTCCATCGACCGGGCCATTGAATTCGCGCGTTCCAAGGATCGATTCCTGTTCCGCAGGCGCGTTTTCGAGGTGCTCGAGGCCCTTGCTCTGGCGGACGACTTGGATATATTGGAATACGCGGCGGAGCTGTTGGAGAAGTCGAAGGCGCCGCTCGATTTGGTGCGCCGGGGGCTCGATGCCGACCTGGAGGAATCCCGCGAGTTCATGGCGGCTTCGGCCATCCGCCAAATCGAGGCCCGCAATAAGCGCGCGCTCTCCAAGAGGACCAAGGAGGCTTTCTACGAGATAACCGCGCTCGCGCGCTCGTGGCTGCGCGATGTGCTTATGATAGCGGGCGGCACCGCCGACCTCGTGGTCAACGATGATCGCACCCAGGCGCTCGAGAGCGTGGCGTTGCGCGCCGACGAGGCTCGTGTCGTTTGCGCCCTGGCCGCCGTCCGCGAAGCCGACACGGCCATCCGCTATAATGTTTCGCCCGAAACCTGCTTCGATGTGCTTCTGCTTCAGATAAGAGAGGAACTCTATGGTTCGCATAGCGCCCGTGGCGTTGAGATATAACTTGAATCTGCTCTGGTTCGATCCCGGCGAGCTCGAGATTCACGATGGGGACACCGTCTTGGTCCACACGGACAAGGGGCTCTCCTTCGGCATCTCCAAGGAAGTCAGGGAGGTGGACGAAACCGAGCTCTCCCGCTTGAAGAGCAAGCTGAAGCGGGTTGAGCGCGTGGCCGACGAGCAGGACCTTCGGCAAATCGAGGAACTGCGCCAGCGGGGCCGCGAGGCGCTGCCCCGCTTCAAGGAGATAGCCGCGGAATTCAACGAGGACATGCACCCCGTCATGGTGGAATACCTCTTCAACGGCGATCGCGCGATGTTCTTCTTCGAGTCCGAAGAGCGCGTCGATTTCCGCGACCTGGTGCGCAGGCTCGCGAGTGAATTCCACGTGCGCGTGGACATGCGCCAGATAGGCGTCCGCGACAAGGCCCGCCTGGTGGGCGGCCTGGGCCACTGCGGCCAGGAACTCTGCTGCCGACGTCTGGGCGGGGGCTTCAACCCGGTGTCCATACGCATGGCCAAAGAGCAGGACCTTTCGCTGAATCCTCAGAAGATAAGCGGCCTGTGCGGGCGCCTGATGTGCTGTCTGCGCTACGAGTACGACGCCTACAAGGATTTCAAGAGCCGCGCTCCCAAGCAGAACGCCAAGATCTCAACCCCGCATGGCGCCGCCAAAGTGGTCTCGCTCGATACCCTGCGCGAGCAAGTGACCGTGCGCGTGGAGGGCGAGGATAAGAACGTGAAGTTTCCGCTCGGCGAGATGGATCCCGTGCCGGAAGACGCGGAGAGCAAGCGCCCGAACAGCATCGGGGAGGCGTTCGAGACCTATGCGAACCCCGACCCCTTCGCCGGCACAGGTGCCATGGGAAGCTTCGACACCGTGGGATTCACTCAGGAATCCAAGCTCGGCACGGCCGAGGCGCATCATAACGGACCGGCTCGGCGTCGCAGCGGCGGCACGGGCGAGCAGTCCTCGCAGGGCCGCAAGCGCCAGCGGCGCGGCGGACGCTCGCGCTCGGGGAAGGGCTCGGAGGCGCAGCGTTCCAACCGCACGCGCAACGCCTCGCGCGATTCGGGCTCCCGTTCCACCCGCAACGCCCCCGTTGGCGAGACTTCCCATCGCAAGCGTCGGCGGCGTCATGGTAGCGTGGAAGGTGCGGCGGCGGGCACGGCCGGCGCGGAGCAGGGCGCCAGCGCACAGGCGGACTCTCGTCCGCGCCCCGGGCACAAGTCGAGCAGCTTGGCGCACGAGGGGGGTCGGCGCAAGCGTCGCGGCGCAGCGTCGGAGGCCTCGGGAGGTGGGGCCAAGCAGCGTTCTGGCAATGGCGGCAACGGCAACGGATCCGGCAACGGATCCGGCGGCGGCAACCGCCGGCGTCGTCGTGGCAGCGGAGGGAAGACCCGCGACAAAGGAGATGGGGGCAATGGCTCGAGCACTTCTTGATTACGCATTGATGACCGACCTCTACCAGCTGACGATGGCACAGGGCTACTGGAGGGTCGGCAAGCTCGACGAGGAAGCCTGTTTCGTCATGTACTTCCGCGAGAACCCCTTCAAGGGCGGTTACGCGGTGGCCTGCGGCATGGACCAACTCGCGGAGATGGTGGAGACCTACGGCTTCGACGACGAAGACCTAGCCTATCTCGAAGGGCTCGACTCGCCCCTCGGCGGCAGGCTCTTCGACCCGGAGTTTCTGGCCTACCTGCACGATATGGAATTCACCTGCGATATCGAGGCGGTCCACGAGGGGACGGTCGTGTTCCCCAACGAGCCCCTCGTGCGCGTGGTGGGTCCCATTCTGCAGTGCCAGCTCATCGAGACGCCGCTTCTGAACGCGGTGAACTTCGAGACGCTCATAGCCACGAAGGCCGCTCGCGTCGTTGCCGCGGCGGGCTCTCCCGTAGCGGAGTTCGGCCTGCGCCGCGCCCAGGGCCCGGGCGGTTTGTGGGCGAGTCGTGCCGCGGTGGTGGGCGGCTGCGCTAATACCAGTAATGTTTTGGCGGGCAAGCTCTACGATATTCCGGTCTCGGGCACGCACTCGCATTCGTGGGTGATGTCCTTCGAAAGCGAGCTCGAGGCTTTCCGCGCTTACGCTCGCGAATTCCCCGGCAACTGCGTGTTGCTCATCGACACCTACGACATCCGCCAAGGACTCGAGAACGCCATAACGGTGGGGCTCGAGATGAAGGAACGCGGCGAGCGCCTGCTGGGCGTGCGCATCGACTCGGGGGATCTGGCCTGGCAGGCCAAATTCTGCCGCGAGCGCCTCGACGAGGCCGGTCTGGAGCAGACGGGTATCGTGCTCTCCAACGATTTGGACGAGTACACGGTGAAGAGCATCCGCGACCAGGGATCGCGGGTGAGCAGCTGGGGCATCGGCACCAAGCTGGCCACCGCCTTCGACCAACCCACCCTAGGCGGCGTCTACAAGCTCTCCGCGGTGAAGCATCCCGGAAGCGGGGTGTGGGAGAACCGCGAGAAGGTGACGGCCAGCGTGACCAAGCTTACCTTCCCCGGCGTACTCGACATTCGCCGCTACTTCCAGCCCGACGGGCATCTGGCCGGGGATATGGTGTTCGATGTCAACGGGAGCATCAACGAGCAGGAGCGCATCATCGATCCATTCGACGACCTGCGTCAGAAGACCCTTTCGGGCTTGGGCTACGAGATGCTCCTGCACCCGCTCGCGCGTGCCGGCAAGGTGGTGCTCGAGCCGGAATTCCGCAGCGCCAAGGCCGCCGCGGAGCGCACCAAGGCCGGTATCGCCCAGCTTCATGAATCGCAGAAGCGCATCCTGAACCCGCATCCCTACCCTGTGGGGCTCGAGGCCAATTTGGCGCGCGAGCGCCGCGCGTTAGCACAGCGCTTCGGCGACGTTCGGTCGTGAGGTCGCCGACGGCTGTGCGACATGCGCCCGCGCGGCGGCTGCCTCGCCCGCCCGCCCGCGCACCTCGGCAGAAACAGTCCGCAAAAGGAAGGACCCCATGGAATACAAATGCAATTTGATCGTGGATTCGTGCTGCGACTTGCCCTACGAGGCAATCGATGCCCCGGGGGTGGAGCTGATCGAGTTCCCGTTCATCCTGGACGGCCAGGAGCATGTCGACGACCTGTTCCGCAGCATGGCGCCGAAGAAGTTCTACGATGTCATGCGCGACAAGAAGCGCGAGAGCCCCTCCACGGCGCAGCTGCCGATGAACACGCTTATAGAGGCTTTCGTCCGAGCCTGCGAGTCGGGCGTGCCCACGGTGTATCTGAGCTTCGATAGCGCCCTGTCCGGCAGCTACGACGTCGCGTGCTTGGCATGCGAGGAAGTGCTCGGGCAGTATCCCGCCGCCGAGCTGTATGTGGTCGACACCAAGTTGGCCTCCATTGCCGAGGGTCTGCTGGTCTTGGGCGCCCTCGAGCAGCGCGAGAAGGGACTTTCCGCCCAGGAGATGGTGGCATGGATCGAGGAGGCCCGCTACTACGTGGGCAGTCAGTTCATGGTGGACGACCTCGAGGCGCTGCGGCGCGGCGGGCGCATCCCCGCGGGGGTGGCCCTGGCGGGCGCGAAGCTGGACGTGAAGCCGCTTCTGTCCTTCGACCTGGAGGGCAACCTGACGCTTACCGGGATGGCGCGCGGTCGCAAGAAGGGCATCCGGGCGCTGGTGGAGCATTACGCCAAGCATGTGGTGGAAGAGCAGCCGGCCAAGCGCGTGATCGTCGCAAACGCCGATTGCCCCAAGGACCAGGGGCGCCTGCGCGGCGAGCTCGAGAAGCTCGACCACGGCATCTTCTTCACCGAATCCCACGTCGGGCCGGTCATAGGCAGCCACGTGGGGCCGGGTATGCTGGCCGTGGTTTTCTGGACCGACGACCGACGTAAGGAGAAGCTCTCCGTGGCGGACCGCATCGCCAGACGAGTGAAAGAACGTGAGTGACATGGGCGCGAAGTGCAATCTGATCATCGACTCCTGCTGCGAGCTCCCGCGCGAGGTGTGGCAGCAGGAAGGCGTTTTCGTGCTGGGGCTGAGTTACACCTTCGAGGGCGTCGAGCGCGTGGATGATTTCTTCCAGGCCGTCTCTGCGCAGGAGTTCTACGGGGCCATGCGCCAGGGGGCGACGCCGCATACTTCCGGCGCCTCTCAGATGGAGATAGAACGCGTGATGCGCGAAGCGCATGCGGCGGGATTGCCCGCCGTGTACCTGGCCTTCTCCAGCGGAATCTCGGGCACCTACCAGACGGCCCTGCTGGTGCGGGATCGGTTGCGCGAGGAGATGGGGGAGGACCTGGAAGTCTACGTGGTGGACACGTTGCTGGGGTCTACGCCCGAGGGCGTCCTGGTGGCCGAGGCGCTGCATCAGCGCGAGCGCGGCCTTTCCGCGTCCGAGATGGTGGCGTGGGCCGAGGAGGCCCGCTATTACGTGAACACCATCTTCATGGTGGAAAACCTGGATGCCCTGCACCGTGGGGGCCGGGTGCCCAAAAACGTCGCGGTGGCGGGCGACAAGCTGGACGTGAAGCCGCTTCTGGCTTTCGATCTGGAAGGCAGGCTCGCGATAGCGGGCGTGGCCCGCGGGCGCAAGAAGGGCCTCAAGCGCCTGGCGGAGTTCTACGGGAAGAATCATGTCGAAGGGCCCGGGCAGCCGGTCATCATAGGCAACGCCGACGCGCCCAAAGACGCCGAGCGTCTGGAGGAGCTGCTCTGCGAGTGCAATCCCGACGTCATCTTCATGGAATCGAACATCGGACCGACCATAGGCTCCCACGTGGGGCCGGGCATGGTGTCGTGCTGTTTCTGGGGGCCGGACCGTCGCGAGAGGGTCTCGATGACGGACTGCATAGCGAATAAAGTGAGAAAGAAGTGAGCCGTGGAGACACCGCATACCTTTTCATTCGTAGGAAACGAGCATGTGGGCGAGGCGCTTGCGCGCAATCTGATGGCGGCGGGCCTCGTGCCGGTCGCCTCGCTGGATGAGGCCGACCTCGTGGTGACTTTCTGCACGTCGCAGGAGGATTTGGAGGAGGTCTATCTGGGCGAGGGAGGGTTGGTGTCCAAGCTTGCGGAGGGCACGATGCTTATGGACTGCAGCGCGACGACGCCCTCCTTCGCGAGGGAGATGGCGGCCCTGGCGTCCATAAACGATCTGCTGCCCGTGGAAGCACCGCTCTACGTGCGCGACGTGACGGCGGCGCAGGCGTTTGCCGACAGAGGCAATCTGGCCGTGCTGGCGGCGGGCGAAGAAAACGCGCTGCGGGCCTGCAAGCCGGTGCTCGAGGCAATTGCGGACGACTGCGTTTTCTGCGGGCCGGCGGGCCAGGCGCAGCTGGCCAAATGTGCGCTTACGCTGCAGCAGGCGTTGCGCATCATGGGGCAGGTGGAATCGGATGCGTTGTGCCGCACGGTGGCAGGGGCCAGCGGAGCGGACGGCATGCGCGAGGCCGTAGCCGCCGTGGGGGGACAGTCGCCGCAGTCGAGAGCGCTGGCGGTGGCGATAGAGGAGGGCGAGTTCGCGAGCGACTACACTGTGGAGGTGATGTTCTGCGAGCTGAACGCCGCCTTGGCGCAGGCCGAGGAGTCCGACCTGATAACGCCGCTCGGCGAGGCCGCGCAGTATCTGCTGCGCTTGCTGGCCATGGTGGGGGGAGTGGATTTGGGGCCCGCCGCGCTGACGCTGATGTATCGCGACGAGGAAGAGTGCGCGAGCTACGGGCTGGACTGGTCGCGGGCCGAGGCGGCCTACACGCAGGCCGGCGAAGAGGACGACGACCCGTATGGCTACGACCTCGACGACGACGAGTGGGCCGCCCGCCGCGGGTTCTCGGAGAACTAGCGGGATAGCGTGACACGTGGACTTTTCGAACGATGGCTGCGTTGCTGCGAGCTCTGCCCGCGCAGATGCGGGGTGGACAGGCTGGCGGGGCAACGCGGCGCGTGCGGTGCGGATGCGACGTTGCGCGTGGCGCGTGCGGCCCTGCACGAGTGGGAAGAGCCGGGCATTGCCGTAGGCCCCGGCAGCGGCGCGGTCTTCTTTAGCTTCTGTCCCCTTCGCTGCCTCTATTGCCAGAATGCGGAGATCGCGCAGGGGGCGCATGGGACCGATATAAGCGTGGAGCGCCTAGCGCGGATCTTCTGCGAGCTGCGCGGGCAGGGAGCGGCGAACGTCAACTTGGTGACGCCAACGCACTATTGGCCTCATATCGCCGCGGCGCGTGAGTCTCTGCCCGCGGGATTCGACCTGCCCTTCGTCTGCAACACGAGCGGCTACGAGCGGGCGGAGGTGATCCGGGCCTTCGTCGATTGCGTCGATGTCTACCTGACGGATTTCAAGTACGCGTCCTCGCCGGACAGCGATGCGGCGGGGCGCTATTCGCATGCGGAAGACTACTTCGAGGTCGCGTGTGCAGCGCTTGATGCGATGCTCGAGTGCGCGGGGGAGCCTTGCTGGGGAGATTGGCGCCCGCCGGCGCCGGGTGCCTCTGACGTGCAGCGGCTCGAGTGCGCACCTGAGCGCCGCCTCGAGCGGGGAGTGGTGGTAAGACATCTGCTGCTGCCCGGCCGGTTGGAGGATTCCAAGCGCGTGATGGCTCATTTGCGGGCTCGCTACGGCAACGCGGTCCTCTACAGCGTGATGGACCAGTACACGCCAATGCACGCCTTCTCCCAGGCGCCGGAGCTCGGGCAGCGCACGGAGCGCGAAGACTACGAGCGCCTGCTCGACTTCTTGGACGGCCTTGGCATGCAAGACTATTTCTGGCAGGAAGGCGGGGCGGCCGAGGGGTCCTTCATTCCTCCCTTCGACAACACCGGCGTGGAATGATCCGCGCTCGCCTGATGCGCTGCCAACCCGCGCCAGGCGAGTCTAGCCGGCATGGCTGCCGAGGTCCGCTACGCGGCAACATCATCGGCCTGAGCTTCAACCTGCTCGACGAGGGCGGCCGTGGAATACACTGCGGCGTTTTTGCGCATCGTCATGGCGGCGAGCCCGGTCTACATTCTCGCCTCGGTGATGGCGCTGCTTTTGCGCGCCGACGGCTGCATCAGGCTCTCCTCGGCGGTGCTCGTCGCGGCCGGCGTGGCTAACGTGGTGTTCGATTTGCTGTTCATGGGCGCGCTCGGCTTCGGCATCGAGGGCTCGGCGCTTGCGACCGACGCCGGCATGCTCGCTGCCGTGCTGCTGTCGCTGCTCTATTTCCGCTGGCCGCACCGCACCCTACACTTGCGCTGGGCCGCCCTTTGCGGCTTGGGCGCATCGAGCGCGGCCATCCTGAAGAGCGGCGCCCAGAGCGCGCTGCGCATCCTGTTCTCGTGCGTGTCGCGACGGTGCCCCCTTCGACCCGACGCAAGCCGAAGCCGTGGAAAAGGCCTTCGAAGACCTCGACACCGGCGGAATGGGCCTCAACCTCATCCGCTCCCTCGCCGATGGGATGACCTACGCCCGCGCAGGCAATCGGAACATCACAGCCCTCTCGTTTTCTCCGAGCGAAGAACCGTCCCCCTAAAGAACTGCTGGAAGGCGCTGCCGAAGCGTAGAATAGCCAGAAGCAGATGGGCGAAGGGCAGGAGGCTGATGCCATGATCGAAGCCGGCAAATCCGGGAAAGTCGCGTACGACTTCGCGACCTTCCCGCGGGAGTTCGTCTCCTACAAGTGGTATAAACCGCTTTTGGTGGCGCTGCTCGCGGTCGTGTTCATGGTCGCGTTCACGCTCGTGCTCGTGCTCGTCGTCGCCATCGCGACGGGAAGCTTCAGCTACCTTGACGGCATCGGCTCCGGCTACGACGACATGGACGCCTACACGGCGTCGGGCGCGGCGATCGAGCTCGGCAGCCTGGCCATCCTCATCCCCGCGCTCGCGCTGGCCGCGCTCATCGTGCGCGACCGGCCCTTCTCGTCGTACGTCACGTCGCGCGGCGGCTGGAAGTGGTGCGCCTTCCTCAAGTGCGCGCTCGTGGCCGCCGCCGTCATGGCCGTGCAGTACATCGTCGAGGTCGCGGTCTTCCAATCGATGCCGGAAGGCGACGGCGTCGTGCGCTTCACGGCCGAGGGGCTGGTGCTGTGCATCGTGCTCGTGCCGCTGCAGTGCCTGGCCGAGGAGCTCGTGTTCCGCGGTTTCATCCTGCAGGCGCTGAGCTCCTGGACGCGGCTGCCCGTCGTCGGCATCGTTGTGGCGGCCATCGCGTTCGCGGCGGGGCACTCCTACAACGACATCGGCGTCGTGCTCATATTCGTCAACGGGCTGGTCTGGGGCTTCGTCGCGTGGAGGACGAGCGGACTCGAGGCGTCTAGCGCCATCCACATCGTGAACAACTACATCGCGTTTCTGACCGCGGGCTTCGGGATCGAGGCGCAGACCTCGCAGGTCCCCGTCGAGGCACTCGTGATCGAGAGCGTCGTCACCGTGGCCTACGCCGCCGCCGTCCTGCTCTTGGGCAGGAGGTTCGGCTGGTTTTCCCCGACGGGCGACGGTGCCGCGGCCTTCAACGAGAACAAGCGCGCGAAGCAGGCCCGCAAGCAGGCCGGCAAGCAGGCCGGCCGCTTGCAACCCCCCGAGCCCCCCGCAATTGCTTGAGGTGGTGGGAAAGATTCCCGGATGGCAGGGACGGAACCCGGCCTCGGGGCGTGTAATTGGCAGCGATGGCACCGCTTGCCCCGTGCCCGACAACGAGTGCTGCGAGTGCGTGTGGCCTCCCCACTGCGTGGGCGGTTGCCCCCGCAAGCGCCTCTTCGGCGGCCGACAGTGTGTGGCGTTCAAAGGCAACCCGGAGGCCTACGTGCTGGCCCTGCACGCGCGAATCGGCGAAGACAAATGAGCCATTGAACCGTAAGAATTGTCTTATTGCTTCGCCTCGTGCTGCGTTTTGGTGCACTTGTCAAGCTTCATAGACACTTTCTTCGATTCCCCTTGGAACTGGCGGACACTGGAGCTGGAATTGCGTTCTCAAAAGTAGGCACCGGAGCCAGATTCATCTGCCGATCGTGGTGTATAGTACTTTGCAATTGTGGTACATTACTGTTGGCAAATATGGTTTATTGAACTTAGCACTTCCGAGAGAGGAGAGGCATGATAGAGCGGACGCTTTCGTCTTTCGTGAAAGATAACGCAAGCTGGTTCCCCGTCGTGTCCGTGACCGGCCCGCGCCAGAGCGGCAAGTCCACGCTCGTGCAGCACGTCTTCCCCGACTTCGAGTACATCAACCTCGAGGACGAGGCGACACGAAACCTCGCCCTCGCCGACCCTGCAGGCTTTATCCGCGAGCGACCGGCACACCTCGTCATTGACGAGGCCCAGCGCGTGCCCGAACTCTTCAGCGTCATCCAGGTCGCCTCCGACGCCTCCGGGGAGCCGGGGCAGTATGTGCTCTCCGGCTCCCAGAACTTTCTGCTGCTCAAACGTATAAGCCAGACCCTCGCCGGGCGCGTAGGCATCTGCAAGCTCCTTCCGCTCTCGTATAGCGAGTGCGTTGAGCACGGTGAAGAGATCACGCCCGACTCATTCATGCTCAAAGGGGGCTACCCGCGTTTGCACGTCGCAAACATTCCGCCGTCGATTTTCTTCGAGAACTACCTGCAGACATACGTCGAGCGCGACGTAGCGGGCTGCATCGACGCGCGCAGCGTGTCGACCTTCCGCGCCCTGCTCGGCCTCTGCGCTCAGGGGTGCGGGTCGCTGCTCAACGTGTCCAGGCTCTCGGGCGACCTCGGCATCGCGCGGGCGACG
>CAJOOG010000100.1 GCA_905236045.1 uncultured Denitrobacterium sp.
CCCCCGAGCCCGCCGCGCCCGGCCGTTGGCGGACGGAAAGCATGTGCATCGAGTGAGGGCCCCCCGCGCGACGGCGAAATATGGTAAACCGTTAGGTAAGACTAATCGATTGGACGATTCATGGCGGATCCGCGCATAAAAGCCCGAGGCATCACGCGCGAAGCGGAGGCGGGCATCGCCCTCGAGCAGGATATCGTGCGCTATGCTTCGCCCACGCTGGCCCGGCTCAAGCCCGCGGGACTGTTCGGCTGCCCCTACACGCGCGAGGCGCAAGACGGGCGCTCCCTCGATTTGCCGGAAGTGATGCTCCTCGACGAATTCGGGCGTGCGTTGGACGTTGCACGCCGGCGGCTGGCCGGCTCGGGTGTGGAGATAGAGGTGCTGGCCCGCCGCGACAACAGCGCACTGCTCTATGTCTGCCGTCCCGATATGGTCGGGCAGGTGCTGAAGGCGCCGACAGTCGCCAACTGCCTGAAGGACTTGGGATACGAGGGGCGCTTCCGCGAGAGCCTGCTCGAAGAGCTGGCAGAGCGCATTCGCATCTTCGACGAGATGGACGCTCGGCGCGACTTCTGGGACTTCCCGCACGAGCTGGGCTACTTTCTGGGCTATCCGCCCATCGACGTGATGGGTTTCGCGCGAGGCCGCGGTTGGGGCTTCGCGTTGGATGGCGAATGGCGCGTCTACGGCTGCCCCAAGCGCGTGGAGGCCATGCGCGCCCACTTCGCGCGGCTCGAGGAGTGCAAGCGCTCCTACTGGCAGCTCTACTGCGAGGGCGCGTGCATCGAGCAGCTAGCCGAGCTCGGCAACCTGCGCTAGGCCCGCCCTCGCGCCGCGGGCGCGCTTGGAAAACAGCTGTGTTCCTTTCCCCAAGCCCCCCGGATTGCGCTACCATGGGCATCACTGTTTTCCGAAGAGAAGGCCCGTCTATGCCCATCACCGACTTACTGCGCCGCAATGCCGTCGCCTACGGCGACGAGGTGGCGCTCATCGAACGTAATCCCGCCATCCGGGAACCGCCTCGTCTCACGTGGCGTGACTACGACCTCATCCAGTCGACGGAGACGCAGCCCTACCGCCGCGAGATCTGCTGGGGGGTCTTCGACGAGAAGGCCAACCGCTTCGCCAACCTGCTCATATCGCGCGGGGTGGGCGCGGGCGACAAGGTGGCCATCCTGCTCATGAACTGCCTGGAGTGGCTGCCCATCTACTTCGGCGTGCTGAAGAGCGGCGCCGTGGTGGTTCCGCTGAACTTCCGCTATGCCTCCGACGAGATCGCCTACTGCATGGATAAGGCCGATGTCGACGTGCTCGTGTTCGGCCCGGAGTTCACGGGGCGCGTGGAGGAGATAGTCCCCGCGCACGCCGCGGGGCGCCTGCTGTTCTACGTGGGCGACGATTGCCCGACCTTCGCCGAGGATTACGGGGTGCTCGCCAACAATTGCCCGAGCACGGACCCGATGATCCCCCTTACCGAGGACGACGACGCGGCCATCTATTTCAGCAGCGGCACCACGGGCTTCCCCAAGGCCATCCTGCATCCGCATCGCAGCCTCTCGCAGAGCGCGGTCATGGAGCAGAAGCACCATGGGCAGACCCGCGAGGACAAGTTCCTCCTCATCCCGCCGCTCTACCACACCGGCGCCAAGATGCACTGGTTCGGCAGCCTCGTCTCGGGCAGCCCCGCGGTCATCCTGCGCGGTATCAAGCCCAAGATGATCTTCGACGCCGTAAGCGAGGAGCACTGCACGATCGTGTGGCTTCTGGTGCCTTGGGCGCAGGACATCCTTTTGGCGCTGGAGTCCGGCCAGCTGAAGCTGGAGGACTACGAGCTGGGGCAATGGCGGCTTATGCACATCGGCGCACAGCCGGTCCCCAAGAGCCTCATAAGCCGGTGGGAGGCCATTTTCCCGCATCATCAGTACGACACCAACTACGGCTTGTCGGAGTCTACGGGGCCGGGGTGCGTGCATCTGGGCGTGGAGAACATCGAGCACGTGGGAGCCATAGGGATTCCCGGCTACGGCTGGCAGGCCCGCATCGTCGACGAGGCGGGCCTGGACGTGGAGCAGGGCGTGGTCGGGGAATTGGCGGTGAAGGGCCCCGGGGTCATGCGCTGCTACTACGGGGACCCCGAGGAAACGGCCCGGACCATTCGCGACGGCTGGCTTTTCACCGGGGACATGGCGCGTCAGGACGAAGAGGGCTTCTATTGGCTGGTCGACCGCAAGAAGGATGTGGTCATCAGCGGCGGCGAGAACATCTACCCCGTGCAGATCGAGGATTTCCTCTCCGGCAACCCCGCGATCAAGGACGTGGCCGTGATCGGCTTGCCCGACGAGCGCCTGGGCGAGATCGCGTGCGCGGTGGTGGAGGTGAAGCCGGGCTGCGAGCTCACCCCCGAGCAGGTCGATGAATTCTGCCTGGACCTGCCGCGCTACAAGCGCCCGCGCAAGATCATCTTCGCGCCGGTCCCGCGCAACGCCACCGGCAAGATAGAGAAGCCCGTGCTGCGACAGAGGTATGGCGTGGAGCATCTGGTGGACGAGGAGAACCGCGCCTGAGCGTCGCGCCCGGGGCCCCGCTCGCGCCCGCATCGCGCCCCGGTGCGGGCGGGCTTGCCGTTTCGAAGCGTTTGTTGCCTTCGCCGAGCCGGCCGTGTATTTTCACCATCTCCCCCGGAATCTATCTCATTCGCATCGTCGAAGGGGATGGAGCCCATGAGAACCTATCTCGAATCTGGCTTGTGCCATGGAATGCGCCCACATGAGCTGGCGGAGGAGCGCTATATCGACCGCGATGCCCTGCTTCTCGTCATGATGGGGGAGAGGGACCGCGTGCGCTATCTGATGGCGCCTTCCGGTTTCGGCAAGACGGCGCTGGCGGCGACCTACATCCAGCTGAACTTCGCGTTCGAGGACACCTGCTGGCTCAACGCCCGAAGCCCGTGCTTTTTGCGCGATTTGGATGCGGGCGCGTTGGCGGAGGGAATCGCGGCTGTGGTCTCGCAGGGGGGAGCCGTGGTCTTCGAGGACGTGCCGCAGCTGCGCGGGCAGCGCGCGAAGCGGTTCTGGGAGGTCTGCACGGCTCTCGTGGCCGGCAATCGCGAGGTCATCGTCTCTACCACGCCCGGGGCCAACCCGCTCGCAGCTCATCTGCGTTCGTGCGTGGTCGTCGATGGGGAGGCTCTTCTGCTCTCCGACGAGGACTTGGATGCGCTCTCCCGCCTGGACCCCCGCATCCGCCGCCTGCGTCCTGCGGTGTGCCCGGCGGAGAGGATCGCGGGTCTGGCCGGACGCACGCAGCAGGCACAGGAGCGCTTTCTCGCCGACCTGCTCTCGGATGCGCCGCCTCATCGCAGCGCGCTGCTCTTCTTCCTGCTCGCCCTCGGCCAGGGCTCTATCGATGCGGCGATGCGTGCGGCGGATGCCCCGGGTGGACTCGATGCGGAGCGCCTCGCGAAGATCTTCCCGTATATCGAATTCAAAGAGGATGCGGGCACCTTCCAGGCGGGCGGCTTCTCGCTCGATGCCGTCATGCGGGCGTTTCAGCCCCACCTGCGCGAGATGGCCCGCGACACGGGGGCGATCGACGGGGAGCATCTGGCATTGCGCGCGGTCGACCTGCTCCTGGCCGCGGGGGAATGCGAACGGGCCTGCGCGATCGTCGAGGCCGCCTGCTCCCCGTTGCAGCGGGCGCAATGGCTCCAGCGCGAGCAATGGGATCTGATGGATCGGGGCTGCGTCATCGCGTCGGAGAAGCTCTATCGGAGCTTCGAGGGCTTGCGCGAAGCGGAATATTTCGCGCTGCGCATCGGCTCGGCTCTTCGCCGCCTGCTGCTCGAGGACGGCAATGCCGTCTGCGCCCTGGCGCGTCTCGCACGCGAAGACGTTCCCAGCCTCTCCGTCAGGTTGATGGCGGCCACGGCGCTCCTGCTCCATTTAGGCGACGTCTCCAGGGCCTTCAAGGCCCTTGAAGTGCAAGAGGGCGCGGGCCTGCCCATCCCCTCGCGCTCGGGCGAGGGGGCGCACCCCGTTCTGCTCGCCTTCTGGACCCATGCGGGGCACGCCGGGGAGGTGCTCGGTCGGGTCTTGGAGGAGCTCGGCCGCGACGACCCCCGCCTCGATGCGCTCGGGCTCGCCTGCGCCCTGCAGGTGGCATCGCCGCAGCGCGATGGGCCCCTCGTGCGCAAGGCGGTGAAGAAGTGCCTGAAGGCGCTCTGCCGGGACCGAGAGGCGCAGGAGGTGGGCCTGTGCGCCGCGCTGCTCGTCCGGTCCGCGCAGGCCGCGGGTATCGCCGACATGCCCGTGCCCGCCGGGGCCTGCCACGACGTGGACATCCGCCTGCGTGGGCAGCGGACGATCTACCGGCTGGATTTACGCGTCAAGGAGCAGGCGCGGCTGCATAACCCCTCCCATGTGTCGATGTCGGAGGCGGGGCGGTTCTCGGCGCCTCGGGCCATTCCGCGGCTTTCCATCCGCCTGTTCGGGCGCTTCGAGGTCTACCAGGGCGAATCCATGGCGCCCGTCGCCTGCACCTCGCGGCGCAAGGCGCGGCTTCTGCTGGCCATCCTCGCGGTGGAGTGCGGACATGACGTCTCCTGCGAGCAGCTGGCTTTCGCGCTTTGGCCGGAAAGCAGCGGAGAGCGCAGCATGCACAACTTCAACAACGTCGTCTCTCTCCTGCGCTCCGGCATCGCCCTGCCCGACGGGGAATGCCCCTACCTCACGCGCACGCGCGGCCTCATACGCCTGCGCTCGGATTTGGTCGGCAGCGATTACGCCGAGATAATGGACCTTTGCCGCGGGATAAGCCGAGAGAGGCACCCGATTGATTCGATGTTGAGCATGCTCGACCGCCTCTCGTGCCTCTATGCGGGTGAATTCATGCCGGGCTCCTACGACGTCGAGCCCCTGGTCCTGGCGCGACGCAACTGCAGGACCCGCGTGGTGGATGCCGCGCTGCGCTCGGCGCAGCGCCTTGCGAGCATGGGGGAGGTGCAAGGGGCCCTGCCCTTCGCCGAGAAGGCGCTGGCGTGGGATGTCGACCGCGAGGATTGCTACGAGACGCTCATGGTCGCCCAGGCCCGGTGCGGGCAGCGCCCGGCCGCCATCGAGACCTGGAAGCGTTACTGTCGGCACATGCGCGAGTTGGGCATGGACGCCTCTCAGCGGATGCAGCGCGTCTATCTGCTCATCATCGACGGGTTCGACTTCGCCGGCGGGCTCGACGAGGCGGTAGCGGTCTAGGCTGCCACCTGCGACCCGCGACGGGAGGCTCGCGGCTCGCAGGTGGCGCTGTCGCGGCAGCGGGCCGCGGTGACGCCCCTATGGAATTCGCATAACGCCGAGGCGGGCTATGCTAGAGTGAGTGGCTGTACGCATTCACTGTCTGATGGGGGCAGAGACCACATGGGATTCTTTTCTAAATTGCTCACCGCCGGCGAAGGCCGCCAGGTGAAGAAGTACGAACATCGCGTGCAACAGGTCAACGACCTCGAGCCTTCGATGGAGAAGCTCTCCGACGAAGATCTGCGTGCGCTCACCTCCCGCTTCCGGGAGCGCTCCGAGGCCGGCGAGAGCGTGGACTCGCTGCTACCCGAGGCCTTCGCCGCGGTGCGCGAGGCGAGCAAGCGCACGTTGGGCCTGCGTCACTTCGACGTGCAGCTCATCGGGGGCATGGCCCTGAACGCCGGGCAGATCGCCGAGATGAAGACCGGCGAGGGCAAGACGCTCGTCTCCACGCTCGCGGGCTACCTCAACGCCCTCGGCGGGAACAATGTCCACATCGTCACCGTCAACGACTACCTCGCCAAGCGCGACAGCGAATGGATGGGGCAGGTCTACCGCTTCCTGGGGATGGACGTGGGACTCATCCAGAACGGCATGCGCTCCGAAGCCAAGATTCCCGCCTACAAGGCCGACATCACCTACGGCACGAACAGCGAATTCGGCTTCGACTACCTGCGCGACAACATGGTCACGCGAGCGGATCGCCGCGTGCAGCGCGGGCATCATTTCGCCGTCGTCGACGAGGTCGACTCGATCCTCATCGACGAGGCCCGAACCCCGCTCATCATCAGCGGCGCGGGCAGCCAGGCGGCCGACACCTACCGCAAGTTCGCCCGCGTCATGCCGGGGCTGCGCGAGGGCGAGGACTTCGAGATGGACGAGGCCAAGCGCACCATCACGGCCACCGAGACCGGCTTGGTCAAGATCGAGAACCGCCTGGGCATCGAGGACCTCTACAACGACCCGTCCGGCCAGCTGCCCAACCACCTGCAGCAGGCGCTGAAGGCGCAGTTCCTCTTTCACCGCGATAAGGACTACGTCGTGGCGGACGGGGAAGTGAAGATCGTCGACGAGTTCACCGGGCGCATCATGGAGGGTCGCCGTTGGAGCGAGGGCCTTCACCAGGCCATCGAGGCGAAAGAGCATGTGAGCGTGAAGGAGGAGAACCAGACGCTCGCCACCATCACGCTGCAGAACTACTTCCGCCTCTACGACAAGCTCTCCGGCATGACCGGTACTGCCATGACCGAGGATTCCGAGTTCCGCGAGATCTACAAGCTGCCCGTCACGGCCATTCCGCCCAACAAGCCGGTCATCCGCAAGGACGAGAACGACCTCATCTACCGCACCGTCAACGCCAAATTCAACGCCGTCGCCGACGACGTCCAGCGTCGCCACGAGGCGGGGCAGCCGTGTCTTATCGGCACGGTTTCCATCGAGAGCTCCGAGCGCCTCTCGCGCCTGCTCGACAAGCGCGGCATCGCGCACGAGACCCTCAACGCGAAGAACCACGAGCGCGAGGCGAGCATCATCGCCCAGGCGGGCCGCGTGGGCGCCGTCACCATCGCCACCAACATGGCCGGCCGCGGCACCGACATCCTTCTGGGCGGCAACGCG
>CAJOOG010000101.1 GCA_905236045.1 uncultured Denitrobacterium sp.
AGCACGAGCATGGCCGCGTTCACGGCCACGGGGGCGAGCTGCCCCACCAGCGTGTAGGCGATGAGCTCGTTGGCCTGCTGGCGCTGCTGCAAATCGCCCACCATGCGCTGGGCGTAGAAACCCACGGGAAGGCGCAGCAGGTGCTCCATGAACTTCGAGGAGCTCACCACCGCCACCTTGCCCCGCACGCGCGCGAGGTGCACGGCGTTCATGACGGAGGCGACGCCCGACACAATCGCGAGCCCCAGCATGAGCGAGGTCAAGGGGACGAGCCAACCCGGGTCGTCGCCCGAGAGCACGCGGTCGAGGAACACGCGCGCCAGCGAGGCCGAGATGATGCCCACGATGGCGGCGATGGCCGCCGTCGCCATGGCGAAGGCGATTGCGGGACCCATCCCCGCAAGGCGCTCGCGCACGAACACGAGCATGTTGGGCTCGCTTCCGCCCTCTTCGAAGGCGTCGGTGCGCTCGAACTTGAGCACGACGCCGGTGAAGCTGTCGTTGAACTCCTCTATCGGCACCTTCACCTGCCCGCGCGCGGGGTCGTTGAGGTAGGCGTACTTGCCGTTGCCCGAGAACCCGGTGAGCACCACGAAGTGGTTGAAGTTCCAGAAGATGATGCAGGGGAACTTTCCCCTGTCCTTGAGCGCCTCGGCGGAGTAGGTCATGCCTTTCGCGGTCAGGCCGTAGGAGCGCGCCGCCTTCAGGATGTTCACGGCCTTCGAGCCGTCTCGCGACACGCCGCAGTCGGCCCGCACCTGCTCGAGCGGCACCCACCTCCCGAAGTAGGCCAGGATCATGGTCAGGCACGCGGCGCCGCATTCGAGCGCCTCCATCTGCATGACTTGCGGTACGCTCTTCACGCGCTTCTGCACAGGCGCCCCCTAGCCGAACAATAGGGTGATGGGCGCTATGCGCTCGGTGGTAATCTCGACCGTGAGAGGCACGCCCTGTGCGAGGCCGCCCACATCGCCCTCGAAGCGCACGGGGTATGCCCAGTCGCCGTCGAAAAGGGCGCTCACGAGGTAGTCGCTGCCGAGCTTGTCGTGCGCCTCGCTGCGCGACAGCGGCACGGACGCCACTTCGCTCACGGCCATCTGCGCGCCCCCAACGTTTGCCTTCTCGCCGACGTCCACTTTGGCGACGTCCTCTGCGGAAAGGAAACACAGAGCCGCGCCATCGACACTCGCGCCCGTGACGGTGACACTGGTGGAGACGGCGCCGAACACGCCCCAGGCGAGAAGACCCGCCAGCAGCAGCGCGCACGCCGCCACGACCGCCCACTTGCTCGGGCTCGTGACGCGGACGTATTTGTCGAGGTCATCCGGGTTGCGCAACTTCTCGGCGGCTCGCCGGTTGAAAATACTGTTCGATACGTCGGCCATACCCCGCGCTTCCCTTCGGTGCCCTTGTAGTCGATATCTACGTACTATAGCAGACACAGCATCTTTGTCGTGTTCACGAACGCAACGCAAGGGGAGTTCCAGAACGTCAGTTAGCCGGTGCTGCCACAAGCGCCTATTGCGCTTCGAGAGCAACCGCCGCGATACGCATCTTGGCGAGCGCGTTGGAAAGCCTGGTGGCCACAGTCGACGCGTTCATGCCGAGCTCTTTTGCTATGTCGACGTTGCGGTAGCCTAAAAGGTACTTCCTCAGCACGAGATCGCGCTCTGCGTCGTCAAGCACGCCGAGCAGCCGGTCTGCCAGGTCGCGGTCATCGACGGCGGTTGAGTCGTCAGGCTGCGATAGGGTCCCTTCGGGCACGTCGTCTATACAGGTTGTCTGGCGGGTTCGCCTCCAGTGGTCGTGTATGCAGTTATGGGCGATTGCCGCGACCCAGGTGGTGAACTTCGCCCGCGCGGGGTCGTACTTCGAGAAGAAGCGGGCGGCTTTCATGTACGCCTCGGCCACGACATCCTCCGCAGCGTCGTCGTCGCGCATGCGGCATCGCACGTAGTTGTACACGAAATCGTAGCTCTCGCGGTAGAGCCTCTCGAATTCGCGTTCAGGCGAAGGTTGCATCCTAAAGGCCACCGTGCGCTTCGCTCCCCGTTCCGCTTGCGTCCGCCATCCGTGCACATCCTAGCGGACGCACCGTAACAGAAGCGTATCGGGAGCGCGTCACCAGCGGCCGCTTTCGGGCGCGGCCGGCTCCCCAGCGCACGCCCCATCGCCGGCGGCGGCGAGAAGCTCCAGGTCGGCGTCGTCGAGCTCGACGACGCGGCAGCCGGATTCGGAACCCGCCGCCTCGTCGCGCACGTCGGCGTCGAGAATCGCGAGGCAGCGCGCGAGCAGCTCATCGCGAAACGCCTCGGTTCCCGCCGAGAAGTCGGCGCGCAGAAGCCTTGACAGCATCTGCTCGAACCGCCTGTCGTCCATGTCCGTTCCTCCCTTGACGCATGTGCCTTCATCGCGAAGCCGCCCCATGCAGCTTCATCGCATTATACGTAAGACGCAGAAGGTTCATCCCATGTTCCGGCGCATGAAGTACAGACGGGCGGCGGTCTCCTCGGCCCAGCTGTACTGCCTCATGTACTCGCCGGTAAACGAAGCTGAGGCATCCGGGTCGCCGGCGAGCATCCGGTAGTAGTCGCAGTCGATGAGGTCGGTGCGCACCGCCCACCTGTTGCGGCTGCGCACCAGCACGTCGCCCAGCCCCGCGGCCTCGAGGGCCTCGCGCAGGTCCATGGTGAGCATGCGCAAGTAGGCTGCGGGCTGACTGACCTCGCCGCCCTCCCAGAGGGCGTCCGCGAGCTCGGCCCCGGTGCAGGTGCCTCCGTTGCGGTCGACGAGGAGCGCGAGCAGCTCCTTGCTGCGCGTGCGCGCCAGCGCGAGCGGCTCGTCGCCGCAGAACGCCTCGAAGCTGCCGAAGCAGCGCACGCGCAGCCTCGGGTGAGCGTGCGCTGCCGGGAACAGGGCGTCAAGCTCCTCGCGCACGCGCGCGGCATCGGCCGGCTTGACCACGAAGCCGTCGGCGTGCAGGCGGAACGCGTCGACGGCATAGCCCGGGTGGGCCGTCACGAACACGACCTTGGCCCGGGGTAACGCGGCCTTCACCTGCCTGGCGAGGGCAAGCCCATCGGCACCCGGCAGCTCGATGTCGGAGAACACCGCATCGGGAAGAGCACCGCCCTCGACGGCCTCGAGCGCCGGCCTCGCCCGCTTGAAGGCACGCACCTCCGCTGCGGGCTCGGCGGCGGCTATCGCCTCGACGAGCTCGTCGAGCATGGCCCTCTCGTCGTCTATCGCGAATATCAGCATCGACTACCCCCAGCGTCTCGACCCCGGCCGTCGGGTCGCCGCCTTCGGGATCGCAATCGTGACCCGGCTGCCGCAGCCCGGCGCAGAGTCGACGAGCAGCTCGCCGCCGCACTCGTGGCGAAGCCTCTCGCGCACGGCCGCCAGGCCGATGTGCGCCCGCCCGTCGGCCGGCAGCGGCGCCGCCGGGTCGAAGCCCGCGCCGTCGTCGGCAACGGTCACCTCCCAGCGGTCTTTGCGCTCGCGCGAGGACACCGTGACCGAGCCCGTGCCGTCCTCGGTCTTGCGGATGCCATGGCGCACGGCGTTCTCCGCGATGGGCTGCAGCGTGAGCGTCGGCATGAAGAACTCGGTCGCCTGCACGTCGTAGGCGACGCGCAAATCGTCGCCGAAGCGCAGCTTCTCGAGCTCGAGGTAGGCCCTCGCGTGGTCGAGCTCGCGCGCAAACGGCGCCGGCGCGTCGTCGGTGAGCGCGTCCACGTTCTCGCGCAGGTAGCGGGAAAACGTGCCAATCGCCTCCTTAGCCTCGGGGTTGTCGCGGCACAGTCCCCCGATCGCGCCGAGCACGTTGCTGAGGAAGTGCGGCTGCAGCTGGCTGAGCATGAGGTCGGATTTCAGGCGGGCGTTTTCCGCCTGCGCGAGGTGATGGCGCCTCGACTGGTCCGACTGAATGTAGGTGAACATGACGAACGCGGCGAGGGCGGTGCCGAGCACGACGATGTAGAGGCCGTACGAGAGCATCTGCCACACCATAGAGGCGGTAGGAATGACCAGGTAGGCCGTGAACGCAGAGCGCTCGCCCGAAGACAGGCCGGCGCGCCGCCTCGCCAGCACCGCCAGGCCGACCGCCATGATGAGCACCGGCAGCGCGAGCAGCGCAGGATAGTATAGACCCCGCCGGTAGACGTTGCCGCCGTCTATCACGTAGAAGGCACCGGTGAACTCGTTGAAGACGAGCATGGCCAGATACAGCAGCCACAGCACGCAGGCAGCGCAAAACGCTGCGCTCCCCCACCACCGCTCCTCCCCGCACGAGCGCAGGAGAAACGCCAGCAAGACGAGCGTGGCGAACGCGGAGGAGAGCGACTCGCAGAAGAGCAGGACCCGCGTGGCAGCCACCGCCAGGGCCCCCGAGTAGTCGTCAGCCGCCTGGCCGAGCAGGTTGCAGCCCACGTACACGACGAGCACGGCGAAGATCACGACGAGGAAACGGCGCGTCACAGGGGCGAGCTGGCGGTCGAGCAGCACCTGCAGAAGGCCGAGCACGCATATCGTGAGGCCGGCGGTGGCAATCGCCAGGTTCACGCCCATCAGCGCCTCGCCCATGCCCCGCTCGACCTCCCTTTCAATTCTTGGAGCTAATCGTACAGCCATGTTAAACCAGCGTTGGCCCGAAAGAGTCCGCTGGACGGTTTTCTCGACTCATTCACCCGAGCGGAAGCGCGATAAACGCTTGAGCGACCTTGTAACGCTTGCGTTCGCTGCGGCCCTTACAATGACATCATGCACCATCGCCATACGGCCTGCATTCGCGCGGGCCTGTGAGCTGGGACGAGGCCGCGTCCCTGCGCACATGCAAGATGGCCGAACGAAGCCCAACGCTTTTCCGGCCGCCCTCCCTTCCCTTTCGCGGCGGCAAGCTCGGCCATCCTGGCTGCCGCCGCAGGCAAGGAGCGCCTGCTACTCGCCCGCCTCGCGCTTTATGTTGCCGGCAATCCAGAAAAGGACGATGTCGAACACGAGGCACAAGACGAGCGAGACCGGGCTCTGGCCGAAAGAGCCGTCCACGACCGACCAGGTGACAGCCGCGACGTCCAGGATGAGCCCGATGAGCAAGAACACCCACACAATCGCGATCTTCCGGCTGTCGTTGGCCGCCCGTATGCCGAAGATACCGCAGAGCAGGCTCCAGACGCCGAGGACGACGAGCACGATTGCCGTGGCGGCGAACAGGACGGTACCCTCGTTCTGCTGTTTCAAGGTCAGCTCGCCGAGCAGCGCGCCGCTGCCGACCACCCCCGTCCCGGCGACGGCCAGACCCCCGCCGATGAGCAGGAAAGCCGCGCACACGAGCTCGATGGCCGAGAACACAAGCAGCGCCTTCTGGCTACCGCTCCGTTGCAACTTCGCTTCCTTTCACCTGGTGTGCCACCTTTCCGGGTTACTCTACACGCCAAGGCGAACAGAAGCGTTACATTCCGGTGGGTCGCAGGACCGTCCTGCAACCCGTTACCCGTTCTACTAAATGCTGTGAATCGTGCGGGAGCCGCTGCCGGTGGTGATGGTCGCGGTGCACTCGTCGCCCTCGATCTGGCCCTCGATGGTGCCCTCGACGGCCTTCCTGAGGCCCATCCCGTCAGCCCCGCAGGGACTGGGCGGGGCGCTTGCGCGACATGACGAGGGAGGGTATCAGGCCGGCGAGCGGCGGAAGCACGCCCGAGAGCGCGATGAGCCCGACGGCCGCCCCGGGGGATAGGACCATAAGGTCGGGGCCACCGGCGCTTTCGGCCACCACGTTGTTCACGCCCGCTGACACCGCGAGGACCACGCCCACCGCTATCACGCCCGCGAGCAGGCCGATAACGAGCGTTTCAACGTTGAACATGGCCATGAGGTCCCCTCGGGACGCGCCCAGCGCGCGCAAGAGCCCCATTTCCCGTCGCCGCTCGGCGATGCCGGTGATGGTGACGATCGCCATCATGATCGAGCCGACGATGAGCGAGACGCCTATGAGGACGATCAGCACCAGCCCCACGACGCTCACGACGGCAGAGAGGGCCTCGGATACTTCGCCCGAGGTGTTGTTGTACATGATGGTGCGGTCGTGCATGCCTGCTTTGTCCATGCGCTCGTTGTAGCTTTCGATGATCTCGACCACCTTCTGCTTTGCAGCGAGGTTCTTCGGATAGATGCTTATCGTAAGCGGCTGGCTCGCGTCGGCATAGCCAAGCTTAGCCAAGTTGTTGGCGTAACCTATCTCGGATGAGTCGAGCAGGTTGTTCAGGAATGCGATGAGGTCCTCCTCGGTCATATTGACCTGGATCACATTGGGAAGCTCGGCTGAAACCTGATCCGAGACCTGGGTGACCCCCTGCTCCACCTCGACAAGAATGCGGTTGAGCTCGCTGACTATGGCCGCCTCGAGTTCTCTGCCGAGCTTGTCGGCGATGGCTGGGAGCTCGCGCTCGAGCTCTTTTTCGATCTGCTTCGCGATTTCCCCCAAGGCCTGTTCAATGATGTCGGCGGCGGCCTCTTCGATGACGACCTCGGCGTAAACGGTCGTCAGGTACTCCTCGAGCTGCCCGCGCACGACGTCGCCGTAACCCTTGCCCACGAGAAGGTCGAGCTCGGCCATCCGCTTCTTGCCCGCATCGGTCTTCAGGTACTTTTTCCAATACTGCCCGACCTCTTTCGAATCATGCAGGTCCTCGGCTGTAGCACCTTCGCCAATTGCATAAGCCGTGAAGTCGGCAACCATCTTCCCGGTGAGGACGCTCACCTCGGCTTGCTTGTCGGCAGGCAGCTGCAAGCCCGACTCTTCGGGATCGAGCATCGAGGCGAGCGCGATCGCGTCGTAAATCCTCGCCTCGTTCACGGCGTCGAGGATGTCGCGTGTGTCGATCTCGAACTGTGACCAATCGATCTCCGAGAGGTCGACCCCGAGCACATCGGTATCGTCTTCGGCGGCGGGCTCAGCCGCTTCCTCCTCCCCGCTATCGAATATGCCGATGATGCGCCCGATCGCCGCCTCGTTCACGGTGATGATGTTGTCGAGGTCGAGGTTGCCCGCCGGGTGCTCCATCAGGTCCTCGAAGCTCTTTTTCGTGAACACATCGATATCCGGGTTCGCGACCTGCTGCTGGGTGATCTCACTTTGCGCCGATATATCGACAAGGCGGTCGGAAAGTGCGTGTGTATACCCAACCCCTTCAGACATGAGCGGGGACAGCGCGTCCTGCTTCGGCTTCACGATGCCACTCACCTTCAGCCTTATGCCGTCTTGCGCGATTTTCTCGGCCACGTATTCGTCGTCGTTTGACTTGTCGGCCCATGTGTCGCGCGCCTCGTTCTTCTGGTACAGGCTCACGCGGGGCAGGACCACGAAGCTTGCATCCATAAGCTGTTCATAGGACAGCTCGGAAGGTGCCTCGGGAAGCTCGATGCTCTCGCCGTTCATCGCTGCGGCGATAGCGTTGTCGACTGCCTCGTGGTCGTAGAGTCCCAGGTAGTAGAGCGTGAGATCGCTAAGCCCGCCGTTCCCGTCGAGCACGACAACGCATTCGTCGAGGCTTTGGGGCCACGCACCGTAGACGACGTCCATTTGTTCGTCGAGTATACTCTGGTCGTCGATCATCTCGTTGAAGCCCCCGAGCGCGTTGATCGTGTCGGTGGTCGAGTTTGCGCGACGCGTGAGCAAGGTCGAGAGCGTCGAGGGGTTCAGCTGCTCGACGCCATGCGAGGTGTCGCCGTTGTACACGAGGGGCGCTACACCATAGTCGTAACGCACGGTGTCGACATAATCCAAGATGCCGTCGGAGTTGGAGTCGACGAACTGCTTGAAGCCCGACAGGTCGTTGTCGCGGACATGCGACATCGTCTCCGAGAGCACCGACGACAAGCTTTCGATGGAGCCTTGCAGCGTATTCACCTTTGCAGCATCCGAAGGCTGCGGAGCTTCCTGGTCGGTTGCGCTCTGGGCGGCGATATTCTTCAAATTCTCGCTGTTGAGCAAGCCCGTGAGGTCGAGACCCGATTTCGCGATGACGATGGGGTCGGTGGCAATCGAGGCTTCCTCCATCGCGTCGATGTAGTTGTTCGCGCCGCCGGCGAGGGCCACGATGGCCGCAATGCCTATCATGCTGATGGCCGAAGCGATGGCCGTGAGGATCGCCCGCCCCTTCTTCGCGGAGATGTTGCGGACCGAGTACGACACCGCCGTGGAAAAGGGCATGCTCCGGCGTGATTTCGCGCGGGAGCCAACGGCGGCGGCGCCTTCTTCCGAAGGCTGCGCAGGTTCTCCTACGACCTGCTCATCGTCGGATTTTTCCACGTCTTGCTCGGCGGAATAATCTTCTTCGGTAGCCTGCTCGGCAGATGCGCCTGCACCTGCGGCCTCGTCGCCGACCACTTCTCCACCTTCAAGGTGTATGACACGGCTCGCGTGATCCGCCGCCAGACCCTCGTCGCTCGTCGCCATGACCACGAGCCGGTTTTCGGCGGCACGCTCGAGCGCGTCCATCACCGTTTTCGCAGAACTCTTGTCGATCCCGCACGTCGGTTCATCGGCGAGCAGGATGTCGGGTTCTTTCGCCAAGGCGCGGGCGATCGCCACGAGCCGCTGCTGGGTGCTGGAAAGGTCCGCGGGCTTCTTCGACGCGCAGCCTTCCACTCCCACAAGGCGCAGCGCCTCGAGCGCCCGTTCGCACCGTTCGCGCCTCCCGACGCCCGAAATGGTCAGCGCCAGCTCGACGTTCTCGAGCGCGGTGCGGTCCCGCACGAGCACCGGGTCTTGGAACACGAACCCAACGCGCGCGTTGCGGTACTCGTTCCAAGCGCCCTCGCGGTACTTGCTCGCCGGCTCGCCGTCGACGAGCAGCTCGCCGGAGTCGGGCCGCTCTATCCCTCCCAAGATGTTCAGCAGCGTGGTCTTCCCGCAGGCCGCCGGCCCGCAAATCGCGACAAGGCCGCTGTTGCCGAACTCCGCCGACACGTCGGAAAGCGCCGCGTCCTCCGCTCCTGAATAGTTCTTGCCGATGCCGCGCGTTTCAATCACGGTTCAACCTCGCTTATCGTATTCCACAGCAACGGAGCGCCTGCATAATCAGGTCAACTCTATACAATACTACATGGAAGATCCACCGCCCGAATTACCGTTTCCATGCTCGGGGGGTGACATTCTGGAACCCCCTTGTGCAGAAGCACGAAAAGAACACCGTGCTGTCGTCTAGGCTATTGAACTCGTCCACGAGCTTCTGGGCCTGCTTCGCAACCCTCTTTTCGATTTTCTTGAGCTCGCTCTTGATTTCCTTCTTCAGTTTCTTGCCTTCGGGAGTCGCCGCAACCTTCTCCGCGTACGCCTTGAACTCCGACTCGGTAATCGGCTTGAGCGTGACCTCGCCGTAATCCTCGACATCGATATTCATCGAGTCTTCGGCAACGCTGACGGGGGTGAGCTTGATGGGATGGCTGGTCTCAGCATCCGTAATCGTGACCACGCCATCCGACGCGACGCTAGCAGTACCGAACCACACCGCGGCATCGGAGTAGTCGCTCTTGGCGACGGAGACGGCAGCCAAGCCGTTCAGCGGGTCGGCCGTGAGGTCGACGATCGAACCATCGGAGAGCGTACCCTCCCAGTAGAGGATTGTGTCGGTCGCAGTGGCACCCGATGCGGTCTTCGAGCTGGATGCGGTCGAGCTGGACGCATTGCTCCCACCGCAGGCGGTAAGGCCGATGCACATGGCAAGCATTCCGGCCGTCGCGATTATCGCTAACTTGTTTTGAACATCCCTATCTCCTTATCCCCAATAAAACACCTTCGCAAAACAAGCACGGATATTTTTAAAGCCTTCGATGACTCCATGCAAGGGGGATTCCAGAATGTCACCCCCCGGGACATAAGAGCGCTGCCTTCGCGGACACGCGCCGTGATGCCCTATCCCGTGCGCCGAGGCCCTCCCCTCGCGCTTCCGGCTCACATCCTTCCCTTTATCCTGCTGTGCCTTACGAAGCGGTACAGCAGGTAGATAACGCTCATCAGCGCCACCGCGACATAGGTCAGGGCGCAGGCGCGCAAGACCGCCCTCGCACCTGTTATCTCCTGGTCCGCGATTCCGATCTCGGTCATGTACTCCAATGCGCGGCGGGACGCGTTGAATTCCACGGGCAAGGTCACGAGGTGGAAAACCAGCGACACCGCATAGAACGCAAGCGCCAAGTCGACCAGACCCGCCACGTTGAGCAAGACGCCTACCAGCAATATGATGAACCAAGACCCCTGCGTGAAGTTGACGACGGGGACCAAGGCGCTGCGGACTTTCATGGGAAGATAGCCTTGGGCGAATTGACAGGCGTGCCCAACCTCGTGGCAAGCTGTCGCGATTGCCGTGACGGAAGACGAACCGTAGGCGTGGGGGTCGAGCGTGATGGAGTTCTTCCGGGGGTTGAAGTGGTTTTGGTTCGCGCGCCCCCTACGTATGGGCAAATCCCCTATCCCGTAGTGCTCCATCATGTTCTTCGCGATCTGTTGCCCGGTTAATCCCGTCGATGTCGTGACTGAACGGTATTTCTTCTGGGACGAGTTCACGTACCATGTCGAAAGCCCGCCGATCACGAGCGAGACCAGAACGGTCACAATATACAATTGCGACATTCAATTCCTCCTATGTCGTCGTGCCCGCCTTTTGCAAGCATGTATTTCCTGCTATATAAAGTAGCGTTGTTCGGGCTTCGATCGCCCGCTTCCATTTTCTCGTCGTATCCATCGCCTTACGCCGCCTTGGCGAGTTCCTCTTCGGCTCCGAGATACGTCACGCCGTCGCCGTAGATGGTCTTCCAGTCGTTTGCCATCGAGACGGGCACGTAGCCGTTCTTCTGGCAGTCCTCGCGCATGGCGTCAGCCTTGCTCTCGCTGCCGTTCTCGCGCGTAAGGTCGTCGCAGCACAGCTGGAAAGCGGCTGCGGGGTGCTTCGAGTTGGAGAGCGCGTAGTTGTCCATGGCGAAGTCGCCCGACGAGTTTCCGAACGACAGCACCGGTTGTTTGGCGATCTCGCGCTGGATGAGGTAGACCTTGTTCTGCTTGAGGTCCTTGAGCGTGAACTCGCCGCCCAAGACGAGCTTCTCGTCTTGGGTGAACGTGTAGTCGAGCCCGTCTGCGTCCCCCTGCGCGGAGCCCACCAGCGTCTCGTCCGAGCCGATCACCTGGTTGAGCGGCAGATCGATGGGGCAGGACTCGTCAGAGAAGATGCCGCGCACGATGAGGCGGTCGGTGCCGGAGACGATGTAAACGCTAAAGTCGTTGGCCTGGAGGTACTCGACGACCTGGACCATCGGCAGGTAGTATCCCCCGCCGCGGGCCATTCCCTCGTAGCTCGGCATGGGCTGCTTCATGAACTCGTGCACGTAAGCATAGAACTCGTCGACCGTCAGGCCCGCAAAGGCGCTGGCCACCGCCTGGCCGTGCTCGACGGGCAGCTCCTCGTACTTCGTGCCGTTCTCGTTCTGGTCGACGATCTTCGCCGCCACGGACTTCTCGAAGTCCGATGCCTTGTCCTTGTAGGTCGCATCCTCGGTCACGCGGTAGACGAGCATCGTGTAGTCGAAGTAGTTCGGGTCGGTCTCGCAGAAGAGCGTCCCGTCGAAGTCGAACGTGGCGATGCGGTCTTCCACCGGTATGAAGTCTGGCGACGACTCGTCGGTCGCGGCCTTCACGAAGGCCGTAAGCTGCTGCTTGAGCGGCGCGTCGTCGGCCCACAGGCTCAGCGGATCGCCGGCGTTTTCACCCTGCTGCGACGCGCTGGCACTTTCGGCGGCACTCGCCACGCTGGAGCTGGCGGGCGCGGTGCTGGCAGCGTTGCCCCCGCACGCGACGAGCGTCGCCGCGAGAGCAGCCATCGCGATGAGGCAGAGCAGCCCCGGTAGTCTCTTCTTCACTTCGTTCCCCTTTCCTCTTCACAACATGGGTCGAAGGTCGGCCCTTCGGCCCATTACGTTTCTAATCGACCGCGCGATTCCGCGCAAGGGAGGTTCCAGAACGTCACTTCCTTCCATCCGATCACGGCCCCTTGCATCATATATGCAAGACGCTTCTCGTCTGGCTGCGTATAATAAGCAGAGCAAAGCAACGTATGAGAGAAGGGTCCACCGTGAAATTCGAAGAGCTGAGCCCCGAACTGCAGGAAAAAGCAAAAGCGTGCAAGACCCCCGAGGAAATACTCGACCTCGCCAAAGAGGGAGGCTACGAGCTTTCCGACGCCGAACTGGAAGGCATTGCCGGCGGCGATCACTGGGCTTGCAAATGCGACGAGAGTTATGGTTCCTACAACCCCGCGGATTAGCAACCGCAGGAAGCCCCTTCTGGTCCTCTTGGGCCCTGGCGCTCACATGAGCCCTGCCTTTCGGGCCTAACACAAATCACCGCAGGCTAATCCGGAGTAGTCCGGACAGGGGTCTCCCCAACCGCCCGCCACAGCCTCGAGTTCCTCGTCGGAAAGCTCGTAGCCTTCCTCCTTGGCGAGCGCCAGGATCTCCTCGGGAGTCTTGGCGTTTGCCGCCTTCGCCTTCTGCTCGTCTGTCAAATTCTCGAACTTCATACGATTCTCCTACTTTCGTGTCGTGGCACTGCCCGACCCTGTCGAGCTTGCCGTTTTCGTTCCCGTATATTCTACGCTCCGACGGCGCGTTCTATCCTGCCTTAACTCCTGCCGTACGGTGCGTCCCCTGTTGCGCCCTTACCTGATGGGCATGCCGAACCACCACTTCGCCATCTTGCGATCGCGTTCGTAGAAGCGCCTCGACATCTGGTTCATCTTCTCCATGTTGGAGAGCATCCGTTTTTGCTGCCGGAAGAACATCGGCTGCATGGCCTGGGCCATGCCCATCACCATGGTCGGGGCGTGCAGCGACATTTTCCGCATGTTCTGCGCCATCATCTGCATTCCGGGCGCCATGTTGACGGCAGAAGGCATCATCTCCCTCATGGCCACCGTTTCAGGCATCTGGATGGGCACGAACCGGCTGAAAAAGGGGAACGCCTGGCCCCACGCGCCGAACATGCTCCTCATGATCTCCTGGTACATTTGGTTCATGGAATCGAAATCCCCGAATAGCGCTTCGCTGAAGTCGCTTGCGGTCGGGGACTCCTTCCTCAGCACTTCCATGAACCGGTTCGTGGACATGCTATGCCTCATGCCGTCGGATATCTCTTCGAACGCCATCTCGACGATGTCCGACGGCCCTTCCTCGCGCTCGGCCAGCTCGAATCCGGACAGCTGGCCTCCCTCGCGAACCGGCTTTACCGCGTACCTGTTGCCGGAAACCAGGCCGCGGCTGAGCTGGAACAGGTCGACCTTGCCGTTGACGTTCAGGGGAAGCCTGTCCGCCAGCATCACCTGGCTGGGAACGCAGTCCTCCGGCAAGGCCCTCTCCTCGATGAACACCTGCCTGAGCGCCTGCAAGATGACGTCTGCGGGCTCGCCCGCCCCGTCCAGGGTCTTGACACACAGCATGGGGACGCTCTCATGGGTGCTCTTCAGGAACACCGGCACGATGCCGCAGTTCTCGACGGACGCCAGCCGGGAAAACTCCGCTTCCACCCTGCCGGACTCGTACTTGCGCCCCTCGTCGCGCAGGAAGAAGCGGTTGGCCCGGCCCAGGTAGGCGATCCGCCCGTCCGCGTCCACGCGCACCGTGTCGTTGGTGCACACATAGGGCGCATCGTCGATGATCTCCATGCTGATGACCTCTTTCCCGTCGAGTTCGGGCGAGGCCATCGAGTCCGAGCTGATGTAGAGCACGCCTTCGCACGCATTGCCCTGGGGGGAGAAAAAGCGGCCGGTCTCGTCGTCGCAGAGCCGGATGTCGATTCCCGGCATCGGGTATCCGATGGACTCGTCGTCCAGATCCGGCGTGGACAAGCAGCAGGCGGCGCCCAGCTCCGACAGGCCGTAGCCGTTCAAGATCGTCACGTTCTCGCCGCTGTGGGCCTCGATGAACTCGTGGTAGCGCCTCTTCTCCGCCGCAGAGACCGCCGTGCCGCCGAGGGCCACGAACTCCAGGCTGGAGAAATCGAAATCCGTGTCCTCCGGCAGCTTCATCCAGCGCTCGATCATGGAGTTCACGGTGAACAGAAACGAGATGCGATAGGTCGAGACGGCCTTGTAGAACCAGGGGTTCAGCATGCCGAACGGTATGATGACCACCGCCCCGCCCATGGCGAAGGGCAGGTGGACCTGGTCGATGATGCCATAGGAGTTGCTGAGATCCACCATTATGGAGGTCACCAGATGGTCGTAGGGCAGCGAGATGTCCTTCATCATCATGAACCTCGCAACTGCCGCGTTCAACGCACCGTCCGACAGCGGCACGGGCTTTCCGGTCCCGCTCGTGGTTCCGGAAGTGTGCAGGATAATCGCAGCCTCGCGCATCTCCTGCGAAGCGTAATGGACCGGATGGCTGCCGAGCGCCTTTAAGAGGGTCTCCATGTAGATGGGACGATAGAGCCCCGCCATGACGGAGTACTTGGCCTCCTGGGCAGCCGTCAGCAGGGGGATGGCGGCGGGACCCGCGATGGGCACATGCAAGACGATCACATGGCGAAGCCCCAGCTCCTTGCGCCTGGTCAGAAGCTCCCTGACGAGGTCCTGCTGCACCAAATCGTCGGTGAGGATGAAGTCTGTGAGCCCCTCTTCGGCGATCGTCTCCTTTACGCGGGTGAAGTTGAACGCCGACCAAGACGAGACGAGCGAGATTTCCGCGCCCACCATGTTCAGGCCGTAAAACGAGAAGATGGTCGCTATGCTGGGGGAGCCCAGAATGCCCACCCGCGCATCCTGCTTTTCGGTCATGCCCAGAGCGGAAAAGACCGAGGCATAGCGCTTCCATTCCTGGAACATTTGCTCGTAGGTGTACTCTTCGCTTCCATCGACGATGGCCGTTTTGTTCAGGTCGTCGGCCGACAGGCTGCACAGTTCGCGGATGTACTCCCACGCCCTTAGGTCCTGCTTCACCTGTCGCTTGGAAGCCATCGCTTCGTAAACGCTCACCATTTCCATCAAGGTCTTCTTTCTGTTTTTGCCGAATAGCTTCCCTTTTAATGCATTCCGCGGTTCCGAGGAAGGGGGGTTCCAGATTGTCACCTCCCGAAACGGCTCGAGTGCATGAGAATGGAGTCGTCACATTGTCTAGAGCGAGGCGTTTGCCCAGGGCGAGCGTCTTGCCGAGTAATGAAAGAGGTGATCAGATGCCGTCCCCCAGGCACGCCCGCTTGTCAACACCGATGTCTATTGCGAGGAGGTGGCGCGCATGACGAGGCAGAAGCAAAGCGATGGCGCCGCACGCGCCCGCGTGATCGCGTTCGCCAACCAGAAGGGCGGCGTCGCCAAGTCCACCACCGCCGAGGCCTTCGCCGCCTCCCTCACCGCGCGCGGCTACGCCGTGCTCATGGTCGACATGGACGCCCAACCGGGCAACCTCTCCATGCATGTGGGCGCGGACAAGGACCTGCCCGGCACCCTCGAGCTGCTCGAACACAGGCGCCCGATGCGGGAGAAGGTGCTGCGCTGCATACAGCCCACACGCTCCTTCGGCGACGTGATATGCGCCAACGAGGACCTCGACGATGCGGACAAGTCCTTGAGCTCCCGTGTGGGGCGCGAGCTCATGCTGTCGCGGGCGCTCGAGCCCGTCCTCGGCGATTACGACTTCGTGGTGGTGGACACCCCTCCCGCCCTTCAGCTGAGGACGCTCAACGGCATCGCGGCGGCCGACGACGTGGTGGTGCCCTGCATGGCCGACGCCTCGTCGGTAGCCGGCATGGAGGCAGTGCTCGAATGCGTGGCCGAGGTGAGAGAGTTCGTGCGCGGAGCCCAGCCGCGCGTCGCGGGAATCGTCGTGACGCGCTACGACGCGCGCAACAACCTCGAGCCCGAGATGCTCGACCGGATAGCCGAGATTGCGGCAGAGCACGGCGCTGTCCTGCTCGGGCGGGGCGTGAGGAACACCGTGAACGCCCGGAAGGCGCAACGCAGCGGCGAGGCCCTCAGGCGTTTCGCCCCGCAATCCACGGCAGCGCTCGACTACGAGGAGGCCGTGTCCGCCTACCTCGCCGACATTGGAATCACAGACGACTGAACCGCCGGACGGCCCTACAGCCTGTTGCGCCCCCAAAACGGTATATATTCAGATTTCTCTATGTTAAGCCGCCGTTGACATAGAGTCGGTAGGGCGTGTTATACAATTTCGGTTCGTAGGCACGCTGTTGGGTGCCGTTTTCTACGGACTCATCTTCTACGGCGCCGCGCTCCTACTCGGGCTTAACAGCTTCACGCTGCCCATGTGCCTCATGTTCGGCAGCATCGTCGCCCCGACCGATCCCATCGCCGCGACGAGCATCCTGAAGAAGTTCGGGCTTCCGAAAAATGTCTCCTTCCTCATCGAGAGCGAGTCGCTGTTCAACGACGGCGTGGGCGTGGCCCTGTTCGCCTGCTTTTCCGGCATGGTGGCCGCTACGGGCGCGGGCGAGTCAGCCGGCTTTATCGAGGTGATGCTCACCCAGGTGCTCGGGGC
>CAJOOG010000102.1 GCA_905236045.1 uncultured Denitrobacterium sp.
GGCGCGCGTGTCTGCCCGTTCTTCGCTTCGTCTACCAATGCGTTAACGAGGGGATGCCCGTCGCGCTGCTCGCAGACGCGGACGATCTCGATGCGCTGGCTTCCGTCCGCATCTCGGCCGACCTTTTCGACTGCGTGTGCGACAAAGGCCTGTACGGCGGGGGGACGGGGGAGGGCCCGGCGCCCGAAATCGGAGAGGGAAGCCTTAACGGCCGTCCTGAATCGATAATCCTCGTGCTCCCTTGCGAGCGCGGTTCTTCGCCTCGTCCTTCGTGGCCCTCGGCCGTCTTCACCCCCGCGACCATCGACCTGCTCTTTTGCGAGTAGGGTCCGCCGGGGCCTGCGCTAGTCCGAGAACGTCGCCGCCATTCGGTAGAAGCGCTTCGCCACCAACGTGCCTTGCCAGTGCATCCTCGGGTTCTCCGCATGCCACTGCAGGCCGTACACGGGCAGGACCTCGTGGTGGATGCCCTCTATGATGCTTCCGCCCCGCGCCCGCCGCGCCCGCCGCGCCCGCCGTCCAAAAAGCCGCGCATACTGCTAGAATGATGCGACGCAACCACAAGGAGATCGCACCCATGCCCGCCATCATCACAGACGACTCGCAGCCCCAGGCGCCCACCTACGTCGGCAGCCCTCTCGTCTCCGTCGTCATCGAGGCGTACAACCATCGCGACTATATCGAGCGCTGCTTGCGCGGCATAGCCATGCAGCAAGTGGACTTCGCCTACGAGGTGCTGGTGGGCGAGGATTGCTCTCCGGACGGCACGGCCCGGGTCCTGCGCGATCTGGCTTGCGACTTCCCGGACAACTTCACCTTCATACTGCGCGACAAGAACCTGGGCGGCTCGGGGAACGGCCAGGACCTGTGGCGGCGCGTGCGCGGACGCTACTGCGCCTTCGTAGAGGGCGACGACTTCTGGACGGACCCCGAGAAGCTGCGCAAGCAAGTGGACTATTTGCAGGCCAATCCGGATTGCTCGGGCGTATATGCCAAGGTCCAGGTCGTCGGCGAGGACTCCCTGCCCAACGGCGAGCGCTATCCCGAGTGTCCGCTCGCGGACTACACCTACCGCGAGTTCTTCTACTCCGCGCTGCCCGGGCATTGGAGCACGCTGATGGTGCGTTGGCCGGAATTCTATAGTCACTACCTGGACTTTTGCCATATGAAGACCTACGGGTCCTACCCGGGGGACCGCCGCAATGCCTTTATCCTGCTCTCCATCGGGCGCATCCACTGCCTGCCCGACGTCACCGGCGCGTATCGCCACGTCAAGCACAAGGGCACCAGCTACAGCGCCCGCACGCGCTTCGACGAGGCCTACGCGGAGAACGAGGTCCGCTACGGTCGCTCGCTGGTGGAGTATTCCCGTGCGCACGGCTCGCCCGAGGCGATGGAGACCGCACGGCGAACGTGCTATCGGTTCCTGCTCAAGTGGAGCGTGGGGAAGGTGAAGGTGCGCAAGCTCGGCGAGACGCTGAAGGAGATCCTGCATCAGCCTCGCTGGTACGCGTATTTGTTCGCGCCGATTCAATGGTATACCGTTTTGGCGCTGCGCATGTTGCGCGGCCGCCCGATCGATCTATAGGGGGAAGCTCGTGGCGGATTTCCGGATAAGTTGCCGAAGGCACCTGCCGTTTTGCGCGGTCTTGGTCTTGTCCCTGGCCGTGGGGGTGTATTTCTGCTGCATGAAGGAGGGGTACTTCCTCGACGAGATCTACTCCTACGGTTTGGCCAACAGCTATTTCGCCCCGTTTTTGCGCGACGTGTTCGGCGGCGACCTTACCGGGCGCGTGGTCTCTAGCCAGGACCTCTTCGACTACGTTGCCGTGACCGGCGGGCAGGACGCCTTCTCGTTCGCATCGGTCTACTACAACCAGACCCAGGACGTGCATCCGCCGCTTTTCTATTGGCTTATGAACGTGGTATCTTCGTTTGCCCCGGGGACTTTCTCCAAGTGGACGGGCTTGGGACTGAATCTTGTGTTCTTTCTGGTCACGCTGGTGCTGTTGTACAAGCTGGCGCTGGATTTGCTCTCCGACGAGATTTCGGCGGCCTTCACCGTGGGCGTCTACGCGACAAGCGGCATGGCGCTCTCGAATCTGCTGATGGTGCGCATGTATGCGCTGTTGGCCCTGTTCACCGTTGCCTTCGCCTTGCTGGTGCTGAAGGCGTGGCGCGGCGGCCGCTGGCCGGTGTATGCGGGCCTGTTCGCGGTTGCGTACTTGGGGCTCATGACGCAGTACTTCTTCCTGTTCTACGCGTTTTTCGCAAGCGTGTTTTTCGTCGTGGGGTCTCTCGTGGGGCGCAAGGAGCTCGGGCGCACGCTTGCGTACTGCGGTTGCGTCGTGGGCGGCGGCCTTGCGATGCTCGCGAGCTTCCCCGCGTGCATTGAGCATTTGACCTCGGGTTTCGGCGGATATGGCAGCGTCTCCGAGCATGCCTCGGACAGCTCGGGCTACCTTTCGAGCTTCATCGACGCGGCGCATCGTGCCTCGGGGTCCGCTCGGGCGCTCATCGTCATCGCGGCGGTGCTTGTGGCGCTTGCCGTTGTGCT
Organism: uncultured Denitrobacterium sp.; assembly: GCA_905236045.1. GTDB lineage: Bacteria > Actinomycetota > Coriobacteriia > Coriobacteriales > Eggerthellaceae > Curtanaerobium. The sequence goes on from CAJOOG010000102.1 coordinate 2,558, forward strand.
GGCCGCGCGGCGACGTCTGGTGCCGACGCGGGAGGTGGCGAAGGTATCGGAGGGGACGCTGCTGGTGGTGCCCGCGCTGCTGAGCCTGGTCGTGGTGGTCGTGATAGCGCCGCTGCACTCGGATCGCTACGAGTACCATCTGATTTCGCTGCTCACGCTGGCGGTGGGGTGGCTTTTCGCCTGGGTGAAGGTCTCGCTCGGCTCCCGCGCGGAGGCGGGCGCGGGCTCCGGCGCGGTCTGGGAGGTCGCCTCGCGGCGTTCCCCTGCGCTCGCCGCTGCGTTCTTGGCCGTGGCGGTTGCCTTTTCCGCGGGCATCGTGCTCTTCGACAAGGCGCCTTCGTATCTGTATCCGCAAGACGTTGCCAAGAACGCCTTCGCCCGGGAACACGACTCGGACCCCTGCCTTTACTTCACCGCCAACGTCAATCCCTCTCTTTCCGCAGACCTGGTGCAGCTTTTGAACTACGAGAGCATCCTCGTCGTCGACGATGTGTCCGACAAGGATCTGGTCGGCTCTTACCTGCAGGAATACCCCGAAGCGGACCGGCTGGTGGTCTATTTGGGGACCTACAAGCATGATTTCGACGAAGACGTCGTGCTCGCGCAGGTGAAGGATCTCTACGGCTACGCTTCCTGCGAGCGCGTCTTCAAGGAGGAGCATGCCCGCGTCTACCTGTTCACGAAATGAGATTCAATGACTGAAAGAACGCCCGAAATCGCGGCCGCGTCCGCGCAGGACATCGCGCTCAGCATAATCGTTCCCTGCTACAAGGTGGAGCGCTACCTGCCGCGCTGCCTGGACTCCCTCCTTGCGCAGACACGCGAGGATTTGGAGGTCATCTGCATCAACGACGGATCGCCCGACGGCTGCAAGCGCATCATCGAGGATTACGCGCGCCGCTATCCGGGCAAGGTCGTGCTGGTCGACAAGCGCAACGAGGGCGTCTGGCGCGGTCGCATGGACGGCATCGCGCGGGCTCGCGGGCGCTACATCGGCTTCGTCGACAGCGACGATTACGTGGAGGCCGCCTTCGCCGAGACCCTCCTGACGCTGGCGCAGCGCTCCGATGCCGACATCGCGGTCGCGGGTTTTCTGCGCGAGGATTCGCAGACGGGTCGGGTCGTCTCGCGCGAGATGTGTCTGGAGCGCCCGCCGTTGCGGTTGTCGGAGGACCCCGGCCGTCTGTTGGAAGTGAATACGGCGCCTTGGAACAAGGCCTTCCGCGCGGGCGTGCTGAAGAACATGCACGACCTGCAATCTCCGCCGCCGGTGCTCGACGACGTGGTGTTCCATCTGCTCGCGTACCTGCAGGCATGCAAGGGCGGCGGCTTTGGCCCCGCCGCGTCCGACGCGCCCTGCGGCCCCGGCGGCAGAGTGGCCTTCTCCGACAGGCCGATCGTGCACTACCTGGTGCGCTCCGATTCGATGATAACCAGCATGAAGCCCGGACAAGTGCAGGCCATGCGCAAGGCGTTTCTGGAGGTCCGCGACCTGTATCGTGCGGACGGCGCCAGCGAAGCGATGTTCAATATGTTGGACGCCATGGCCTTCGTGCACCTGGGCATCTCGGCGCTGTTCCGACTCTCGAGCACGCCGGAGGTAAGGGTGAGCGAGGAGGCACGCGACACGGCAGCGTTTTTGGACGCGGAATTCCCCACGTGGCGCGATTCGCCTTACTTCATGCGCAGCTACGCCGGCGGCAGGGGAGCGACGTTTCGCAACATGCGCATCGCTCACCGCGTCTTCAAGCTGGGGCTGATGGGCCCGTTCCTCGGCGCCTACAGCTGCTTCATCCGCACGTTCAAGAGGGATATAAAATGGTGAGGGGAAGCGAGTGCAAGAGCCTCGGCAGCGCCGCCGAGCCCGCTCCCGCCGCTCCCGCCGCTCCCGCCGCGGCCGCCGCACGCCCGCAAATCTGGGTCGTGCTCTCCACGTACAACGGCCGGGACTGCCTTCCCTCGCAGCTCGAGAGCGTGTTCGATCAAGACGTGCGCTCGCGGGCGGACCTTCACGTTCTCGTCCGCGACGATGGGTCGAAGGACGCGACGCTCGACCTGTTGGAGGCCTACGAAGGACAAGGCAAGCTGCAATTGGTGCGCGGCCGCAACGAGGGCGCGGTGCCGTCTTTCCTCGATGCGCTCGCGCAGGTGCCCGACCGGGCGGACTACGTGGCCCTTTGCGACCAGGACGACGTCTGGCATCCGGACAAGCTCTCCCGTGCGCTCGATAAGCTGCAGGATCGGAGCCCCGACCAGCCGCTGCTCTATTGCAGCGAGTATCTCTTCTGCGATGCGGACATGGTCCCCGTCGAGCCTTCGCACCACAACGTGCGCGGCCTCGACTTCAGCTTGCTGCTCTACGAGAACATGGCCTCCGGCAACACGATGCTTTTCAATCGTCGTCTGCTCGACATGGCAAAGGCCGCGGGCAAGCAGGACGTCTACCAGCACGATTGGTGGCTGGCTCTGACGGCGGCCGCTTTCGGGACGATCGTGTTCGACGATTTCATCTGCCTGGACTACCGCCGCACCGGCCGGAATGCGAGCCCCACGGGGGCCAAGGGGCTGGCGCTCTGCCGGCAGCGCGTGCGGATGTTCTTGCGAGGAGGCCAGCTGCGGGACATCACCCGGCAGCTGCAGCGCTTCCATGCGCTCTACGCCGATCGTCTGGATCCCGAGAAACGCGCCGTCCTCGAGCGCTTCCTGGAGAAAGGCCGCATGGCGAAGGCGTTCTACCCGCATCGCCTGCGCCAGCTGACCAAAGACGAGCTCCCCCTTCGCCTGCTCTTCCTGCTCGGCCTGCTCTAGCGGCGGCCCGCGGCTCGCCCGCCCGGCGCCCGCGTGCGTGCCGGCGTCCGGCGAGTCTAGCGCCCCGCAATCTCTCGCAACGTGGCCAGCAAGTAGTCGAACGCCTCGATATGCAGCAACTTCGCCAGCGCCGCTGAGCCCGCTACCATCGTCGCGATCTGCAGCAGCAGGGTCGCCACGCCGCCCAAAGCCAGCAGCGAAACCGCCCAGGCCAGAGCCCCGGCGGCTGCGGACAGCAGGAACGCGGGAGCCACGTCGCGGATCTGCTCGCCGTAGCCGTAGCCGATGATGCGCCTGTTGGGGTGGGCGTTGATGAGAGCGCACCCGATGCCCACCAGGATGTTCCCTCCCACGATGGCGTACAGGTCGTGCAGCACGAAGGCGCAGAAGAGCAGGACGCCTATGCTCAGCGCGGTCTTCAGCACCTCCAATTTCAGGAACACCTCGCTGTGCCCCATGCCGTTTATCACCTGCAGGTTGGTGGTGTGCAACGGGCGCAGCGCGCAGATGATGCAGTACATCTGCAGAAACGGCACGCTCGGCAGCCATTTCTCGCCCAGGAACAGCACCACTATCGGCTCGGCCGCCACGGCGAAGAGCGTCATTGCCGGGGCCACCAGGAACGTGCTGGTCTTCAACGCCCTCCTCGCCAGGCTCTTCACCCGCTCCTTGTCTTCTTGGATACGCGCCGTGGCCGAGAGCATCACCGGTTGGATGGCGCCGTCGAGCATGACCGCCAACGCTCGCGGGTACTTCTTGCCCTGCGAGACGTACCCCAGTTCGCCGCTGGTGAAGAGTCGCCCGACGATGAGGTCGGACAAGCTGGTGGAGGCCTGGTCGAGCAGGCCCGACGCGAGAAGCTTCCATCCGAAGCGGAAATGCTTGCGTGCGAGCGAGGGGTCGAGGATCGCATGCGGCTTCCATGGCACCTGCGCCGCCAGGACGATGCAGCGCACGATTTGCAGGAGAAGCTGCTGTAGGACGAGCGCCCACAGCCCCGCGCCGGCGATCGCAAGCGCGATGCCGATGACGCCCGAGGTGGCGGAGGCTGTCACGGTGGCGCGGAAGGTCTTGCGGAAGGCCAGCTCGCGGGCCACTATCGCCTCCTGCACGGAGTTGTAGGCGTTCACCAGCAGCACGAGCATCAGCACGCGCAGCGGCCAGAGAATGTCCGGCATGGAGTAGAAGGAGGCCACGGCGGGCGCGGAGAGGAAGATGGCCAGGTAAAGCAGGGCGGATAGGGCCAGGCTCATCCAGAAGACGGTCGAGTAGTCGCTCTCGTCGGCCCGCACCGACTGGATGATGGCGGTGTTGAGTCCGGATTGCACGATCACGGTGCCCACGTTCACGAACACGAGCATGATGGCGAGGGCGCCGAACTGGGCAGGGGCCAGCAGACGTGCGAGCACGATCTCGACCACGAGCGTGATGAGGGCGTTGCCGCCCTGTTCGAAGAGCTTCCAGAACAGCGAGCTGATGGTGGCGGTTTTCAGGCTTCGTTGCGGCAAGGGACTCCTCGGGTCGGCTGGGTCGGGTGATGGGTCGAGTGGGCGGTCGGCGGGCTGGCTCGGTGGCCGGGCGCCTGTTCTGAATGAGTATAAGCGAAAACACGCCCGCCGCCCCCTTCGCTGCCCGTCGACTCCGAGATTCCTCAATGCGCCGACGCGGGTAAGCTGGTACAGGTAACCTGACGCGGGTAGCCAGGTTACCCGCGTCGGAGAGTTGGTATACTTGGGAGCCGAATACGGACGGCTGCCCCGATGCGAGGGGCAAGGCCGAATATGCGCGTCCAGAAGAGGAGCCTCGAATGATTGCAAGCACCCTGGAAGACATGCTCGAACAGGGTTTCACCCGGCGTATGGCCCAGTCGTACCTGAAGGCGCTGGAGTGGGAGCGCGAATGCGGCCTGTTCGATGCCGACGCTCTCGCCTGGGCTCACGAGAGAGGCTTCCGCGCGGAATCGTTGTCGGGCTACGACCTTCTGGAGCATCGTCTGGAGGACTACCTTTCCGACTACGACTACGCTCGGCTCTGGCCCCTCAACAGCTGGCAGCGACTTTGGATCAACGACAAGCTCACCCTCAAGTACCTGCTCGCAGGCACGGATATGGACCGGTATCTGCCCGCTTACTATTACTACACCTCTCCCGACTCTGCGGGGGGCATCCCCGCGCCCGCGGCCGCCGCCACAGCAGCGCCCGCTGCCGCCCCCGGCCGCCTGGTGCCCCTGTCCGATAGCGAGATGGACCCCACTATCCGGGGCTTCCTCGCGCAGCTGAAACGAGTCGGCGCCTTCGCCTGCAAACCTTGCAACGGGGAAGGGGCCTCGGGGTTTCACGAACTCGCCTACACGCAGGGCGCATGGCAGGTCGACGGCGAGGAAGTCGGCCGCATGGGCGTTGAACAGTTCGTCGCCTCGCACTCCAACTACGTCTTCACCGAGCTCATCCGCCCGGCCTCGCAGCTTGCGAGGGTAAGCCCCGCTATCCACACGCTGCGCCTGCTGGTCTTGAACCCCGACGGCGCGCGTCCCTCTCCCGTGGCCAACTACCTGCGTTTCGCGGTGAAGGCCGGCACGCAGGGCACCAAGGCCAACTATCGGGCGCCCATCGACGAGAGCATGTGCTCCTACAATTGCACGGTCGATTTCGCCACGGGCCGCATCGGCGGTGCGCGGCTGGTGTACGCGAACCGCACCCGCATGGTCGAGCGTCATCCGGACAGCGAGGTGCAGGCGGAGGGGCCGATGCCTCAGTGGGACGAGACGCTCGAGATGGCGGGGAAGGTGGCGCGGCGACTGGGCCCGCTGGAGTATCTGGGCTTCGATGTGGGCGTGACCGACGAGGGGCCGCGCATCATGGAGATCAACTCTCACTCCGGGCTGCCGTACCTGCAGCTTTTCACCCCGCTGATGGCGCAGCCGGAGACGGGCGCGTTTTTTCGCGAGCGTATGGCGGCCCTCGACGCGTTGACGTCCGAGCAGAAAGCACGGCGCAACGCCGTGGCGCGATAGGGGGCGGTCATGGAGAAGAAGGCGAAGGTGAAGACGGGTCGCCCCGCGCCCGCGGCAGCCGACGCGCCCGCCGTCGTGCCGACCGTGCTGGTCACGGCGATCGGCTCTTTCGCGGCAGATGCCGTGATCGGCGGTTTGCATGCGGCCGGGTTGCGCGTTGCGGGCTGCGACATCTACCCTGCGGAGTGGCTGGCGCTGGCAGGCGAGGTGGACTCGTTTCACCAGGCCCCGCTGGCCCGCGATGCGGCTTACAGGGACTTTATCTGCAAGCTGGTCGAGGATGAGGGCGCCCGTTACGTCATGCCCCTCACGGATGTGGAAGTGGACGTGCTGAACGAGCAGCGCGAACGCCTCCGGGAAGTTGGGGCGGTGCTGTGTCTGTCCCCGGAGAATACGGTCCGCATCTGTCGCGACAAGATGGCCCTTTTCGATTTCATAGAGTCGCGCGCCCTGCCGATCCGCACGATACCCACGCGCCGGGCTCGCGATGTAATCGATGCGGGGGGACCCGATGCGCTGCCCGTCATCGCCAAGCCCGCCCGCGGCCGCAGCAGCGAGGGCCTGGCGAAGCTGGATTCCGGGGCCGATTGGGAGCGCTTTGCCTCGCGTGAGGATCTGGAAGGCTACGTGGTGCAGCCCATGGTGAAGGGGCACGTCTGCACGGTGGACGTGGTGCGCGACCCGATTTCGGGCGCCGTCGTCTCGGTGCCTAGGGAGGAGCTGCTGCGCACCCTCAACGGCGCCGGCACTTCCGTGCGCGTCTTCGCCGATGCCGACCTGGCGAGCAGCTGCGAGGCCCTGGCCGACGCGCTGGGCGTCTGCGGCTGCGTGAACTTCGAGTTCATCTGCGACGAGCAGGGGGTATTCCATTTCGTGGAGTGCAACCCGCGTTTCGCCGGAGGGGTGAAGTTCTCCTGCCTGGCCGCATACGATTGCGTGCTCAATCACCTCCGCTGTTTCACGGGCGATCCGATAGAGGGCCTGCATCCCTACAGGGAACGCTACATAGCGAGAAAGTATCAAGAGGCGACGACGCGCATCCTCTAACGCCGAGTTCCGTCTGCTGCACGCTGCCGCCCCATCCGCGGGGAGCCCCTGGGCCGACTCTGAAGCACCCTCCCCCCATCTGCCCCACCGCCGCGCTTGTGGCTGCCCACCTGCGGTTTGCCCCGTCCGCCCCGTCCGCCTGCACCCTCTCTCGCAAATAGTCGCGCACCAGATTATTGCTCTGCTAGAATATAGCGATTGCAAACAGGCGGGACGGCGCCGGGCGGCTCCGCACCCGGCGGCCTTCGCACCGCTCGATTCGGCAGGTTGGACAGTGTATTGATTCTCACGGACCATACGCGCATGACGCTCAAGCGTCTTTTCGCCTTGGCGCTCGCTCTTCTCGGGTGCCTCTGCATTGCGCCTGCCGCTATGCTCGCCTCCACCGTCTCCTCTTACGACACTTCTTGGTACTCTTCTCGCCCCGATGCGGACTCCTACACCATCACCACTGCCGAGCAGCTTGCCGGGCTCGCGCACCTCGTCGATGCTTCCGCTTTCGACGGGCATTCGGTCTCTTTCGAGGGGAAGACCATCTACCTTGGGGCCGATATCGACCTCTCCAGCGTATGCGGGAGCGCGAGCCGCACTTCTTGGCTGCCCATCGGCTACTCGAACACCTCTTACGCGAGCTACCCCTTCAAGGGCACCTTCGACGGGCAGGGCCACGCCATCTCGAACCTCTATGTCAGCTACGACGATGCGCACGAGTCCGGCGACAGCTTCGCATACCTTCCCTGTCTGGGGCTTTTCGGCTACGTTAAGGGCGCCACTTTGACGAACTTCACGCTTACGGGCACGGTCGACGGGTCCTCGAGGGGGTCCGGCAGCGTCTACTATGCCGGCGGCGTCGCGGGGTTCTGCGAATCGAGCACGTTCTCGAACATCCATTGCCTGACGGACGTCGAGTCGGACCGTTGCGCGGGCGGCATCTTCGGCGAAACGTATACCTCCTACGGCGCATCGAGCTCGTTTACGGACCTGGTGTATTCGGGAACGGTGAAGAGCACGAACTCCTTCTACGACCGCGCCGGCGATGCGGGCGGTATCGGCGGCTTCATCATCAACGCCAACGGCGGCACGGACACGATGGAGAACTGCGTCAACGAAGGCACGGTCTCCACGAGCTCGAGCGTCGCCCATGCCGGCGGCATCTTAGGCAGCACGTCTCCTTTCTACGGCGCCTACGACATCTCGGGGTGCGTGAACACCGGCACCGTCAGCGCTCCGAATGCCGAGGGGAGCGGCGGGATCGTCGGCTTGCTCGGCGGACAGGGCGGCCAGGTGACCTCGTGCTACAACCGCGGCAACGTTAAGGGGGGTAGCGCCGGGGGCATCGTGGGCATCCTGGCCTCCGACCAGCCGAGCGTCACCCACACCTACAGCACGGGCAAGGTGGACGGCAGCGTCAACGAGGGCGGCATCATCGGGGCGTCCGGCGAGGGCTGCGTGTTGACCTCGGCCACCTCCGCCTGCAATTACTCGGTCGGCACGGGCGCGGGCGACCTCTACGACGGCATCCTCGAGCCGCTCTCCTATTTCTCCACCACCGACTTCCTCTCGGGCATCAACGCCGGCATCGCCGAGGACTCCCCGCTGCTGTTCGGCTTCAAGGCCGACATCGACACGCTCGCCCGCTTGAAGTGGCAGGGCGTCGATGCGGGTACCCAGGGTAGCGGCGATGAAGAGGAAGACGAGGGAGCGGCGGGCATGGGAACCGACGACTCGGGCGATGAAGACGAAGACGGCACCGGATCGGGCGCTGGAAAAAGCGGAGGCACCGATGATGGGACGGGCACGGCCTCGACGACCGGCGATGGGACGGGCACGGCCTCGACGACCGGCGATGGGACGGGCACGGCCTCGACGACAGACGATGGCAAGAGGTCTTCTCGGGTGACCGCGCCCGAGGATAACCCGATATCCGAGACGCAGATCACCCTCACTCCGACGGATGAGAAATCGCTTGGCGCGTCCACGCAGAGTACATCGTCGGGCGAGGACGCGGACGAGGCGGCCGACCTGGAGATCGCCGGGCTGATTCAGACCAATTCCGCCTCCGACCCCGAACAGGCTTCCGACGATCGGTTGGAGCCCGAGTCGGAAGAGTCCGAAGAGGAGCCCGAGCCCGAGTCCGAAGAGCTCGTGGAGGTCGAAGAGGTCTTTCAGAAGCAGAGGCTCGTCGAGGTGAAGATGCCCGAGACCGCCATCATGGGCTTCACTTTCGCGGATGCCGATTGGCGCATCTACCTTGCCTGCTTCGGTGCGGCGTTGCTGCTCGTCTCCGCGGGCTTCGCCACCGAAAACGGCCTCTTCCTCCGAGGACGGCGCATATGACTTCCCCCGACCCCGCACGCCCGTGCGAATTGAGCGCGAATCCGGCGCCTCCGGGAAGCGAAGGCAAGAAACCGAAGCAGAAAGCGGGAACCGGAACCGTAGAACCAGGACAAAGAGTAAAACAGGAGTTCGACAGATGACATCTTTGCAGACCACCCTCCATGCCGCGACGCAGGTGCTCATGTACCCCGTCATAATCTTGCTCATAGGCTGCGTCGTCTATGCGCTTTTCGCAGCCGGCATGACCATCGCGGAATACTTCCGGGAGCGGCGCTATTTCAACGCCGTCATGCCGAAGCTGCTGCACGGCATCAAGGAGGCCACGCCCGAGCAGATGCCCGAGGTCATAGAATCGAGCGGCTTGCTGAAGAGCCAGCGTGTCATCCTGAGCACCGTCTTCGACAATCGCGACCTCGACGAGGAATCCCGCTGGGCGCTCGCCCGCAGGCTGCTCGTGGGCGATCAGCAGCGCAAGGCCAAGCGCGTCAGCCGCAACGAGGTCATGAGCCGCTTGTCGCCCATGCTCGGGCTCATGGGCACGCTCATCCCGCTCGGACCCGGCATCGTCGCCTTCGGGCAGGGCGACCCCACCACCATGGCCGGCGCGATGCTCGTGGCCTTCGACACGACCGTGACCGGCCTCGTAGCGGCGGCGATACTCCTGGTGCTCGTGCGCATCCGCCGCAATTGGTACGCCGAATACGATAGCTCGCTGCAGGCGAGCGTCACGGCGCTTCTGGAGAAGATAGACAACATGTCCGCCGCCGAGCGCACTGCAGACGCGACCGTCGAGCAGCCTGCTTGCGACCCGACGACCACGCAGGAGGGACGCTGATATGAAGCATCATCGCGACGTCATGGCCGACGCCTTCGGCATCGAGAATCTTCCGCAAGCCGCCGGCCTCAACCCCATGGAGGGCCTTTCGAATCTCGCAGACTGCATGCTCGTGCTCGCCTGCGGGCTCATGATCGCGCTGGTGGTCCATTGGAACCTCAACATGGCGCCGAAATACGCTCCCGTAGAGGAAACGGGTGCGATGGTGGAAGTCGAGGGCGACATCACGGAGGCGTACCAGAGCGAATCGGAATCGACCGAGAGCTCCGAACAGAGCTCCTACCGCGAAATGGGCACGCTCTACCAGGACGAGAGCACCGGCAAGATGTACTACCTGCAGGAAACGGAAAAATGACGGCGCCCGCAACGCGAGCGCCCGCAACGCAGGGTTCCGGCCGTGCAACCAGGCGCCCGCAACGCGAGCGCCCGCAGGCGAACGACGATGGAAAGGATGATGTATGGCGCGCAAGAAAAGCGCTGAAGAGCTGGCGATAGAAGCCGAGCTGGCGGCGGCCCGAACGGCGGCCCAAACGGGGGACGAGGCCGGCGGCAAGCCCGCGCACGTCGACGACGTGCTCCCCGAGGTCCCCGACGACGGCCGTGCGGCCGGCTCTCGAGCCGACCGAGCTGTCGACTCCGCCGCCCAAGTCGCCGGAAGCGCAGGCCTCCATGCCGCCCGTGTGGGGAGGAAGGCGAAGGGTCTCGTCCGCGCGGCCTCCGGGAAAAAGCCCTCGTGGCTCTCGCGCCGCCTGGCCACGCGAGCGGGGAAGGTGCAGGTAGTCTGCGCCGTCCTCGCGGTCGCCTTGCTGGTCTTCGTCATCGTGCGCATCGTGGATTATTACTCGTGGGACAGCTGGGATGGCACCTCCGACGTCTCGTGGTACAACCCCGAGCTCTCCGCGGACGAGCAGCCCTCCTCCTACACCCTCGCCACTGCCGAACAGCTTGCCGGGCTCTCCAAGCTCGTCAACTACGGCTGCGACAACGACCACGACCCGGTGAGCTTCGAAGGCGTGCAATTCACCCTCGCACACAACCTGGACATGGGAGATCAGCCCTTCACGCCCATAGGCGTCGAGGAGGAGGCGAGCGCCACCTATGAATTCGCCGGCTCGTTCGACGGCGCCGGGCATGTCATAGCCGGGCTGGACATCGACGAGGAAGAGCACGACGAGGCCGGGCTGTTCGCCTGCACCGACGGGGGCGTCATCGAGAACCTGACCGTGGAGGGCAAGGTCATGGGCCGCAAGCGCGTGGGCGGCATCGTGGGCGAGGCGAAGAGCACCACGTTGCGCAACTGCACCAACCGCTGCAACGTAACCTCCACGCTCGCGGGTACCACGACGGCTCCGGTCGAGGTCGAGGTCGGCGGCGTGGCGGGCATCTGCCTGTGCATCGCCCAGGATGCACCCAGCGTCACCTGCGAGAATCTGGTGAACGAAGGCGACGTTTCCGCCGTCGAGACGTCCGTGGGAGGCGTCATAGGCGAGGTGGCCAATTCCACCTACAGCGACGAGCGCGGCACCCACGACAGGGTCTTCGTCCTGAAGGACTGCAAGAACACGGGCAAGGTGACCAACTACGCGCAGAGCGAGTCTCGCGAGGACGGCTGCGGCGGCATCGTGGGGGAGGTCAATTCCCTGGGCGTGTCCAGCATGGAGAACTGCGTGAACGAAGGCGAGGTCTCGTGCTCGTCGGTCATGTCGGTCGGCGGCATCGTGGGCTCCTGGATGGCCGTCAGCGACGAGAATCGCGATTCCTCGATAGCCGCCTGCAGCAATTCGGGTGCCGTGAGCTCCAATTCCCCCGAAGAATGCGCCCACGTGGGCGGTATCGTGGGCTATCTCGACGACGAGGCCACGCGCATAGAAGGCTGCTCGAACACCGGCGAGCTGCGCGCCTCGAGCGGCAACACCGACGACATCGTCGGTTACGGATACGGGGAGGTGTGGGACGCATGGGACGAAGCGCAACCCAAGCTCTGGGCGTAGCGCCGCGCGCCGCCC
>CAJOOG010000103.1 GCA_905236045.1 uncultured Denitrobacterium sp.
CGGGGCGGGCACGCTGTAGCCGCAATGGTGGCAGACCAGCTTGTTGCCCTGCTCGTGAAAAGTCAGGCTCGTGGAGCAGCTGGGGCACGTGGGCACGAATCCGCAATCGCGGCACAGCAGGAAACTCGCGAAACCCCTCTGGTTCAGCAGCAGCACGGCCTTGTGCCCCGCTTGGACCACTTCCCGCACGGCCTGCGCCAGACGCTTCGAGAACATGCAACGACGACCGCCCGCGAACTCATGCGCCATGTCCACCACCTCGATTGCGGGCATGGGCGAGCGATTCGCCCGCTCGGGCAGGACCACGTGCGTCCATTGCGGGTCGTGCTCGCAGGCGTACAGCGCTTCGATGGAGGGCGTGGCGCTGCCCAGCACCAAGGTGCCGCCCACGCGCTCGGCCATCCAACGCGCCACGTCGCGGCTCGTGTAGCGCGGGGCCTGATCCTGCTTGTAGGAGTCCTCGTGCTCTTCATCGATGACGATGAGCCCCAGGTTGTCCACTGGCGCGAACAGGGCGCTGCGGGCCCCCACCACCACGCGGGCCTCCCCCGTGCGGATGAAGTCCCACTGGTCAAAGCGCTCGCCTGCGCTCATGCGGGAATGCAGGACCGCCACCATGTCGCCGAAGCGGCCGCGGAAACGCGCCACCGTCTGCGGCGTCAACGAGATCTCGGGCACGAGCACGATGGCCGTCTGCCCCTCCTTCACCACCTTCTCCATGGCCTGAAGGTAGACCTCGGTCTTGCCCGACCCCGTTACGCCGTCCACCAGCACCACGCGGCCCTCATGAGCGTCCACGGCCTCGCATATGGTCGCAAGGGCGTCCTTTTGCCCCTCCGTCAGGACGGGCTTGTCGCTGGGCTCGAAGTCCACGCGCTCGTATTCCACTTGCGCGTCGGCCCCCAGCTGCATCCACTGCATCCCGCGCATCCTGCGACGGGATTCCACCTTCACCACTCCTTTGGCCTCGAGCGTCTTGAGTACGGCGTTGACACCGGAATACTCCGTCGCCAGCTCCGCCACGCGCAGCTCGCCGTTTTGCAGCGCCCGGAGCACCGCCTCCTGCTTGACGGCCCCCCTGCGCGGAACAAACCCCTCCGCCCCGGGGGCGAGCGACACCCAGCGGTCGTCTACCTCGCCCACCGTCGGCTGCTCGAGCTGCCAGTAGCCTTGGCGCCGAACCATCTTGGGCACGCCGCCCGGAGGGGTGAATAGGCGTACGCAACTGGAAAGCGGGGCCAGATAGCGCTGCGCGAGCATCTCCGCGCAAGCCGCCCCATCCTCGCTGAAAAACGATCGACTGAGCACGCGTCCCACAGGCCGCAGCTTCGAGGCGGACACGCCGGCCGCTTGGGCCACGGCGTCCTCGTCCCCTTCAGCCCATTCATCTATCCCCACGACGAAGCCAACCGCCTGCCTTCCGCCGAAAGGCAGCAGAGCTGCGCACCCGACCTCGAGGTCATCCAAATCGGACGGGACGAGATAGGTGTAGGCGGCCTCGAGCGCCTGGGTGGGGATATCGAGGACTACTCGGGCCGTGCGCATGGGCGGACCGCGCGTAACTAGGACAAGCCGCAGGCGGCGCGCAGCTCGGCGACCTTGTCGCGCTTCTCCCAGGTGAACTCGGGCAGTTCGCGCCCGAAATGACCATAGGCGCTCGTCAGGCGGTAGATGGGCCTGCGCAGCTGCAGCGCGTCGATTATGGCCGCGGGACGCAGGTCGAAGACCTCGTCCACGGCGGCCTCGATGGTCTGGACCGGGACTTTCTCCGTCCCGAAGGTATCCACGTAGATGGAGAGGGGCCGAGCCACGCCTATGGCGTAGGCGAGCTCGATCTCGCAGCGTCGGGCAAGGCCGGCTGCGACGATGTTCTTGGCCACCCAACGCGCCGCATAGGCGGCCGAGCGATCCACCTTGGTGGCATCCTTGCCGCTGAAGGCGCCTCCGCCATGGCGTCCCATGCCGCCGTAGGTATCGACGATGATCTTGCGCCCAGTCAGGCCCGTGTCTCCCATCGGGCCGCCCACCACGAAGCGCCCCGTGGGATTCACGAAGATCTCGGCGCCGTCCCACGATACTCCCTCCGCCTCGAAGACCGGCGCGATCACGTGCTCGACGAGGTCGGCCTTTATCTGCTCGACCGTAACGTCCGGGGCGTGCTGCGTGCTGATGAGCACCTTCTCCACGCCGACCGGCCTCGCGCCCACGTAGCGGACCGTCACCTGCGTCTTGCCGTCCGGGCGCAGGTAGCCGAGCGTGCCGTCCTTGCGCACCTCGGTCAGGCGCTCGGCCAAGCGATGCGCCAGATAAATCGGCATCGGCATGAGCGTGCTCGTCTCGTCGCAGGCATAGCCGAACATGACGCCCTGATCGCCCGCCCCGATCCGATCGAAGTCGTCGTCGGCGGCGGCTTGGCCGTTCTGCACCTCGTAGCTCTCGTCGACGCCTTGCGCGATGTCGGCGCTCTGCGGGTGCATGTAGTTGGCGACGGCGCAGGTCTCGGCATCGAAGCCCATGTCCGACCCGGTGTAGCCGATACCGCGCACCACGTCGCGCACGATGGCGTCCACATCCACGTAGGCCTGCGTGCGGACCTCGCCCATGACCGTGATGATGCCGGTGGTGGTGAAGGCCTCGATGGCCGTGCGGACTTCCTCGATATCGGCCGGGACGCCGCTGGTGGGGCTGACGTAGGCCGCTTCCTGAAGATGCGCCTCGCGGACGAGGATGGCATCGAGCAGAGCGTCGGAAATCTGATCGCACATCTTGTCGGGATGCCCCTCCGTCACCGATTCGCTGGTGAAGAGATAGCTGCGGGCGGGAGCGTTCGTAGTCGTATCGGTCATGCTCGTGCTCCTTTCGGGTTTCCGCGTAATGATACACTCTCACCAAAGAGACTCCCTATACATTTTGGAGAGTGTGCACAATGACTGCCAACAAATCCTATACCGACGAATACCTCCGGATAATCGAGGACCTGGACGGGGACATACAGAGCCGTCGCGCCGCCTTCTCCTACATGGAGAACTCGACCGCCATCGTGCATTACGAGCTGGCCGAGTCGTCGTTCGTGCCGCGGCTGTTCGACCGCGCGACCTACGACGAGATGAAGCGCGTGACGGAGGCCACCTTCCGCATCTGCGAGAAAGTGATGAGACGCTACCTGGACGAGGCCTCCTATCGCAGCTTGTTCGAATACGACGAGCGCCTGGCCGACCTCATCCTGATCCCGCAGCGCTACGATGCCCTGCTCCCCTTCGCCCGCTTCGACATCTTCCTGGACGAGGACACGCTCAAAAGCGGCTTCTGCGAGCTGAACGCCGACGGATCGAGCGGCATGAACGAGGACCGCGAGCTGAACCTCTCCCTGGCGCAGAGCCGCACGATGCGGGAATTCGCCCGGCGTCATCAGGTGCAGACGAGCGACCTGTTCTGGACCTGGGTCGATGAGTTCATCCGCATCTACGATACCTTCGAGAACCGCGTGGAGAAGCCCACCTTCGCCATCGTGGACTTCATGGAAAACGCCGTGGTGGACGAGTTCAAAGTCTATTGCACCTACTTCGCGCGGCGAGGCTATCCCTGCATCGTCGCGGACGTGCGCGATCTGGTATGGGACGGAGAAGCGCTCCGGACGAAGACGGGGCGGCGCGTGGATGCCATCTGGAGGCGCAGCGTGACCAACGACATCTTAGAGCACTGGGAGGAAAGCCAGCCGATGATAGAGGCGACCCGCGCGGGAGCCGTGGCCCTCATCGGCAGCTTCGCCGGGCACATC
Source organism: uncultured Denitrobacterium sp. (assembly GCA_905236045.1). GTDB lineage: Bacteria > Actinomycetota > Coriobacteriia > Coriobacteriales > Eggerthellaceae > Curtanaerobium. The sequence goes on from CAJOOG010000103.1 coordinate 3,779, forward strand.
GTCCACGACAAGCAGATATTCGACGCACTGTTCCATCCCGCCACCCGCGCGTTCCTAACAGCCGAGGAGGCGCGGTTCGTAGACGAGCACGTTCCGCAGACGAAGCTCCTCGACGATGAGCACGCGGATTTGGACGAGGTGCGAACGAACAAGGACAAGTGGATAATCAAGCCTACCGACCAATACGGCGCCTCGGACGTTTATGCAGGTCAGATGCATACGCAAGAGGAATGGGAAAGTATCGTGGAGCGATTCGCGAACGGGGCCGCGGGCGCGCCGTTTCTCGTGCAAAGGTACCTGATGCCGTTCGAGACCGAAGTCCTGCCCATAGTGAAGGACATGCTCGAGAGAGATGCGGAGCAAGTCCCCCGAGATACGGCCCTGTACAAGAACCTAAGCGGGCTCTACTGCTTCAACGGAACCTTCGCCGGGGTCTTCAGCCGGCTCGGCCCGCTGCCCATAATAGCCAACCCCATGGGAGACCTGACGAGCGCGACGGTATGGGTGGATTGCGACCTGTGACGTCGGAGGTTTAGACGGCCTGCCCGCCGAAGCCTCCCC
>CAJOOG010000104.1 GCA_905236045.1 uncultured Denitrobacterium sp.
CCGCCACGCGCCTGCCTTCGAGCCCCACCCCGTAGTAATCGAGCGTTTCCAGGCAGGCCCTGGCAGTGCAAGGAGGAAAGCCATCGCCCGTTCCCGCCAGGATTCCGTAGAGCGAACCCGGGGTTATGCCGTCGACGTCTTTGGCGGGGTCCAGAGCGCGGCACGCCGCCTCCTCGTCGAGCGGGACGGGCAGAGGACGCAGCAGCAGGCAACCGTGGATATCCTCATCGGCGTTCACCTGCCCGATGGCCTCCAAGAGCCGTGCCTGGGAGCAGTCGGCGGGCAAGACGATAGAGCGCACGTCCACCCCCGCGGACTCGCAGCGCTTCTTCGCCCCGCGCTCGTAGGACAGATCGTCGGGACGCTCGCCTGCGCGCACGATGGCCAGCGTCGGACGCACGCCCCTCGCGACGAGCTCGCCTGCGCGGCTCTTCGACTCTTCGAGCATGCTCTCCACGAGCGGCTTTGCTGCCAGCACTTTCGCCATTCGCCCGATTCCCTCCTGTTGTCGTCCCCAGCGTAGGGCTTTTCCCTACGCTCAGCTGCGAAGCTTCCCGAGCACGCCCGCAGCACAGGCACCCGCACGCGGGACGAACTCGCCTAACAGCCCATCGGCTCGCCCCTGCGCCGCCTTCGCCCAATCGCGCGAGGCGAAGGCGCGCGTGTTCACGAGCACGTTCACGCCGGCCGCCTGAAGTGCCGCCTGCGCAAGGTAGGAGCCGCATGCGACATCGGAGACCATCAGCGGGCTGCACATGCCCGCCATCTCTTCGAGCAGCTCTATTGCGCGGCAGGTCTGCTCCATCATCCGCAAGGGCGCCGCACAGGCCTTGCGCGTCTCCCGCTCGAGCACCTCCGAGCGCGTGGCGTCCTCTTTGGCAATGGCATAGGCCCGCGAGAGGGGCTCGAAGGCCGCGGCGTCCTCGTCCACCAGCTCCAGCAAGCACCGGCGCACGTCCTCGCCCTGCGCGAGCAGGCGCTGCAGGTCCTCTTCGACATCCGCATAACGCTTCTTGCCCACCGTGAAATTGCCGGCCATGCTACCCAGCGCCACGGCCAACGCTCCCGCATAGGCCGCCGCCCCGCCGCCGCCCGGCACCGAGACCTTGGCCGCCAGCGCATCCGCGAACGCCTCCGCGCTCTTCTCGACCAGCCTCGAGGCCGGCGCAGCCGATGTGCCCGCCGCGGACGGCGCAGCCATCGCGGCAACCGACGTGCCCGCAGCGCTCGCAGCGGCCGCGGTGCCGTCGCGCGACTCGTCGTCCTTCTCGTCCATCTTCGCTTCCCTTCCGCGTCGCCGCACGGCCTACAGGGCCTTCGTCTTGGCCACCGCCGCCCGCACCGCCTCCATAACCGCAGCGCGCATGCCACGCTCCTCGAGCACCTGCACGCCTTCTATGGTCGTGCCGCCGGGGCTGGTGACCATATCCTTCAGCTGGCCGGGATGCTTGCCGCTGCGCACGGCCAGCTCGGCGGAGCCCGCGACCGCACGCGCCGCCGCCTCCGTCGCCTGCGCGCGGGGCATGCCCTCGGCCACGGCCGCATCCGAGAGAGCCTCGATGAACATCGCCACGAAAGCGGGCGTGCTGCCCGCGACCGCGCCGATGACATCCACCATGGCTTCGTCCATCCACCAGCTCGCACCGACGGCATCGAAGATGAGGCCCGCCGCCTCGCGGTCGGCATCGCTCGCCGCCGCATTGGCGCACATGCCGGATACTCCCCTCCCCACCAAGGCGGGGGTGTTAGGCATAACGCGCACCAAACGCAGCGGGCGGCCGAATTCGCCTTCAATCCAAGCCAGCGTCTTGCCGGCGGCTATGGACACCACCAACGCCTGCGTTTGCACGGCCTCGCGCACCTGGGCGATGGCATCGGACAAGAACTGGGGCTTCACCGCCAGCACCACGACATCGGCCCATGCGGCAACCGCGGCATTGTCCGACAGCGCCTGCACGCCCAAGGCCTCCACGGCTTCCCGCGATGCCTGCGCAGGGTCGCACGCCCGCACCTCCTCGGGTGCGGCCACGCCCTCTTTCAGCACGCCGCCGATAATCGCCTGCGCCATGTTCCCGGCGCCGATGAAACCGATTCTCATATCTGCTCCTTGTCTGTTCCGACCGCCCCGATGAGGGCGGCGCCCCCGGCCGCCCCGCGTGCCGCGGCTGTCACATCTTTCACTACCTCGCCTGCCAGTATAAGCCCCGCGACCGATGGGATGAAGGCAACGGATCCGGGAGTCGGGCGCGTGCCCTCCTTGGTACCCTCGTCGTCGGGGGTCTCCAGACGGCAGGACGGCTCGTCGGAATAGACGGCCTTCACGCCCTTCACCCCGCGGCGGCGCAGCTCCTTGCGCATCAGACGCGCAAGGCGATCTACGCGCGTGTCCTCGATATCCGCCACGCGGAAACGCGTGGGATCCAGTTTGTTGCCCGCGCCCGTGCAGGTGGCCGTCGGCACGCCCGCCTCCTTGGCAGCGCAGACGACGGCCAACTTCGCCGAGAGCGTGTCTATGCAATCCACCACATAGTCGAAGGCGGCGAAGGGGAAATCCGCGGCGTTCTCCGCGCGGAAGAAGCACTGCCGCGCGTCTACCTCGCATGCGGGGTTGATCTGCGCGATACGGGCGGCCATGACCTCCACCTTGGGTTGGCCGACCGTGCTCTCCAGCGCGATGACCTGCCGGTTCAAGTTGGTGAAGTCCACCACGTCCGCATCCACCACAGTCAGATGCCCCACCCCGCTGCGAGCCAACGCCTCCACGCAGTAACCTCCCACGCCGCCTATGCCGAAAACGCAGACGCGGGCTTGCGCCAAAGCTTCCACGCCCGCATCTCCCAGCAAAAAACGCGTGCGTGCGAAGCGGTCGGGCGCAGGAGGGTTTTTCACAGCGTCCCCTAGGCGATTACGCTTTTCAGCGCATCGAGCAGCTTCTGGTTCTCCTCGCGCAGCTTCACGCAGACGCAGAAATACTCGTCGCTGGGAAGACCCGGGGTGCCCGCCAGCGAATGCACGAGGAAGCCGGCCAGCTGCAGGCGCACGATGAGTTCCTCGGTGCAGGTCACGCCCAGGCGCATGCCCTCTCCGGGATGGAATTCGCACAAAACGAAATTGCCCTCCGCGGGATGGATGCTTATGCCCGGGACCAGGCTGAGCATGCACTGCATCCAGGGAATCTCCTGGTCCAGAAACTCGTGGCTCTGCTCGAGGTAGTCGAGCTGGCGCGGAAATTCCTTGGCCAGGACCTCGGCGAACATGGACACGTCGGCGCCTTCGTAGAATTGGCGGATCTGCCGGATGGTGCGCGGGTCGGCCACCAGATAGCTTATCGGCACGCCGGGCATGCCGAACGTGACGGAAGGAGACCGCACGACGATGAGGTTGGGGTAGCGCTTGACGAGCGGCACCACGCTCTCGCCGCCGAAGGAGAGCTCTATGTTGCTCTCGTCGACGATGACCCAGCTGCAGGTCTCGAGATAATGGATGAGCGTGGAGCGCTGCAGCAGACGCGACGTAGGATAGGTGGGATTGCCCAGCACCACGCCGTCGAGCTGTCCGTATTGCTCTTTGGAGGAATAGGCGTCCAAGGGGGCGAAGGAGACGGGATTGATCAAATCCACCGTCTCGTGGCCGGCGTTCTCCACGGCCATGACGTAATCGGAGAGGCTGGGGGCGACGATGCCCACGACGCCGACCTGGAAGGCCTGGGCGGCCGTGCGTATCATCGAAGCCACCGAGGATCCGGGCAGGACGCAGTCCTCGTCGAGTCCCAGTATGCGTGCCAATTCCGCACGCAGCACATGCCCATCGCGGTCGGGAATGTAGGAGAGCTCGCCGTCGACCAGGGCCGTGTGCATGGCCTGGACAAGCGGCTTGGGAGTGCCGAGGGGGTTGACCGGATGGCAGAAGTCCATCCAGGTCATCTCGGTGCGCAGCTCATAGGGCAGGGCGACCGGTTTGCTGGGGAGCAGGGTCTGGGCCTCGCGGTAATCCGCCTGACGGTCGTATCCAATCAGCGCAGCCAATGGTCTCTCCTTCCCTCCCCGGCCCCGAAGAAAACGGGTCCTCCATGCTAGCACTCCGATCGGCGCATCCGCGTCCGTGCTAGACTTGCGCCATGAATTTCAAACACAACAACAAGGCCTGCGACACCGACCCCCTACATGTTGTGGGCACTCCGGGGCCGTGGTTCGGGCGGGCGATTATGCTGTTGGACCTCGACGCCTTCTTTGCCTCCGTGGAGCAGCTCGACCACCCCGCCTGGCGCGGCAAGCCCGTCATCGTAGGCGGAGATGCGGATTCGCGCGGCGTGGTCTCCACCGCCAGCTACGAGGCCCGCACCTACGGCGTTCACAGCGCCATGCCCGCCAGATGCGCCCGCAGCATCTGCCCCGATGCCATCTGGGTCCCCGGGCGCTTCGCCCGCTATCGCGAGATGTCGCACAAGGTCATGTCCATCATGCTGGACGCAAGCCCCTTCCTCCAGCAGGTAAGCATCGACGAGGCCTTCCTCGACGTGACCCCGACCAAGCACGACCGCACCGACCCCGTCCAGCTCGCCCGTCGGATCCAGCAGCGCGTCGCCGAGCTGGGCGTCACTTGCTCCATAGGCCTGGGCGCGAGCAAGGCCGTGGCGAAAACCGCCTCCGAGGAGCACAAGCCCCGCGGCATTACCGCCGTCATGCCCGGAGAGGAGGAGGCCTTCCTAGCCCCGCTTCCCACCAAGCGCATGAGCGGCATCGGCCCGGTCGCCCAAAAGGAGCTCGCGCGTTTCGGCATCCACACCCTCGGGGGAGTGGCACAGGCCGAAGAAGATGCGCTCGCCTCGGTCTTCGGCAGTCGAGCCGACGAGATGCGAGCCCGCTGCCTGGGCATCGACACCGACCCGGTGCAGACTCAGGACGCATCCGCCAAGAGCGTGGGCAACGAGATGAGCTTCGCGCACGACCTGACAAAGCGAGAGGACATCGAAGCCGCCATCGGGACCGTGGCCGCCAAGGTCGGCAGGCGTCTGCGTCGAAGCGGCCTGAAAGCACGCACGCTCACGCTGAAAGTGCGCCACGCGAATCTGAAGGTCCACACGGCGCAATGCCCCCTCCCCCACCCCAGCGACGACGAATTCCTCTTCACCGACGTGCTGGCGGGCCTGCTCGATGAAGTCTGGCATCCGGGGACGGGGCTGCGGCTGGTGGGCGCGACGGCAAGCAAGTTCGACGGCGAGGACGCCGCGCCCCTTCAGCTGAGCCTCTTCTCCGAAGGAGAGGACGAACTCCGCCGCGAGGGCGGGCAAGCCCGCGAGCACCTGCGCAATGCCACCGACGCCGTCCGCGATCGCTTCGGGGAGGATGCGCTGCAATACGGCCGAGAGCTCAAAACGAACGCGAACCTCACGGGCGGCGGCAGCAAAGACCCCCTCGAGGACCAATAGCCGCCGGAGGGCTACCGAGGCCCGCGGGCCGCAAGCCCGCAGGCTAGTTGAAGCGGAACACGCGCTGAGCCAGGCGGTACCCGCCCAAACCCAGTCGGCGCCCCGCCTCGCCAGGCAGGTTCACCCCCAGATTCAGCACGTTGCCGCGAATGATCTTGTACATCTGCGGGCTGCGCTTGCGCAGGTAGAACCAGATCTCGTCGCGCTTCGCCTCGTTCTCGGCAGTATGCCCCATGCGCAGGAACACGCTGCAGATGCACATCATCATGGAGAGGTAGTTCTCCATGTACTTCGCCAGCTTGGGCTGGGGAATGTCGAGCAGGTTCACGGCATCTATCATCACCTTGGTGATGCGCAGCTGCTGGTCGATGCGGGAGAGCATGGTCTTCTCGTTTACGCTCTGGTCCTCGCGCCCGATGAGGTAATGGTACATGTTCGCATCCAGATAGTAGATCGAGCGCACGTGGGGCAGGGGCACGTACACGAAGATGTTATCGACGTAGAAGCAATGCTCGGGCAGCTTCAGGCCCACCTCGCGCAGCAATTCGGTCCGATAGACGACCGAGTGCATGAGCAGATACTGGCTGCTGCGGAAGCGCCCTATCTCGTCCCAGGTGAACTCACGGTTCTCCGGGAAGACGTTGCGATACCCCATTACCGTGCGCTTGCCCTCGAAGACCTTCTCGTAGACGTAATTGCCTATGACGAGATCGGTGGGCTTGCGGCGCTCGAGCTGCCGGCGCAAGTACGCCATCACGTCCTCCATGGCCCGGGCATCGAGCCAGTCGTCGGAATCGACCACTTTGAAGTAGAGGCCGCGCGCCTCTTCGAGCCCGTGGTTCACCGCCCCGCCGTGCCCGCGATTCTGCTGGTCGATGACACGGATGATGTCGGGGTGCGCCTCCTGCCATTCATGGGCCTTGGCGCCGGTGGCGTCGGTGGAGCCGTCGTTGACGATGAGGATCTCGATATCGCCCCCGCAGGCGAGCAGGCTCTCAACGCATTTGTCCATGTATGGCGCGGAGTTGTAGCACGGGATGGCGAAAGTGATGGTCTTCAAGAACGGCCCTTCTCCACACAAAGCCCAAGATGGTTACGCACACGGGACGAATCGCACCGTGCGCTTCATTTTAGGCAGATGGGAGCAGGGACTCGGGTATCATCATTAAAATCTAATAAACTACCGATAGGAGATGCAACGTGAGCGCTTTCATCGATTCCATGCTGGCCCGCGCCGAGGCCGACAGGCAAACCATCGTGCTGCCCGAGGGCGACGACGAACGCACGCTCGCCGCGGCGGAGAAGGTGCTGGCTCTCGGGTGCGCGAATCTGATCATCTTGGGCAACGCCGCCGCCATCCGGAAATCGGGATACCAGCTGGAAGGCGCGCAGATTCTCGATGTGGCCGAGGCGGAGGTGAAGCAGGAGCTCGCGCGGGGCTTCTACGAGCTGCGCCGCCACAAGGGCGTCACCGAGCGGGACGCGCAGGAGAAGATGGACGACCCGATCTACTTCGGTACGATGATGGTGAAGCTGGGCATGGCGGACGGGCAGGTCTGCGGCGCCTGCCACTCCACCAGCGATGTCCTGCGCGCGGCGTTGCAGATCCTGAAGACCGCCCCCGGCGTGAAAAGCGTGAGCAGCTTCTTCGTGGAAGTGGTACCCGACTGCGAGTTCGGAGACGAAGGCGTGTTCATGTTCGCGGACTGCGGCCTGGAGATCCAGCCCGACGTGGAGAAGCTCTCGCAGATAGCGGTGAGCACGGGCCGCAGCTGGCAGACCATCTTCGGCACGGAGCCGCGCATCGCGTTGCTCTCGCACAGCACCTACCGCAGCGCGGGCGCCAAGTCCGACCCCGACCGCGACAAGGTCATCGAGGCCACGGCCGTAGCCAGGCAAATCGCCCCCGACCTGCTCATAGACGGCGAGCTGCAGGCCGATGCCGCGCTCGTGCCCTCGGTGGCCGCGAGCAAGGCCCCGAACAGCCCCGTGGCGGGCCGCGCCAATGTGCTCGTTTTCCCGGACCTGGACACGGGAAACATCGCCTATAAGCTGGTGCAGCGCCTGGCGAAGGCCGAAGCCTACGGACCGATTACGCAGGGGCTGGCAGCGCCGATGAACGACCTCTCGCGGGGCTGCAGCGCAGACGACATCGTGGGCGTGATAGCCATAACCTGCGTGCAGAGCCAAGCCCGCAAGGCGCAGCAGTAGACGCCGCTGTACAACGGCGCGGCGGATCTCCGCAGATGGGCGAGCGCGGCGGTCGCGGGGGCGCGCAGGGCGCGAAGACCGACGGCGCGAAGCCGAGGCGGCAAGCAGGACGACTCGCGGACCCTAGCCCTTGTAAGGCACTATCTGGCTGTGGGCGTGGACGATGTCGTAGGTATCGCGCGCTATCATAAGCTCCTCGTTGGTGGGCACCACGCAGATACGCACCTTGCTGCGACGATGGCTGATGATGCGCTCGAAACCGCGCTGAAGGTTCTTCGTATTGTCCACGACGATGCCCATGGGCTGCATGCCGGCGAAGATCATGCGGCGCATGTCGGCCGAGTTCTCCCCTATGCCGCCCGTGAGCACGATAACGTCGACGCCGGCCATTATGGCCATGTATTGCCCGATGTACTTCTTCACGCTGTTGGCGTACATCTCGTAGGCCAGAAGCGCACGCTCGTTGCCGCGCTCGACCTCCTCGCCGATAGTGCGCAAGTCGTTGCTCACGCCCGATATGCCCAAAAGCCCCGACTTCTTGTTCAGCAAATCGTTGACTTCGGATGGGGAGAGGCCCTCGTGCTCCATGATGAACGGCACGATCGCCGGGTCTATCGACCCGCTGCGCGTCCCCATCATCAACCCGTCGAGCGGCGTCATGCCCATGGAGGTGTCCGCCGCCATGCCGTGGTCGATGGCGGACACCGAACAGCCGTTGCCCAGGTGGCAGGTGATCATCTTCAGCTCGGAAAGCGGCTCCCCCAGCAGCTCCGCCGTGCGCTGCGCGATGTAGCGATGGCTCGTGCCATGGGCGCCGTACTTGCGCACGCCGTACTTCTCGTAGAGCTCGTAGGGCAGCGGGTACATGTAGGCCTTCTGCGGGAGCGTGGCGAAAAACGACGTGTCGAAGACCGCGACCTGCATGCGCCCGGGGATGGCCGCTTGACAGGCCTCTATGCCCTGGACCGCCGCACGATTGTGCAGGGGCGCGAGCTCGGCGAGCTCGAGGATCTTCGCCTTCACATCCTCGTCTATGAGAACCGATTTGTCGAAGTAGGCGCCGCCTTGCACGATGCGGTGCCCCACCGCGTCGATCTCCTCGATCGATTCGAGGGGCGCGTGGGGCCCTTCGACGAGGGACTTCAGAACAACCTCTATGGCCGCCTGATGGTCGGGAAGCGGAGTTGATATGACCACCTCTCCCTCATCGAGGCCATGCTTGTGAAACGAATCCGGCGACCCGACGCGCTCGCACAGGCCCTTGGCGATGACCTTCTCGGTCTCGATGTTGATGAGCTGGTATTTCAGCGAAGATGACCCGGCGTTGATGACGAGGATGTTCAAACGATCGCCCCCTTTCTCGCAGAGCATTCTACCTAAGCGAGCAGGCCGCCCCGCGCCAATCGGCGCCCTCGTCGGCAAGCGGAGAGCAGCGCTACGCGGAAATGCGCCGCGAGCGCGCCTCTTCGAGGGAGGCTATTGCTCCACGTTGGTCGCGTTGGGGCCCCAATCCTGGTCGTTCGGGCGCGGCATCCAACCGCCGCCGAGCACATGGATATGCAGGTGCTTCACGCTCTGGCTGGCGTTTTCGCCGGTGTTGACGAGGCAGCGGAAGCCCTCCTCGTGGATGCCCTTGATGTCGGCGATCTTCTGCACGGCGGCGAAGACGTGCCCGAGCGTCTCCTCCGGCACATCGTCGGCGATGTCCGAATAGTGATCCTTCGGGATGATAAGCGTGTGGACCGGCATGAGCGGCTCGAGGTCGTCGAAGGCGATCACGTATTCGTCCTCAAAGACTACCTTCGCGGGAATCTCGCCGGCGGCTATCTTGCAGAAAATGCAGTCCTTATCTTGCATGAGCACGTCTTCCTCTCTCCTGTAGGCGCTATCGCGGAGTAAGGCATTGTAGCACTAAGCCTTCTGCAGCGTCGTGTCCCTCTCCTCGTCGGTCGCGCCCTGCTCGAGCTCGCCCATGAGCACATCGACCTTCTGCTGCGCGGCATCGAGACGGCCCCGTAAATCGCGCAGGAGGGCCACGCCGCGCTCGTAGGAGGCGAGGCTGTCCTCCAGCTCGAGCGTGTTGCTCTCGAGCTGATCGACGAGGCGGTCGAGCTCTTCCATGCCCTGCCGGAAGGTGAGGGATTCGGGCGCCGGGGTAGCTGCGGATGTTGCCGCGGACGCCGTCGAAGGCGTTTCCTCATTCATGGTTTTCTCCAATCTTCATCGGTTCAAATGATTCCGAATCGCTCGTATGCGCGGACGCCGAGCTGCCCTGCACTTCGCAGTCGAGCGCGCCTTCGGCAAGCTGGACCTGCACGTGGGAGCCGCACGGAGCCTGCTCCACGCTGCGCACGATCTCGCCCTCCTCGGTGCGGGTGAGCGAGTAGCCGCGGCCGAGGACCGCAAGCGGCGAAAGGTCGTTCAGACGCGAGGCGCGCAGGCGCCATTGGGCGTCGAAGCACTCCGAGAAGACCCTCCCCCGCGCGAGCAGGCTCTGCTGCGCGAAGGAAAACGAGGACGCAGAGGGCGCGACAAGCGATGCCCCCGCAGAACCCAGGCGCCGGCGAGCGTTCTCCAGCCCGGAGGCATCGCGCTCGATGTTGCGCGGGAGGGCCTTGCGCAAGCGCTCCTGCTGCAGATCGAGGGTCTGGGCGGCCCCGCCGAGCAGGGCATGCGAATCGGTGAAGACGGGTCGGCTCTCCAGACGCTCCAGCTTCAGGCGGCCGACATCCACCAAGCGCCGCAAGGCCCCCTGCATCGAGTCGCCGAAGCCGTCCAGGGAGCTTCGCAGCTGCCCGACATCGGCAGAGACGGCCTCCGCGGCAGCCGTAGGCGTCGAGCAGCGCAGATCCGCCACCATGTCGGCGATCGAAGTGTCGGGCTCGTGCCCGATGCCGGTGACCACGGGCACCGGGCAGCGCGAGATGGTGATGGCGAGCTTCTCGTCGTTGAAGGGCATCAAATCCTCGAAGGAGCCGCCGCCGCGCACCAGCAGCACCAGCTCGCAGCCGGCATCCACGACCGTCTTCATGGCCATCATCATCGCCTGGGGAGCCTGGGGCCCCTCCACCTGCACGCCCGCCAACTGCACCTGCGCCAAGGGGTAGCGGCGGCGCAGGGTGCGCAGCACATCGTGCACGGCCGCGCCATTGGGGCTGGTGACCAAGCCGATTTTCTGCGGCAGGGGCGGCAGCGGGCGTTTGCGCGCCTGATCCATCAGGCCCGCCGCCTGGAGCTTCTTGGCCAGAGCGGCCACCCGTCTGCGCAGATCCCCCTCGCCCGCGGGCGAGAGCTCGGAAACATCGAAGTTCATGCGCCCCCGCGGCGCATAGAGCGAGAAGCGCCCCGTCAACTGCACCAACATGCCCACATGCAGCTCCACGCCCGCAGCACGGTAGCGGTCCTTCCACATAAGGCACGGAAGCGACGCGTGGTCGTCCTTCACGGTGAAGTAGACCGCTTTGTAGCGCGGCTTGTCCGAGATCTCCGAGACCTCGCCGATCATCGTGACGCGGCAGGCTTCCAGCGCGTCCTTCGCACGCGCCATGGCCTGGGAGACGGAGAGGGGCTCTCCTTTCGCTTCCTGTTCCATATGCGGGCTAATCGTTGCGAGCGGAGAGCAGGTAGAGCAGCTGGATGGCGGAGACCAGCGCGGCCGCCACATAGGTAAGAGCGCAGGCCCGCAGCACGCTGAAGGCACCTGCCCTCTCGGACTCCGGCAGACCGGCGGCCTGCAGGTAGTCCATGGCGCGATGCGACGCGTTCAGCTCTACCGGAAGCGTGACCAGCTGGAAGAGCACGGCGAAGGCGTAGAGGATGATAGCCAGGTCGATGAGCCCCGCCAAGTTGAGGAAGATGCCGGCGAGGAAGACCACCATCCACGAGCCGGAGGCGAAATTCACCACGGGCACGAGCGCGCTGCGGAATCTCATGGGGCCGTAGCCCTTGGCGAATTGCACGGCATGGCCCACTTCGTGGCAGGCCGTGGCGATGGCGGTGATGCTGGGCTGGCTGTAGGCATGCGGGTCTAAGGTGATGGAATTGTCGCGCGGGTCGAAATGGTCCACGCCTTCCCCGCCCTGCCGCACAGGCACGCCGGGCACGCCGTGGTAGGCGAGCATGTTGGCGGCCATCTGCTGGCCCGCGAGCCCGAAGCTCGAAGGGACTTCCGAATACTTCTTGATCTGTCTGTTCACATACCATTGCGCGCCGAAGCCGATGACGGTCGACAGCACGATGAGGGCGAGATAGCTGTACATGGGCATCCTTTCTTTTCGCCGCATTATAACCCAAGGGCACGAACGCGTGTACGCTTTATTCGGAATCCCCGACTTTCGTTACCTTCAAGTTACCCTCTTCCATCCGCAGCTCGATGCCGCCGGCCAGAAAGGCCTCCAACTCCTCGCCGACGATCTTGCGCCGCCAGCCCTTGAGCAGGGGGTTATCCTTCTTGTATCCGCGAGCCAGAGCCACGAGGTCGCCGTGGCCGGTCAGGGTCTGGAGCGCGATGTCGTTCTGGCGCGCACGCAGACGAGCTATGGCCATCATCACGTCGGCCTCCACATCCACGTTCGCCTCGTTCTTCGAGGGCCCGTCGGGGCGGGGCCACTGGCTTTGGGGGGCATCGAGCCCGCAGACGATGGCATCCACCACCTCCCGCGCATCGGCCAGGGAGAGCTTCTCCCGCAGCCCCCGAACCAAGAAGAGCTGGTCGACGGAGCGCGCCTCGCGACGCGACGCCTCCACGATCTGCTCGTCGGAGAGGACCCACCTGCGCGGGATGTCCACGGCGCGGGCCTTCAGCTCGCGCCATTTGGTCACCTCGCGAGCGGCGGAGAGCTGCCTGCGGTTCAGTTGGTTCACCCGTTTCAGGCGCCGCCAGCGCTCCGCCGGGTCGACGAGGTAGTTCTTCTCGTCGGCGAGCGCGGCGAAATCCTCGTCGAGCCAGTGGAGCCGTCCGAGCTTCTTCAGCTGCCCCGAGAGCTTGCGGTAGATCTCGGGCAGATAGAGCACGTCCCCCGCCGCGTAGTCCAGCTGGGAGGGGGCGAGCGGGCGGCGCGACCAATCGGTGAAGGAATCGGCCTTCTTCAGCATGACGCCGCAGACGCTGCTCACCAACGCGCCGTAGCCGACCTGGTGCGTGTGCCCTAAGACGGCGGCGGCGATCTGCGTGTCGAAAACCGGACGCGGCATGATGCCCACTGCGCGGAACAGGATCTCGATATCCTGGCTGCCCGCATGGAAGACCTTCATCACCCGAGGGGACTCGAAGACCTCCGAGAGCACCGAGAGGTCGCGCACCTTGAAGGGGTCGACGATGGCCGTCTCGTCGTCGGCCTGCATCTGCAGCAGGCAGAGCCGGGGGTAGTAGGTCTTCTCGCGCATGAATTCGGTGTCGAGGGCCAGCACTCTCGCCTTCAGGGCGTAATCGCAGAATTGCTCGAGCTGGCTTTGCTGGGTTATGAACACGCTCGTCCTTGGCTTTCCTCGATGTCGAACCGGTTTTCCCGACGCCCTCGCAGCGAGCGCCTAGCTGATGTAGAGGTGCACGCCCACATATTGCGCGCTCGCGGGCAGCCCGTCCACGTCGTAGGCGTCGGTCAGCGCACAGGCGCTTACTTGCCAGGTGTAGGTCGCATCGCCGATGGTCGTCTTGCCTGCCTTGTAGGTGTTGTTCTTGGAGTCGACGCCCTCGTCGATGACGGTGCTCTCATCGAAGCCCTGCACCTCGATGGCGTTCTCGATGGCCTCCGCGGCATCGTCGGCGGCGAAATCGGCATAGCGCACGCGGACGTCCGTGGAATCGACGGTCTGCTGCGTCAGGCGCCACGAGCCGCTCAGGAACTTGGCGGCTTCCGTGGCCGGCATTTCATCCACGCCTTTCGTGTAGGCCAGCAGCGCCTCGGCGGCGGACATGTCGCTGGGCAGCTTCACCAGGTCGATGGCATTCGTATCGTTGGCCTGCACCGTCGTCACATCCACGATGGCGAGACCCGCTGCGGCCATCTCGGCCTGCATGGCGGCAGAATCCTTGCCCACGTAATCGCTCAACTTCACCACGTCGAGCGCCACTCCGCGCCTGATGACCTGGGAGACCTCCTGCTTGGTGTTCGCCTCGTAATTCAAGACGTCGCCCACCGTGCGCACGCACCATATGGCGGCGAAGAGAATGGCGGCGGCCAGAATCGCCCCCAGGATGATCCATTGCGTCCTCGGCAGGTCGAGCGGACGCGTGATCCCGCTGTCATCGGGATAGACTACCGTGGAACCCGCGGCGGGACGGACCCTCTCCCGGGCACGGCGGACGTATTCGGGCTGCTCTTCGATTTCCGAAGACGCCTCCGGACGCGCCGCCTCGCGCTCATGGGCTCCCTTGTTCCCGCTGCCAGATGCATGATGTGCCATGCGATAGCTCCTCGTTTGAATTCGGATTCGCCCAGTATAGCAAACCCCGCATGTCCGCCGCATCCCGGGGCCTAGCCGCAAGGGGCCTCCTGCGGCCCTTCGCCGTCCGCCAGCTGTCCTTCCGCAGGCTCCTCGCCGAGGCCCTGCGGCCCTTCGCCAGACGCAAGCGGCCCTTCGCCGGTCCTCGACTGCCCTCGCTCGCGCAGCTGCTCCATGAACTCGCTCGCCCGCTTGTCGTAGGACATCTGGACGACCTCGAGCACCAGGCTGAAGACCATGGCGAAGTAGACGAGCACCTTCTCGAGCGGCATGCCGAGCGCCTCGATCTCCACGCCGGTATGCACCCCGAAGCCATCGAGGGCAAGCAGGACGCCGATGGCGCAGATGAACACGAGCGCGAGGATCTTTATCTCGGGATGGCCGTTGATGAACTCGCTCACCGCGTCGATGAAGACCATCATCAGCAGCACGGCGGAGATGACGGCGATGATCATGATGATGAGGTGCTGCGCCATCCCCACGGCGGTGATAACCGAGTCGATGCTGAAGACGATGTCCATGACCATGATGGTGCCGACCGCCTGGGCGAGCCCGATTCGGTGCGCCGGGACGTCTACGGCGTCGCCGTGCTCGGCACGCAGCTCGTCGAGGTTGAGCATGCCCATGAGCTCCTGCACGCCCTTGACGATAAGGTAGATGCCGCCCGCCGCCAGAAGCAGGTCGCGCAGGGAGAAGCCGTGGGAATAAGGACCCAGGGAGAGGGTGAACAGGGGCTCGGTCATATGGATGAGCCAGCTCGCGAAGCAGAGGAACAGGCAGCGCATGAGCATGGCGCCCGCCAAGCCGAGCTTGCGCCCGATATGCTGCTTATCTTGCGGGAGGCGGTTGGTGGTCAGCGCGATGAAGGCGATGTTGTCCACGCCCAGGACGATCTCCAGAAAGACGAGCGTGAGCAGGCTGATCCAGGCCTCGGCCGTAAGGAAAATGGAAAAATCGATCATGGAGCCCCTACCCTTCTCCCTCGAAGCCCCACAGGCGGACCTCCGGCTGCAGCTCGACGCCGAAGCGCTCGCGGACCGCATCCTGCACGTCTGCGATGAGCGCCCGCACATCGTGCGCCGTGGCGCCGCCTGCATTCACCACGAAGCCGGCGTGCTTCTCGCTTACCTGAGCCCCGCCTCGACGCAGGCCCCGCAGACCCGCGTCCTGGATGAGCTTGCCGGCGAAATGGCCTTCGGGGCGCTTGAACGTGCTGCCGGCGCTCGGCAGGTCGAGAGGCTGCTTGTCGCGTCGGCGCCGAGCCAGATCCGCCATGCGCTCCCGAATGGAGGCCTCGTCGCCCGGCTCGAGGCGAAGTCGCGCCTCGAGCACGATCTCGCCGCGCTCGTCCATCATCGAATGGCGGTAGCTCCACTGCGCCCGGCTCCGCGGGACCTCGTGAATCTCTCCCTGCGCATCCAAGCACGCAAGAGAGGGGCAGACCTGCGAGAGCTCTCCGCCGTAGGCGCCCGCGTTCATGATGGCCGCGCCGCCGATGGTGCCGGGGATGCCGCAGGCGAACTCGAAGCCCGCCAGCCCCGCCGAGGCGGCGGCCTCCCCCACCGCGGACAACGATGCGCCCGCCCAGGCGAAGACGTCCCGGCCCTCGACGCGGATGGCACTGAACCTATGCCCCAGATGCACGACGACCCCGCGCAGGCCCGCGTCGGCCACGAGCAGGTTGCTGCCCCGGCCCATCACGCGCATGGGCTCGCCGGCCGCGCGGCAGGCCTTCACCACGGAGCGGACTTCCTCTAAGCCGCCGGGCTCGACGAAGACCTCCGCAGGTCCGCCGATGCGAAACGTGGTATGGCGGGAGAGGGGCTCTTCGAGGCGCATCGATTGCTCGCCCACGATGCGGGCAAGCTCCTCTTTCAGCGCGCTGTCGGCCATACGTCCCTCCTATTCTCGAACAGAGACTCTACCAGCTAAACGGGACGGATAAGGCGCTGCAACCCAAACGACAGAAGTTGGCTATACGCACGCAGAAGAGCGGGAAAGCCGGCTCATCGCGGGGGCGCGGGCGCCGCTTGCGTGCGGATGAAGCTCAGGATCTGCAGGTCGCGGCCTTCGATCATCTTGCGCACCAGCACGTCGGGACGAAGCGAGCCCGTGGGCTTGGCCTCCAGGGTGAACCGCAGCACCGCCCCCCGCGCCCGTATCTCCCCCACCAGGAAGTCCCGCGGATCCAAGACGCGGTCGGGCTTCTTCTTGCGCCCCTTCCCGCCTCGCGCTATGCGAATCTTATCGGGAAGGACCAGCTCCTTCACCGGGCCCGATAGCTCCACCTCGTAAGTCGAGAAGGGAAAGGCGACGCTCGCGGCCGGAGCGCGGCGATCCAGATACTCGCACGCGAGCATGGGCATGTCGAACACCGTGGCGCCGCTGAGCGCCTCGAGCGCCTTCTCTTCGGGCACCCGCCGCGTCAGCAGCACGTCGAAGATCTCGTGCAGCCCGCCGATGCCCACGGGAAGAGCCGCCCCGTACGAGATGCGCATGCGCGGCGAGAAGCCATGCGATATCGCATAGGGAAGCCCGGCGCGGCGCACCACGCGCTCCAGGAAGCGCAGCACATCCAAATGCGAGAGCATGGCCAAGCGCCCCAGCTCGGCGTACTCGACGCGCAGCCGCCAAAGCTCCTCGGGCACGCCGCCGAGCGCCGCGGCCGCCTTGGACTGGGTCTCGGCAACGCGGCGGGCGTGCGCGGCCGCATCGCTTCTCTGCATCGGCCCCAAACTAACCACGTCTCTCTTCCTGCGTCTGCACTTCCACACCCAGATCCGGGCAGAGGCCGCATCCCGTGCAGATGCCGAAGGAGCAATCCGGCGTGGTCTGCTCGGCCACGGCACGACGGTACTCGGCCCGCAGGTACGGCAACCTCACCCCGCACGAGATATGCTGCCAGGGCAGTACCTCGTCCAAATCGAACTCCCTCTGCGCCACGGCCTCCACGTCTATGCCCAGCGCCTCTGCCGCGCCCCTCCAGGCGTCTTCGCGAAACAGCTCCGTCCAGGCGTCGAATCGCGCCCCCCGGCGAAACGCCTCCTCCACCAGCAGGGCGCCTTCGCGACCCGCCCGGCTCATCACCGCTTCCACGAAGCTCGTGGCGGGGTCGTGCCAGTTCACGGTTACGGACCTGTAATGCACGCTGTTTCGCAGCAGCGTCACGCGGCGGCGGGCCTCCTCGGGCGGAATCTGCCCGCACCACTGGAAGGGCGTCTGCGCCTTCGGCACGAAGAGGGCGCAGCTCACGCCGAAGGTCACTCTCCCGCGCTCGTTGGGCGGCACTATCCGGCGACAATGCTCGAAGGCCCGCTGCACCAGACTCGCTATGCCCTTCACGTCCTCGTCGGTCTCGGTGGGCAGGCCCAGCATGAAATAGAGTTTCACCCTGCGCCAGCCCTGCTCGAAAGCCGCCGTCAACGCACCGAAGAGGTCCTCTTCCGTCACGTTCTTGTTGATGACGTCGCGCAGGCGCTGCGTGCCCGCCTCCGGGGCGAACGTCAGGCTGCCGCGCTTCTCGCCCGCCACCAGCTGCGCCATGTCCACCCCGAAGGAGTCCAAGCGCTGGGAGGGAATGGAGACGCGTATCCCCCGACCCGCGAGGGCGACGTTCAGCCGCGTGAGGATCTCGCGGATCTGCGAGTGGTCGGTCGAGGAGAGCGAGGTCAGGCTCACCTCGTCGTAACCGGTCTCGGCGAGGCCCCGCTCCACGGACTCCACGATGTTATCCGCGCTGCGCTCGCGCACGGGCCGATACATCATCCCCGCCTGGCAGAAGCGGCAGCCGCGCGTGCACCCGCGCAGGATCTCCACCGAGAGCCGGTCGTGCACCAAATCGGCGAAGGGCACCACGCATGGCTCCCATCCGCTGCTCTCGGCGAAGCCCTCGTACACGCGCCGGCGCACCACGGGGGCGGCATGGGGGTTGGTCGGGCGCACCAGGGCGCCCGTTTCTCGCACTTCCTCGGCGGGCACGGGCGCGTAGAGGCGCGGGACATAGCAGCCCTCGATATCCGCCAGGTCCTCCAGAATCCGCTCGCGCGTCCTTCCCGCCGCACGGCCCCGCCCCACCGCTCGGACTTCCTCGACAATCGAGATCTCGCCCTCGCCGATGCCTATGCAGTCGAAGAAGAGCGCATAGGGTTCGGGGTTGAAGGTGCAGGGACCGCCCCCGACGACGAACGGGTCCTCGGGCCCGCGATCCTCCGCCCGCAGCGGGATGCCGGCCAGATCGAGCACCTCGAGCACGTTGGAGGCGGCCAGCTCGTGCGGCAGCGTGATCCCCACCACATCGAACTCGCGCAAGGGGGCGCAGCTCTCCAAGCTGAAGAGCTCCAAGCCCGCCGCGCGCATCTCGTCGGCGAAGTCCGCCGCCGGCAGGAAGGCACGCTCCGCCCACAGCCCCTCTTCGGCGTTCACCGCATTCACCAGGATGCGTATGGCCTGGTTCGCCTGTCCCAGCTCGTAGGTATCCGGGTACACCATCGCGAAGGAGGTATCGGTCCGCGGGGCCTGCGGGTCCCGATGCACGCTGCCCAACTCGTGGTCGATGTAGCGCACGGGCTTCTCCGCACGGTCGAGCAGGGGCCGCAGGCGCGGCCACAAGTCGGTCGAGGGTATCATCGACTACCGTCCGCGACGAGCGTAGAACGCCTCGGCCATCTGCGAGAAAAACTGCTCGGGATCGATGCCCTGCCTGCGGCAGAATTCATCCACGGTGGCGCGCACCCCGGGAATCGCGGCGCTCGCCGCGCGTGCAGCCGCAGGGGCCACGCGCTCCGCTGCGGCATGGGCGGCCGGCCCCGCCACCTCCGCCATGCGCCCGACGGCGGCACGCGCTCGCGGGAGGACGGCCTTCGCCGCGGCGGAGAGGGCCTGCGTCGTCTCGGAGGCAACCGCGCAAGCCGCCATGGCCGTTCCCTCGGCATAGGGCTCCACGCGCTGCAGGAGCGATCCGAGAGCGGAGCGCACCTCGTCGAGGCGGCCCGAGTCCTCGCCCTCGGGCAGCTCGTAGACGCCGCCCGTCTCGCGCTCGAACCACAGCACCGCGGCTCGGCCCATGGCCTGCGTCATGGCGAGGGCCATCCCCGGGCGAATCGCCCAGCCCAGCACGGGCACCAGACCCACCAGCTGACGCGCGGCGGTGCGCCCGACGAAGCCCGCGCCCAGCACGGCCAGCAGCTCGCGCCAGCGCTCTTGGCCCACTTCCATGCCGTACACGGCGGCTATCTGGAGCACCATCATCGACTGATTGAGCGTCATCAGCGGCATATCGGCGCCGGGGATGAAGGGCACCAGCCCCACGCCCGCGTTCTCCACCGAGGCCAGGTTGACGACATCCCGGGCAAGGGGCTTGCGCACGAAGGGGAAGGCCAGCGCGAAGGCCAGGCGCTTGCGGCGGAAGGTCGCGCTGAACCATTGACCCAGCCGCTCCATGAGCGCGCTCTCGCGATCGACCGTCAGCGGATAGGGCTCGCAGTTCAGGGGATCATCCGGGGGGAACTTCCCCCCGTCGACCGCGGGATTCAACCCCACGACATCGGCCTCGCAAAGGGCGTCTCCAGAAGCCTCCGCCAGGCGCATCACCGCTTCGGGGGAAGCCGTCACCACCACGGCGGGCACGCCGTCGGCCTGCAGCGTCTTCACCATGGGGCCCGTCTCCGGACAATCTCCGGCCACCAGCACCCCCACATCGCAACCGATGCGCACGGTGGCGGCGGCTCGGGTGTAATCGCGCACCTCGACTGCGGCCTGCGGGCTGGTGGTGCGAAACGCCGAGGCCACGCGCACGCACAGCTCCTCGGGGGCCCCGGAGTCGAAGAACAGCGCGACGTGCAGGAACATCTGCCTCGCGGTGTCTATCTCGGTGGCGGCTTCGAGCACCGCCTTCACATCGACTGGCATCTTCGGCATAGCACAAACTCCTATCGTCCGCTGTGGGACCACACGGATCCGACGAATCCGAGCATCACGAAATTCACGACCATGAACGACGAGCCGTAGCTCACGAACGGCAACGGGATGCCGGTGATGGGCATGAGCCCTATGTCCATCCCGACATTCTCCAGAATCTGGAAGAGCCACATCCCCGCCACGCACATGACGATAGTCGTGCCGAACAGGTCGTTGGCATTATAGGCTATTCGGAAGGAGAGGACGATCAAGGCGGCGTAGAGACCCAGAAGCAAGATCGACCCGACGAAGCCGAATTGCTCGGCGAGCACGCAGAAGATGAAGTCCGTGGGCGCCTCCGGGAGATATCCCAAGGTGCTCTGCGTGGCCCTCATCCACCCCTTCCCCAGAAAACCGCCGCTGCCCACGGCGATCTTGGCCTGCTGGAGATTGTAGCCATCGCCGGAGGTATCGTAGCTGTTGTCCAGAAAGACGAGAAGGCGGGCACGCTGATAATCCTTCAGCAGCACGTCCGTCCCCGCCAGGCTGTCCGCCAGGGGGTCGAGCAAAAACAACGCGATTATCCCTCCCGCGACGACTCCCACGATGATGACCAGGTAACGGGGCTTGGCTCCGCCCACGACCAGCGCCACGCCGGCGATGAACAGATAGACCAGGCCGGTCCCCAGATCCGGCTGCGTCATGATGCAGACGAAGGGGATCAGCATCAAGCCCAGGGCCTTCAGGAAGTCGCGCGGATCGTCGAGCTTGCCGCTGTAGCGCGAGACCACGCTCGCCGCCTGCAGGATGACGGTGATCTTCGCGAACTCCCCCGGCTGGAACCGCACCGGGCCCAGCGCCACCCAGGACGTGGCGCCGTTCACCGATTGGCCGAGCAGCGGCAGATGCGGGCTCATGATGAGCAGCACGTTGATGATGAGGAAGAACACCAGGTAGTGCGAAAGCTGGTGATAGTCGAAGCGGAACAGGGCGAGCATAATCACGGCGCCCACGAGCACACCCGCCAGCTGGCGGCTGAAGCTGTAATCCTCGTCGCCGGCGATAGCCGAATACACGACGATGAGCCCATAGGCGACCAAGGCCGCGGCCACGAAGAGCAGAGGCGGGTTCAGGTACTTGAAACGACGCGGGCCGGTGGCGGCCGCGACCCGGGCGTCGCCCTGGGCCAGAGACGAAATCTGCTGCATGCGCTGAACGGTGCTCATACTTTCCCCCTCCCGGCGCTAGTCTCCGCGTGCGGAGCCATCCGACGAAGAGCTCTCGGAGATGGACACCGTGTAGGTCGCGGTAAGGCGGTCGATGGCGTTCGCCGAAAGCGTTCCCTCATCATAGGACATGGCGGCCTGAAGGACCGCGGAGCACATGGGAATGGCATTCAGCTTATTGGAAACGCCCTCCTCGACCAGGCAGGCCACGACGTATTTGGGGTCTTCGGAGGGGGCGTAGCAGCAGAACCACGCGTAGTCCTTCTTGTTGGCCACCTCCGCGGTGCCGGTCTTGCCCGAGATGCTGTAGGAGACGTCCCCGAAGTAGTCCGTGTCGTATTCGTTGAGCGTCATCACCTCGCGCAGACCCTGCCGCACCAAATCGATGTTGGCCTGATCCTGCGTGGGCCTCGCTATGACCTCGGGCGTATAGGACAGCACGGTCTCCCCGAGGGAGTTGCGGACCTCCTTGAGCACGTGGGGCCGCCAGATCTCCCCGCGGGCGATGCCGCAGTAGCCCGCCGCGATCTGCAGCGGCGTCACGAGCACGTAGCCCTGCCCGATGGCCATGTTCGTCATGTCTCCGCCCTGCCATTGGGCCTCCTCGGGAGCGTCCTTGAAGTACTGCGCCTTCCATTCCGGCGTGGGGACGCGCCCCTCCACCTCGCCCGAGAGGTCGATGCCGGTCTTGCTGCCGAAGCCGTACTGCTCTATGTAGTCCTGCATGGCGGTCTGGGGCAGCGTCGTACTCTGGTAGAAGCCCTTCGCTATCTCGTAGAAGACGACGTCGCACGAGTTGGCTATGCCGCCTGCGAGGTCGAGGGCGCCGTGCCCGACGCTATTCCAGCATTTCTGAGCATAGGACGAGCCGAATCCGGCCCACGTGCCCGAGCAATGGTAAGACGAGCTCGCATTCGCGATGCCATTGGCGAGCGCGGCCATGGAGGTGAAGGCCTTGAAGGTGGAGGCGGCGGGATAGGCGCCCTGAATGACCCGGTTCATAAGGGGATAATGCGAGTTCTCGGTGTTGAATTCGTTCCACACGTCCTGCGAGATGCCGCCGATGAAGCTGGCGGGGCTGTAGGTGGGGAAATTCGAGAGCGCCACCACTTCCCCGTTGGTGGCATCCAAGCACACGAGCCCGGCGCCCGTCCCCCAGCCCTTGCCCAGCACGCCGTCCGGCGCCAGCGTCTCCCGCATTATCTGGTCCGCCACCGACTGAACGGGCCCGCGCAGCGTCAGGTAGATATCGTTTCCGCGGGTGGCATCGGTTTCGCTGGTCACCTCCTGCACGTCGCCGGAAGCGTCGGTGAGCACGGTGCGAGTGCCGTGATCGCCCGCGAGCAGGCTCTCGTAGTAGTATTCGACACCGCTTTTACCCACTATGTCGCCGGACTGCAGATTGCGTCCCGCGCCGGCATCCGCCAGGTCGCTTTCCGAGGCCGTGCTGGTATAGCCCAGCACATGGGCGGCCAGGGCGCCGTAAGGATAGTCGCGCTGGCTGCGCATCTCGCAGGAGACGCCCGAGAAGGCGCTCGAATGCTCGCTGATGAAGGCCACGTTGCGCAGGCTGGCTCCGCTTTGCACGACGCGCGTGTTCTGCGCCCCGCTCGAGGTGTCCAGGATGCGCTGGCGCACCACCTGCCGGGGGATGCCCAGCAGGGTGCTCAGGCGCTGCACCACATCGGGATCATCCGCCACGTCGCTCTCCGCCAGGACGGTGTAGCTGGAGGTGTTGGAGACCAGGGGCTGTCCCGCGTAGTCGTAGATGATGCCGCGGGGCGCGGGCGTGTAGAGCGTCCGATAGAGATTCGAGGCGGAGGCGTTCTCGTAATAGGACGACGAGAGGATCTGCATGCTGAAGAGCTTGGCGGACAGCGATCCGAAGATGGCGGCCGCGACGACGCCCATGGCGATGAAGCGCCCCTCCACCATCGACCCCGCCGCCGTGGTGGCCGAATCCCCCTTCTCCACCTGCGCATGGCCGCGCAACCCGAAGCCGGTCTTCTGCTTTTCGGGGGCCACGCCGAAGGTGTCGATGCTCTTGTAGGAGCTCGAGGCCGCCACCAGCCCCTGCTGGCGCTTGGCGCGACGGCGTGCAACCACCACGACGATGACGATGATGAGCGCGAGGGTGAGTATGCCGGCGAGGATGGCGAGAAGCACGCAAGGCCCCTAACGGATGCGCGGAGAGGGGGTGACGGACTTCATCTGGGGGCGAGATCCCTGGACGAGGCGGGAGAGCAGCGGATAGAACACCAGCCCGAGCACGCAGTCGTAGAGCGCACAGGGAAGGGCGCGGTAGACGAAGGCGTCGATGGGGGAAAGCGAGGTGGAGAGTCCCAGCAAAAACGCCGCATAGAGCACGTCCACGAGCAAGGCGAGGACCACGAGCAGGAGCAGGGGCACCGTGACGGTGTCGTTGCCGAAGGCGGCGTGGAGGCGCTGTGCGGCGAAGGCGGCCAGCGTGAGCAGAAAGGCCAAGGCGCCGACGGGCCCATAGCCCAGCAGGTCGCAGGTAAGCCCCAGGATGAAGGCCGCGACGAGCACGGAATCAGAGGGGATGAGCATGGCCGCCACGAGGACGAAGACGATGATGAAGTTGGGCACCACCGCGAAGATGGCGATATTGGGAGCGACGATGACCTGGAGCAGCACGCAGCTGACGGCTCCGATGACGAGAATCCTCAGTTCGCGGTTCATGGGCCCTCCCTACTCTTCGCCTTCGCTGCGCCCGGAATTGCTTTTGCTGCCGGTGGAGCCCTCGTCGTCCTCGTCGCCAGATGAGGACGAGCCGGACGAGGAGTCGTCCTCGTCATCGGCGAGCCCGGCGGAGTTCATGGCCGTTACGACCATCACCTCTTCGAGCGGGGAAGCGCTGTCGTTGGCCTCGAGGATGATCTTGCGGTTCTCGTCGCCTTGGGCGCCGTCCACCTTCACCACCGTGCCTATCATGATGCCGCGGTAATAGCCGCCGCCCAGGCCCGAGGTGATGATGACATCGCCCGCCTGCACCTGCGCGTCGCTGTCGACGTCCTCCAGGTAGAGCAAGCCGTCGAAAGACCCGGTGACGATACCCTGCTTGCGATTGGATTGGATGAGCGCCGCGACACCGGATTGCGGGTCCTGAAGCAAGCGCACCTCCGCCGTGGTGGCGGAAGCGGAGATGATCTGGCCCACCAGGCCGCTGCCGCCCACCACCGGCAAACCGGCGCGGATGCCGTCCTCGGTGCCCGCATCGATGGTGAGCACCTGGTTCCACGAATCGGTACTGCGCGAGATGACGCGGCAGGTAACCCCCTCCATGGAATAGGAGTCCTTCACATCGAGCAGCTGCTGGAGGCGCTGCGCCTCCTGGTAATACTCCTCCATCTGCGCGACGGTCTCGCGCAGCTCCTCGTTGCTCCGACGCAAGGCGGAAAGCGTCTCCTCGTCGGCCGTGGCATCGGCGAGGCCCTGCGTTGCCGCCTGTTCGGCCGAGGTGAACATGCCGGAGAGCACCTTCGAGGGCGTGAACAGCGACGACATGGTCCCCTGGGCATTATGGAGCAAGCCGCTCGAGCCCTCGCGCGCATAGCCCACGAGCAGGACGAGCGAGAGGGCGAGAAGCACGACGAGCACAATCGCCGACTTCACCGACGATGGGTCCTGTCTGAAATTCAGCGGCATGGAAAGCGCCAGCCCCGACTAGCGAGAGCGCATGAGCGTCTGCTTGAGGGCGGTGGGGGTCTCGAGCACCTTCAAGCAGCCCATGACCACGTTCGTGAGGGCGGTCTCGCTTACCCAGACGGGAATCTCCAGGCGCTGCGAGAGGTACTGGTCCAAGCCCGAGAGCAAACCGCCGCCTCCCGTGAGCAGGATGCCGTTCTGGATGATGTCGCTCGCGAGGTCGGGATTGGTCTTCTTGAAGGTCTCCTTGATGTGGAGAACCATCTCGTCGATGCACGATTGCAGGCTCGCACGCACGTCCTCCGACTGGATGGTGACCTCTTTGGGCTGCTCGGTGAGCACGTCCTGCCCCGAGATGATCATGTCGCGCTCGCGCCCGTCGTCAAAGGGCAGGATGGAGCCGATCTTGATCTTGATGACCTCGGCCGTGCGCTCGCCGATCTTGATGCCGAGCAGGTCGCGCAAGTACATGGCGATGGCCTCGTCCATGCGGTTGCCCGCCAGACGCAGGCTGCTGCTGGTGACGATGCCGCCCAAGCTGATGACGGCCACTTCCGTGGTGCCGCCGCCGATGTCGACCACCATGCTGCCCGTGGGCTCGGTCACCGGCAAATCGGCGCCCATGGCCGCCGCCATGGGTTCCTCGATGAGATAGGCCTGACGCGCGCCCGCCTGGATGGTGGCCTCGAAGACGGCGCGTTTCTCCACGCTGGTGGCGCCGCAGGGGATGCAGACGACGATGCGCGGCTTGGGCTGCCAGGGGTATTTCCGCTCGACCGCCTTGTTGATGAAGGCGGAGAGCATGGCCTCCGTGACATCGTAGTCGGCGATGACGCCATCGTGGAGCGGATGCTCCGCGGAGAAGGCGTCGGGGGTGTGGTTGATCATGTTCTTCGCCTCGTGGCCTACGGCCAGGACGCGATGGGTGCTTTTCTCGATTGCGACGACGGAGGGCTCGTTGATCACGATGCCCTCGCCCGTCACAGCGACAAGGGTGTTCGCGGTCCCCAGGTCGATCGCCATGTCATACGACGACCCGGCCGAATTGAACCAATCCATAAACGACATAAAGGCAATCCTTCAGATTCCGTGATTTGCAACATCCGATTCTAGCATACGGCCCTTTGGAGAGGGCGAAATCCACGAGGGCCATATTTCGACGAGAGGGAGGCGGTGGTCGGGGCGCGAGATGCCGCCGCCGTGGGGCGAGAGACGGCGCGGGCGGCGGGTGAAAAAAGCGGGCGGGGGGCTTCACCCCGCCCGCTGCGCTCGCTTTATCGCTGGACCTATGCGAAGAAGATGCCGATCTCGCGCTCGGCGGAGGCGGGGCTGTCCGAGCCGTGGATGACGTTCTCGTCCATGATCAGGCCGAAATCGCCGCGGATGGTGCCCGGGGCGGCCTCGGCGGGATTGGTGGCCCCCATGAGCGCGCGCACCTTGGCGACCGCGCCCTCGCCGGAGACGACCATCTTCACGACGGGGCCGCTGGTGATGTAGCCGATGAGCCCCTCGTAGAACGGCTTGCCCTCGTGCTCGGCGTAGTTCGCGCGGGCCTGCTCCATGCTGACCCGCCCGAGCTCCATGCGCTCGATGGCGAGACCGGCGCGCTCGAAGCGGTTCACTATCTCGCCGATGTGACCGTTGCGGACCCCGTCGGGCTTGATCATCGTATAGGTTCTCTGCACTGCCATTCTCTTCGATTCCTTTCCCTCGAATGGACCGGTTGCCTAATTCTCGCTCGCGAAATAGAGTTCCACGTTGCCGATTTTCCAGCCTACGCCGTCGCGCGAGAGCGTGATCTTGTATTTGACCTCGCCGCCCTCCTGGGTGTGCGCCGTCACATAGGCGATGCTCGTGTTCATGGATCGCTCCACTCCGTCGACTTTGACCGCCTGGTCCTCCACGACCGGGTCGAGCATCGCGTCGATGGTCTCATCGTTCAAATCGCTGCTGAACAATGCCGTCTTGGCCGCATCCTTGTTCGAGAACATCTGCTCGACCACGGCGTTCTGCGTGGGGAAGCCGAAGCCCTGCGTGTAGGCGAAGACTGCGGCGGCGGCGAGGAGCAGGATGATGACGATGAAGGCGACGAGCAACTTGAGACCGACGTTGCGGCGCTTGCGATCTTGACGCGCGACGCCCTTGCTGTATTGCTCTATCTCCGCCTCCGTGGCGTTGAAGAAGCGATCGTCGCCGGAGGCGTAGCCGTCCTGGACGTTGTAGGTGTCGCTGTAATAATAGGGGCTGTTGGCGGCCGCCTCGTAGTCCGTCTCGTGGTAGACGGGCGCGCCGTCCGCCGGCACGTCGAGCCCGGACATGTCCACCGACGCCGGAGCGTCGACCGGCTGCATGACGGCGGTGCCCTGGGCCACGGCGCCCACCGCGCGCTGGTAATCCACGCTGGCGGCGTCGTTGAGATAGTAGGTCTTATCGGCCAGGGCCATCTCGAAGGCCTGGACCGCCTGCTGCATCTGGCCGGTGCTGGTGTAGGCCTGGCCGAGGTTGGCGTAGAGCTTGTTGCGCAGATCGGAGCGCATGCCGAACTGCAGGGCGCTCTCGTAGCTGGACACCGCGTCCGCCGGGCGGTCGAGCGCCATGAAGCAGATGCCCAGGTTCAGGAGCGCCTGGGCCGGGTTCGGGTTGGCCTCGTCGAGCGCGGCGCTGCGAAAGG
>CAJOOG010000105.1 GCA_905236045.1 uncultured Denitrobacterium sp.
GCTCGAGCTCGCGATCGCACTTGTAGCCGCACGAGACGCGTGCCACGCCCGGAACGCCGAGCAGCGACCGCTCGATCTCGCAGGCCGCTTCCCAGCTGGCGCCCTCCTTCAGAAAGACGCACAGGCGCCCGGAGATGCGCATGACGGTGACGACGGGATACGCCGCGAGCAGCGCCTCGATGTTCTTCTTCAGGCGGTTCTCGAAGGCCGAGCGATTGCGGCCCTTCAGCCCGATTTCGTGGTAATGCACCAGGCAGATGCGTTGGAATTCCATGGGGTCCTGCTTTCACGCAAAACGCCCGCCGGCGCGGGCGGGCGGGCGCGGGAGGGCTCTTTAGCCGAGACGGTCGGGAAGGCTAATGCTTCGTGACGTCGATGGTCTCGGGATCGAAGGAGACGTCTTCGGCCGCGACCTCCTTGAAGGCGATCGAAAGCGGCTTCTTGTTGGAGGCGCGGGCGATCTCCACCGCCGTGTCAAGCTGCAGGGCGCGGTCGCGCTGGCCGCGGAGCATGTCGTTGATGTCGTGCGCACGGTGCGAGGCCACGGCGCACAAAAGGAAGCGGTCGTTGTCCACTTCGTCGAGAAGCTTGTCGATCTTCGGTTCGATGAGGCTCATGCGAATAGTTCCTAACTTCGGCTCTGTGCTTGACGCTCGATGTAGGCCGCCAGCTCTTCGGTCGCCCGTTCGAGGTCGTCGTTTACAACCGTGTAATCATAGCGCTCTTTCTGCGAAAGCTCCACACGGGCGACCTCCATCCTCGCAGCAATCACATCTTCGCTCTCCGTGCCCCGCCCCCGCAGACGTGCGAGAAGCTCCTCTATGCTCGGCACGTCGATGAAGACGAGATGGCATTCGGGAATCTTCTCCTTCACCGCGAAGGCGCCCTGCACGTCTATCTCGAGGATGACCTGCTCGCCGGCATCCATGTGCTCGCGCACGCTGGCCAGCGGGGTGCCGTACTTGGCGCTGTGGACCTGCGCCCATTCGAGGAAGCCGCCTTGCGCGACCAGCTCCTCGAAACGCTCTTCGGAGAGGAAGAAATAATGAACCCCGTCCTCCTCGCCCGGGCGCGGCGCGCGCGTGGTAGCGGAAACGGATACCCAGCAATCGGGCACCCGTCCAAGAACACGGGCCACCAGCGTGCCTTTGCCGGCACCCGATGGCCCGGATATGACGTAGAGATTGCCGCGGCGCGCCACTTAGCCCAAACGCTCCAGAAGCGCGGCCTGCTGGCGTTCGCCGAGACCGCGCAGGCGGCGCGACGATGCGATGTGCAGCTCGGTCATGAGCTTCTCCGCCTTGGCCTTGCCGTAGCCGGGAAGCGTCTCGATGAGCGTGGAGACCTTCATGCGGCCTACTACCTCGTCTTCCTTCATGTCGAGGACCTGCTTGACGGTGAGCTTGCCCGCCTTGAGCTCCTCGCGCACTTCGGCGCGTCTGATGCGGGCGGCCTTCGCCTTCTCCAAGGCGGCCTTGCGTTCCTCGGCGGTAAGCTGGGGTATAGCCATGTGAATCTCCTCATCTCGCTTAGGCGCACGGTGCGCCTTCGACGGAAACGATGCCGATAATAATACACCCGAGCAAGCGTGAACAGCCCAAATGGCGGCGAATATGTCCCCTGAACAGGCAAATGGTCGAAACAACGACTTCATTTCCCCGCGAAGGCCCAGGTCGCATTCGCGCTGGAGGAGCACCGCGGCCGGGCGCTGGCGGGCCATCGCTACAGACCGGCCTCGACCGCTCCGGCTATGGCCTCGAAGGCGGCCACCGGGTCCTCGGCCTTCGTAATCGGGCGGCCTATGACCAGGTGCGATGCGCCCGCCTGCAGGGCCTCGGCGGGCGTGGCGATGCGCTTCTGATCGCCCACGTCGGAGCCTGAGGGACGCACGCCGGGCGTGACGATGGCGGCATCGGGCCCCAGCAGCTCGCGCAACATCGAAGCCTCGATCGGGGAGGCCACCACGCCCGAGAGCCCCGCTTCCTTGGTGTTCAACGCCAATGCGCGAACCTGGTCCTCCACGGGACGGTTCACGCCGGTAGAGGCGAGCTGGCGCTGGTCCATGCTGGTAAGGACCGTGATGCCCAGCGTTATGGGCTCCTCGATGCCGTAATCGTCGGAGGCCTCGCGGGCGCCCTCGAGCGCGGCCTTCATCATGGGGATGCCTCCCACCGCGTGCATCGTCACCATGTCGGCGCCGTTATGCGTGGCGGACATGGCGGCGCCTTTCACCTGATGCGGGATGTCGTGGAACTTCAGGTCAAGAAACACCTTGAAGCCACGCCCCTTCAGGTCGTAGACCACCTGGGGACCCAGCTTGTAGAAAAGCGTCATCCCGATCTTGAGCCAGGCCGCATGCCCGTGGAGCATGTCCGCCAAATCGAGTGCGCGGCCCACGCCGCAGTCGAGCGCGACGATGATGCGATCGCGGGCGGGAATCTGGTCGTAGGCGCTCAGCATTGAAGCCCTCCTATCAGCTCGTTCACATCTTCGACGCCCTGCTCGACGCAATAGGCGCGGATGCCCTCTATGACTTCGGCGGTCGCGCGGGGGTTCACGAAATTCGCCGTGCCCACCGCCACCGCCGTGGCGCCCGCGAGCATGAACTCGACGGCGTCCGTGCCGCTCGAGATGCCGCCCATGCCCAGCAAGGGGACCTTCACCGCATTATGCACCTGCCAGACCATGCGCAGCGCCACGGGCTTGACCGCCGGACCGGAGAGCCCGCCGACGACCCGAGCCAGGACGGGCTTGCGCACTCGGGCGTCGATGGCCATGCCGAGCAGCGTGTTGATGAGGCTGAGGGCATCGGCCCCGCTCGCCTCCGCGGCCTTCGCTATCTCGGTGACGTCGGTCACGTTCGGGGAGAGCTTCACTATCATGGGCTTGTCCGTGGCTGCGCGGCACAGCGACACGATTTTCTCCACGCTGGGGACGTGCACGCCGAAGGTCATGCCCCCGCTGTCCACGTTCGGGCAGCTGATGTTCACCTCGTAGGCCGCCACGCGCACATCGTCCTCGAGCGCCTCGATGACGGAGACGTATTCCTCGAAGCTGTGGCCCGAGACGTTGACGATGACCGGCACGTCGCGCCCCTCGAGCCAGGCGAGGTCCTTGTCCTTGAGAACCTGCACGCCCGGGTTCTGCAGGCCGATGCTGTTGAGCATCCCCGCCGGGGTCTCGGCGATCCGCGGGCTGGCGTTGCCCTCCCAGCCGTCGAGCGAGACGCCCTTGGTGGTGACGGCGCCGAGCTGCTCGACCGGCACGAAGTCGTCGTATTCGCGGCCGGCCGCATAGGTGCCGCTCGCCACGGTGACGGGGTTCTTCATCTGAAGGCCGCCCAGATCGACGGCCATGCTCACGGCTTTGCCCCCGGTCTGCTCCGCGGTCATAGCCACACCACCTCCCGCGCATCGAAAACGGGCCCGTCCACGCAAGCCCGACGTTTGCCGCCCGAAGTCTCCACCACGCACGACAGGCACGCCCCCACGCCGCAGGCCATGCGCCGCTCCATGCTGACCTGGCAGGTCGCGCCCGCCGAGGAGGCCGCCTCGGCGACTTTGCGCATGAGGGGCTCCGGGCCGCAGGTGATCACGCGGCTGTAGGAGCCTGTCCGCAGCAGCTCGGAAGCCGGCTCCGTGGCGAAGCCCGCGTATCCGAAGCTGCCGTCGTCGGTGGCGCAGACGGGATCCTTGCCGAGCAGGGCCGCATAGCGCTCGCGCGTGACCAGGGCGTCACCGGTCTGTGCGCCGAGCACGACGTCGACGGGCAGGCCGCGGCGAGCGAATTCCTTCACCAGCATGAAGGTCGCAGGAGCCCCCGCCCCGCCGGCCACGGCCAGCAGGCTCTGGCCCGGCGCGGGAGGGTCCCACGGGCGGCCCACGGGGCCGATCTGGCAAAGCGCATCGCCCGGGCGCAGGCGTGCGAGCTGCTCGGTGCCGAAGCCCACGACCTGGTAGAGGATGTCGAGCATGCCCTCGTCGGGGAAGGTCTCGTAGACGCTGAACGGCCGGCGCAGGATGTGCGCCTCCATGCCCGGGATACGCACGTGCGCGAACTGCCCCGGCTGCAACGCCCGGGCGATGCGCGGGCTGCGCACCCGCATGACGTGGAGCCGCGGCCCCACCTTCTCGTTTTCGAGCAGTTCCGCCCGTTCGTCGACGAGTGCGCTGCGCTGCGGTTCCGTCATACGCCTCTCTCTCCTTAGCTTCTCATTTCAGCTTGAGACCATGATAGCGCAACGGCCCCCGCGACCTATTGCAGGTCTTGCAGGGCCACGACCTGCGGCTCCTCGCGTCTTGCGCTCTCCATAGCCGCCACTATCGCCTGCGCGGCGGGCAGGTTGGTTATATTCATCACCCCGTGACGCACCGCCTCCAGGCGCAGATAGTAGCCGTCGTCGCGGGCGTCTTGCCCCTGCGGGGTGTTGACGATCAGCGTCACCTCGCCCGCGGCCACCATGTCCCCGATGTTGGGATGCTCCTCGCTGACGCGGCGGACGGTGCGCACGGGCACCCCGCTCGCAGCCAGGACGCGCGAGGTGCCCTCGGTGGAGGCCACCTGGAAGCCCAGCCGCACGAAGTCGCGCGCGAGCGAGATGATGCTGCGCTTGTCGCGGTCGTTCACCGAGATGAACACCGTCCCCTCGGTCGGCAGCCGATAGCTTATGGCGGTCTGGGTCTTGGCATAGGCCGCGGGCATCGTCGCCGCTATGCCCATCACCTCGCCGGTCGACTTCATCTCGGGGCCCAGCACCGTGTCGGCGCCGGGGAAACGCCCGAAGGGCATGACGGCTTCCTTCACGCTGAAATGATCGGGCGTGCGGTCGTCGGGGGGCAGATCCAGGCTCGCGATGCTCGCCCCC
>CAJOOG010000106.1 GCA_905236045.1 uncultured Denitrobacterium sp.
CTCCCGCGGATGCCGCTGCAAAAGGCAACGGCATCCGCGGGAGGGTGTTGCAGGAGGTCGACGGAGCGCTCCATGCTACACGAGAGATGCGCCGCGGCGCTTGCCGATCGCCTGACGCGAAGCTACTCGCCTTCGAAGAGGCCAAGGCGATGGCACATCAGCTCGTGGGGGTTGACACCATCCGCGGGATGGCGTTACAGGCTACAGAAGCGCTTGGAGAAAGCGGGCTTGCGCGGTGCGGCCTTGCTCGTCCCACTTGAACACGCCCGCGCATTCGAGAGCCTCGCCGAAACCCCGTCCTATCGCCTGCCGGTCGGCCTCCGCCTCCATGTCGAACGTCTCGCGCAGACGCGCCGGCAGGATAGCCAACCCCATGACCTCGATAAGGCCCAGGTTCTCCCTCTTGATATGGTGGAGATGCTCGTGCACGTGGAAAAGCCCCAGCGGGTGCTCGGGAGTCGTCACGTTGCAACGCAGCGCCAAATCCATCTGATAGGAGGATCCGACCTTGCGCACGATAGGCGTGATGGTGTTGTGGGGCGTGCCCCCGGTCTGCGCCAGCACTCCCACTTTCGGGTCGGAGTACTCGCGCCATACGTCCAGCACATGACAGGCGGCATCCAGCAACTGCTCGCGATCGGCGCCGGTCAAGCGCAGCACGGAAACCGGCCACTTCACCACGCCGGCCCTCACCCGGTCGAACATGCGGATGCCGAACTCCTGCACAACCGGCGCCAACTGCATGGGGAAGACATGCCGCCCACCCTGGAAATGGTCGTGAGACAAGATACTGCCCCCCACCACCGGCAGATCGGCATTGCTTCCCACGAAGTAATGCGGCAGGCAGTCCACGAAATCCAGCAGACGGCCGAAAGTGCTGCGGTCGATATGCATGCAACGGTGCTCCCTGCTCATGACGATGCAGTGCTCGTCGTAATAGGCATAGGGGGAATATTGCAGGCCCCACTCCTCCCCTCCCAGCCGAAGCCCCACGATGCGCAGGTTCTGCCGCGGCGGCCAGTCGCCCCGCGGGTCTCCGGCAGCACGCCCGGCATACCCTTCGTTGTCCATGCACAGACGGCATGCGGGATAGGCGCTTTCGACCTTAGGCGCCCGCCCGGCAGCCGCGATGGCCCGCGGGTCCTTCTCGGGCTTGCTCTGGTTGATGGTTATCTCCAGATCGCCCCAACGCGTGGCCGTCCGCCACTCGAGGTTGCGCGCGATGGCCGTGGCCTTCACGTAATCCGCCTCCACGCAGAGGCGGTAGAACCAATTGGTAGCCGCAAGGGGATCTTGAAGGCGAAGGGTGCGGAAGGTCGCGTTCACCTGCGCCGGTCTGGGCATGAGGATTCCCATCAGCCGCTCGCGTGGCACTTGCGAATCGCGCTCGAGTTCGCAGGCGACCATGTTGACCGCCCATGTGCGGTCCTCCTCCGGTAGCAGGCCGCTCTCCATCGCGCGGGCGACCAGCCCCCGCGCCTGCTCTAGACAATCCATTGCGCCCATGCTCCTTCTGCGACCGGCTCGACGAAGCTGCACACGCCTTCGCCGAGCAGCGCCTCCACTTGGCTTACGAAGGCTTCCGCCCGCTCCGTCGGCACATAAGCCTGTACGGTACCGCCGAACCCGCCGCCGTGTATGCGAGCCGCCCCCTGCCCGGCAAGCGCCCGCCTGCATGCGGCCAAAGTCACCATGGCGGGCTGGTCGGCGCTGCCCGAGATGCTCACGTTCTGGAGGTACTCCGCCGAGCTTTCGCCCGATTCCCGCGTGGCCTGCAGGAAGGCCGCCACATCGCCCTCGCGCATGGCTCGGGCCCGACGGTCCACCAGCTCCATTTCGGTGAAGTAATGCCAGGCGCGCAGCACGGCGCTATCGGGCAGGACGCGGCACGCCTCCCCGAGGCTGCCGAAGAAGGACTCGGGGTCGACGCGCCCGAGGACCTCCTCGCCGAAATACGAGGCCACGGTTTCCATGTCGGTCACCAATCGTTCGAAGTCGGCGGTATGCGCACTGTGGTCGGACCGCGTGTCCACGAGCGCGATGCGCAGCCCGTGCGCGGCGAAGTCGAAGTCTATGGGCGTGACCCGCGGATGCTGCAAATCGCTGAAGTCCATGTCGCAGATGCCGCCGTAGGCAATGGCCGTCTGGTCCTGAAAACCGCAGGACTTGCCGAAATACCTGCGCTCGGTCTCCACGGCAATGTCGACGAGAGCACTCGCGTCCAGCCCCGCGGTCGGCTCCATCCACAGCCGAGACGCCTGCTTCCCTGCCGGCCGCTGCGCTGACGCCGCCTTCCGCTGCGCCGCCCGCGGTTGCGCCGGATGCCCGTCGGGCTCCTCTTCCCCGAACAACAGCGCCAACCCTCGCGCAAGCGCGAGCTCGAATGCCGCGCTGCTGCTCATGCCGCCGCCCGAGGGAAGCGTGCTGATAACCTGCACCTTGAAACCGCGCACGCCCACGCCCGCCGCTCGCAGTCCGTTTGCCACGCCGCGCACCAACGCAGCCGTCTTATTGCGCTCCGCAATCTGCGGAGACATATCGCCGAGCTCTATCTCGAAAGGCTCGTAGCCTTCGCTTTCCACACGCGCGATGTCGCCGTACGCTTTTCGCAGCAAGATGCGCATGCACCGCGAGATCGCCGCGGAAACCACGCGTCCGCCCTGATGGTCGGTATGGTTGCCAGCAATCTCGGTGCGCCCCGGCGCCCATGCCCGCACCTGCCAACCGCCTTCGTTCATCTTCCTCCTCCTTCGCCATCGCTCGCACCCCGTCGCGCCCCGCCCAGCGGACACGGGGCGTCGAGGGCGCCCGGAGACGCGGGGTGCGGCGGCGAGCACCGATCAATCCCTCGTGCGCAATTGCGCGAGCGCCCCCGCGAAGACCGCCCGCTGCGCCGCATTCCATTCTCCCATGTCGTCGCTGGTGAAGAGCACGCTGCCATGCTCCGCAGCAGCCGCCAGGAGCTTCTCGCGTTTATCGCGCGAGAGCTTGGTATCCTCGCGCAGGAAGACGACATCCGGGTCGTTGCCGAAAACGCGGCCGTCGAGCGGCGCGCGGGCCAGCGTGTCGCGCAGGCTCTTCTTGGTGCTCACGCGCTCGCGATGCAGCAGGCGCATAGGGAGCTTGTCGTCCCAGTCCAGGCCCACATCGCAGCCTATGCGGCAGTAATCCGCCGTCCCGAACACACTTGCCAGGGGCACCCCGCAGGCCAGGAGCAGCGCATCCTCGCCTGCCGCTTCCCTCAGCAAGCCCCAGGCGTCCGCCATCAGCTGCCCTCGGTTCAGGCCTGCATGCGGCTCCAAGCAGGCGGCATAGAGGAAGTCCAGCTTCAGCAGGCCGAACCCCCATTCGCGCACGGCGGCGTCCACGCACGCCGCCACGTAAGAGCGCACTTCCTCGTTCATCGTGTCCAGCGCGTAATGACCACTCCAGTGCCCGCCCGATGCCACCAGCTGGCCTTCCGCATCGCGCAGCAGCCAATCCGGATGCTCCGCCACCACGGCGCTATCCTCCTCCGCCACGAACGGGGCCATCCACAGCCCCGGCAGAAATCCCTGCTCCCGAGCGGCATCGGCTATGATCTTCATGCCGTGGGGAAAGCGCTGCTCATCGGGAGCGAGCCAGTCGCCCTTCCTGCACCAGCCGTCGTCCAACTGGAAAACGCATTCGAGGCCTTCCGTGTCGAGATCCTCGAAAGCAGCCGAGACCCCCGCCAAATCGTCGAAGGCCTTCCCCTCGTCGATATCCTCGTAGCGCCGGTACCAGCTGCTATAGCCGCACAGGCGCTTCGCCGTGCGGCAGCGGATGCCCGCCAGCTCGAACCAGCGGTCGTAGACCTGCTCCTCTTCGCCGCTCAGCACCGCCACCCGGCATACCACCGTGCGCTCGCCCGCTCGGAGCACCCGCTCGGGGCATTCGGGTTCCAGCCGAATCAGATGAGCATCGCAGTCCATGCGAATAAGGGTGAAACCCTCCTTCTCCTGCAAGCCGCCGATGAGCGCGAAGTCCCCGTCGGAGCGCACCGCGGCATAGCTGAACCCATGGAGATGCCCCGGTTTCCCGCTGTATTCGACGAAGCGGTAATCGCCCAGCGCATCCAGGTTGTAGCGCTTCACCACGGAGCCGGGCACCCGCTCGAGCCCGCGCATCATGCCATCGGGCTTCTTCCACTCGGTCGAGGTCCACGACTGGTATCCGTTCAACAGCACGCGATCGTGCCGATCGAAATCGTGTCGGAAGCCCACCTCGCACTCGATCAGGCGCAGCGGCGCGGCGGCCACCACCGAAAGCTCGTAGACGCCGTCCTCGAAACGCGCCTCGAAGGCGGCGTCCCGCACGTCGTAGAGACCCAGCCCCTCGACTTGCAAGATGCGCATGCCGGCCTCGGTCCGGAAGGAAAACGATTGCCACAGCGGCTCCATTGCCTCTCCTTCAATCGCGTCCGCAACACTCTACTCGGGCTTCGTCGCGCCGGCCCCCGAGCCGTCAGGCGCCGCGCCAGCCGCATCGGCCCCCGCGCCGATGACCGCGAAGACCTCGCTCTCGCGATACCGCATGAAGACCAGGCCCGCGATTACGCAGAACACGCAGGCCACAATCGCAGTCAGGCGGTAGTTCATCCCACCCGCCAGCTCGAGCGCGGCTATGGAGGTGAACATGAGCAGGCTCACCGATTGACCTAGCTTCATGGCGAAGGTGCGCGCAGCGTAGAACATGCCCTGACGCGCCTCGCCGGTCTGGACGGCATCGGCCTGCGCGACGTCGGCGACCACCGCCTGGGGCAAGATGCCCAGAATCGCCATGGGAACGGCAGCCAAAACGCCCACGATGACGCCCCAGACCGCACCTGGCAGCCCAAGCGTCCCCACGAGCGAGGTTATACCGAAGGCCACGGCGAAGAACAGGAACGCGAAAACGATCATGCGCTTCTTGCCCACCCGCTTCGATACGATGTTCACCGGAAGATAGCACAGGAAACTCACGAGCGTCATCAGGGCGAACAGCGGGAAGGTCATGCCCGCATCGAGCCCCATGAGCACGGTGATGTAATAGGACAGGCCGGTCTGGAACATCGTCAGGCTTATCCAATAGAGGACATCCGAGAAGACGAACGTGCGGAACTGCTTGTTGCCGAAGGTCTTCAGCAGGCTGGCCACGGTCCCTGAATTGCTGGGCGTGACCTCGGCGTACTCGCTCTCCTTGATGGCGAAGCTGGGCACGAGCATGCACACCACGGCGAAGGTCGCGATGATGCCTATGGTCACGCGCACGGACAGCACCTCGCCGAGAGTAGGCTCGAAGATTCCGGCGATGTTGGGCAGCAGGTAGGCGATAGCCGTGCCGAAGAAATACGTGGTGGAGATGAAGGTGGAAACGTTGATGCGGAGCTTCTGCGTGCGGCCAAGCTCCGGAATGAGCGCGTTATAGGGCGTGCAATAGCAGGTCATGGCCAGGTAGAAGCCCAGCACGCTCACCACCAGCCAGATGTTGTTCAGCATGCTCTCGCCGTCGATGGGCATGCAGAAAATGGCCACCGTCAGAATGCCGAAGGGGATAGGCGCGTAGCGCAGGAAAGGCATGCGGCGTCCCAGCCGGTGCTTGCAGTTGTCGGATTTGTTCGCAATCCAGGGGTCGGTGAAGGCGTCGAAGACGCGCCCGAGCATAGCCACCAGCCCGATGATGGTGA
Organism: uncultured Denitrobacterium sp.; assembly: GCA_905236045.1. Classification (GTDB taxonomy): domain Bacteria; phylum Actinomycetota; class Coriobacteriia; order Coriobacteriales; family Eggerthellaceae; genus Curtanaerobium. Next base: position 5,687 of record CAJOOG010000106.1, read on the forward strand.
TGAAGCCCAAGATGACGGGTCCCTGCGTGATGAAGACATGCTGGACGATGGTACCGGTGTCGGGCTCGTAGAAATTCACCAGCCAGTTGTTGATGACACCCGAGAGAGTAGACCAACCCAGCTGCCCGATGGCGAAGATCCAGAGGATCCTGTTGTTCGCCAGCTTGGGCTCGATGATGGTCTTGGAGGCGGCGGGCGAGGCTGCGACGGCGCAAGATGATTCGGACATGGCACCCCTATCCTTTTCGATATAATGCACGCAGATATAGTACCAGTTGTAGACCGCCCGGACCGAAATCCGCCCCGGGCAGACTCCAACTCGGGCAGTTTGCGATTCCTCGGAGAGGTGTGCCATGCAGCAGGACATCGACCGCGCCGCTTCCATCTTCGGCAACGAAATCGACCCGCGAACCTATGCGAAGGCATGCCGGACGAAAGCCCGCTACCTGAGGGCCTTCGGCGACGATTCCGACCGTCCCTGCCATTTGGCCGCCCAGCCCGCGCCCGTCGTGGGAGAAGCGCTCGGGGTCCGGCTGCTGCGCGCAAGCGCGATACCATCCCTGGACCTGCACCCCAACGCACACGAGAAACCCCTGGTGGTGGGCACCATACGCATGGGATACGGACATTGGCGCATCGCCTTGGCGCTTGCCAGCTGCGCACGGGCGAAGGGCTTCACCCCCTACCTTATGGACCTGGCGGGCTTCCCCGACACCACGGCGAGCAAGATCCTGCAGCGCCAGAACAAGCTCTACTCGCTCGGCAGCCGCCTCTCCCAGCGCTTCGCCCTGTTCGACAAGCTCTACTGGGAGCCCTTGAACTCCGAGGGCTTCCGCAGGCTCGCCTACAACGCCGGCGACCAGAAGACCGCCGAGCTGATGGGGGCGCCTTTCTCCGATCTGCCGCGCGACGTGCCCTTCGTAAGCGCCCATGCCTATCCCGCCCAGGCGGCGGTACACGCTGGCCTGCGCCATGTGGTGAATGCCATCCCCGACAACTGGCCCATGGCCCTGCACCTGGCCGAAGGCGCCGTGCATACGGTTCAGACCCCCAATGCCTACTTCGGCTACAAGATACTGCGCGGCATGGACCCCAAACGCGTGCTGCGCCCCATGCCCAAAGGGTCGCTGCATTGCACCGGCCACTACATCGACCACGAGTTGGTGAAGAGGGCCAAGGACGATTGCGCGCTGCGCATCGCCCGTCTGGACGCCGGCCAGCCCATCCGCTATCTGCTTTCCGTGGGCGGGGCGGGCGCCCAGCAGGATTTGTTCCTGAAGATAATCGAGCACCTGGCCCCCGCCATCGCGGCGGATCGTGCGGCGCTGCTCGTAAACGTGGGCGACCATGCCGATGTCTGGAACGCGCTGGTGCGGGAGATGCCCGAGCTGGCCGCCGCCGAATGCCACTTCAACGACTTCGAGAACATCCGCTCCTTCGCGCAAGATGCCCTGGACGGAGCCGTCCGTGGCATCCATGCGTTCTACGACGAAGAGATCTTCGGGGCCGTATACAGCACCAATCTGCTCATGCGCTGCTCCGACGTGCTCGTGACCAAACCCGGCGAGCTGGCGTTCTACCCCGTGCCGAAGCTGATGATAAAGCGGGTGGGCGGCCACGAGGCCTGGGGCGCCATCCGCGCCGCGGAAATAGGCGACGGCACCTACGAGATGCAGACGCCGGCGGAAATATGCGCCATGCTGGACTGTCTGCAGCAAGAGCCGGAGCTCATAGCCAACATGTGCCTGAACATATGCACAGCAGTAGATGCCGGCATCTACAACGGCGCTTATCGGGTAATCGACTTGGCCGCCGAATAGGGCGGCGAATGCCGAGTCGGCCGCCGGGGCAAGTGCGAACCTGCGCGGAGGGCGGGTCGGCGAGGCGAGCGCGAGTCGGCCGAAGCAGGGCAGCGGGGCGAGCGCTTCTTGTCGACCGCGGGCTTCGCTTTTGCTCGGCCGCAGCTTCATGGTCTTATCTGCCGCGGAGCCGGCCCCGTGCAGTCGATTACGCGGGAGGCCGTGCCGGAGGCGGCCTCGCAGGCCCGGTCGGGCAAGATGCAAGCTGCGGCCTCGCTTATCGCGGGTTTTAGATCGGCGGCGCAAACAGGCGTCGGGCCGCCCGACAAGTTCGCCGAGGAAGTGGCGAGCGGAAAGCCGACCGCGCGGATGAGCTTACACGCCGTGTCGCTTGCAGGCACGCGCAAGCCGATGGTGCCTCGCTCGCTCGCGAATCCGGCCGGCACGCGATCGCCGGCACGCACGATGAGGGTAAGCGCCCCAGGCCAGCCTTCTTCTGCCAGCTCGTAGGCATATGCGGGAACGTCGCAACCGTATTCGTCGAGCGCGTCGGCATCCGCGACCAGCCACGCGACGGGCTTGTCCGCGCTGCGCTGCTTGATGCGATAGATTTCCTCGGGAGAGGGGACATGGCCGACCGAGACGCCCAAACCGAACACCGTATCCGTGGGAAAGGCGACGGCACGACCCTGCCGGAGGGCCTGCGCAGCATCTTCGACGAGAAGATCGCGCACCAACGCCTCGGCCACGCGCATGCCGTCCGCAGCAGCGCTGACGATGCCGCCCGCATAGCCCGCGCCCTCCCCGCAGGGGTAGACACCGGACGGCGGCATCGCGCGGCCATGCAGCGGCTTGGCTTCGTTCTCCGGCAACATCGCCTCGCCGTCCGGCCGCCCTGCGTCCCCATCCGCGAAGCGCATCTGCAGGTCGCTTCCCCGCACTATGCGCACGGGACTGCTGCTGCGCGATTCGGGCGCCGTCATAATGGCATCGGGAGAGGCGAAGCCGTGCAAACGCGCGTCGAGGCGGGGCAGCGCCTTCTCCAGCGTATCCGCTACGAAATCCGGCAGCACCCCTCGCAAGTCGCATGCGACGACCCCGCGCGGATAGGTGGCGCGGACGGGCAGCGCCGCGGCGTCCTGCCCCCCAGCGGCCCGCCCCGCGAGCCCTGGATCGGCCCAGCTCGCGTCAGTCCGCCCTGCAGCCCCCTCCTCCAGAAAGGAGCCGACCGTCTGGGCGGGAGCGCTATAAGGCTCCCCGCCCGCGGC
>CAJOOG010000107.1 GCA_905236045.1 uncultured Denitrobacterium sp.
CGGGCGAGGCGGCCAGGCAGGCCATCCTCGACATCGTCAAGGAGCCCGAGGTAGGCGAGGTCTACGAGGGGAGCGTCGTGGGCATCAAGGACTTCGGCGCCTTCGTGAAGCTCACCCCGAGCAAGGACGGTCTGCTGCACATCTCGCGCATGGCGAACGGCCGCGTGGGGAAGGTGGAGGACGTGCTGAACCTCGGCGACGAGGTGAAGGTCGAGGTCATCGAGGTAGGCGACAACGGCAAGATCAGCCTCGATCGCGTCGACAAGCCCGATGCGCCCGAAGGATCCTTCGGGTCGCGCCGCGACCGCGGCGATAAGCCCCGCCGTCATCCCGGCGACCGCGGCGGCCGCGGCGGCGACAGCCACCGCAAGCCCCGCCGTCGGCACAACGACGACTAGGAGCCCTGCGACCCGCGCCTGCGTTCAGCCTGGCGCGGGTCTTTTCCCTTTCGTTACGGTTTCCCGCCCGCCCGCGCCCGCCCGACGCGCCTTCGAGTACAATGCAGACTCGTATCCGGTGCGGAAGCGTGGAGGTGGATTTGAGCGAAGACACTAAACAGATGCTCGCGCGTGTCTATGCCGAAATCCTCTCCGAGGGCGGCACGCAGACTATCACGGTCAAGGACATAGTCGCACGCGCCGGCGTCTCCCGGATGACCTTCTACTACCATTTCTCGGACATCTACGATTTGGTGGATTGGACGTACCGCAGGCGATTCGGGGAGGTCCTCCGCGAATCGCTTGCGGAGCACGGCGCCGCGGGGATCTTGGAGCGGGTCGTCTATGCGCTGGCTAGGGAGGGTGAAGGGGACTCCGGCCCGAATATGCTCGAGAATTACCAGCACCTCGACCGCAACGTGCTCGACCGCCTGTTGAGCCGCTTTTCCTACGACGTGCTCTCGCGTTGCGCCGACATCGACCCGCTTTTCGACTCGCTCGAGTCGAGCGATCGGGAATTCCTCATCCGCATGACGACCTTCGCCATAGCCGGCATGGTGTCGAGCCAACTCAACCACGACCTCGATGCGGATGCGAGCGAATATCTCCTGCGCTATTTCAAGCTGCTGAACGCCCGCCTGAGAGAGCTTCGCTGATCCTGCGCCTCGCGTCTCGCTCCCGCGCCCGCGGTTCCGTCCACGCCCGGGCGTGGACGGGCCTACTTCACCAGCAACGCGGGATTGTGGTACTTGCTCGCCCACAGCCGATCGGCTCTGGGCTTCCACCCTGCGGCCACGTCTCGGCAGCGCTCCGAATAGTCGTGCACGTCCTCGGGCTGCAGGATCTCGGTGCTCTTCGCCCCGGTCTGCTCGATTATCGCGTCGAGTCGCCCGGGGTTGTCGAGCACGGGGCAGGGGCGCAGCATGTTCTCGTTGAAAGGCTGGTTGTCGTAGTAGGCCCTGAACAGCGGGCGCCGCAGTCCCTCGAGCAGCGTGTGCTCGCGGATGTTGGTGTCGCTGTAGTGCACGAACACGCACGGGTCCATGTCCCCGTTGGCGTTGATGTGCAGGTAGCGCCTTCCCCCGGCTATGCAGCCGCCCACGTATTCCCCGTCGTGCATGAAGTCCAGCGTGAAGAGGGGCTTATTCTGGCGGTATGCGCGGATGCGCTCGTACATGAGCTCGCGCTGCTCGGGCCTGGTGATAAGCGAGGTATCCGCGTCGGCGCCGACGGGCATGTAGCTGAAGAACCAGGCGAACTTCACTCCCATGTCCACCATCCAGTCTATGTATTCCTCGCTCGAGATGACGTCGAAGTTCTCAGCCGTGTAGCAGCAGCTCACGCCGAAGGCCAGACGGTACTCGCGCATGAGCTTCATCGCGCTCGTCACCTTCTCGTACACGCCCTCGCCGCGGCGGAAGTCGGTGCTGGCCTTAAAGCCCTCCACGCTCGGGATGGGGATGAAGTTGCCCACGCGCAGAAGCTCCCGGCAGAATTCGTCGTCGATGAGCGTGGCGTTGGTGAAGCAGAGGAACTCGCAGTCGGCGTGCTTGTTCGCTATGGCGATGAGGTCCTTCTTGCGCACGAGCGGCTCGCCGCCGGTGTAGATGTAGATATAGCAGCCAAGCTCCTTGCCCTGCTCGATGATGGAGTCTATCTCGTCGAAGGAGAGGTTGAGCTTGTTGCCGTATTCCGCGGCCCAGCAACCCGTGCAATGCAGGTTGCAGGCGCTGGTGGGGTCGAGCAGGATGGCCCAGGGGATGTTGCAGCCGTATTTCTCGCGCATCTTCTGCTGCTGAGTCCAGCCGTTCAGGCTGCCGTTCACGACGAAGTTCTGGAAGGCCTGCCTGAGCACGTACTCGTCTATTTCGGCGAAGAGGTCGCAGAGCATGCGATTCCAGTTGTTGTCCGGGTCGGACACGATGCGACGCATGGCCGCTCGCTGGGAGCCCATTACGTCCCCCGGCGTTATCTTGTCGGCGAACTCCATGATCTTGGGCAAGTTCTTGGCGGGGTCCTTCTCGACGTAGTCGAAGAGCTTCTCGAGACCGAGGCTCTTCATCGAATCGACTATTCCCATGAGGTCCTCCTTCGGCTGCTTCTTGGGAATTGTAGGGCTTGTGGCGCGGGGTGCGTAATAATCAGATTCAAATTGTTGTAAAGCCTTCGCGGGGCCGCCACGGGCCCATGTAAAGCCTTTGTGGGGTTGTCGCGGGGCCCTTGGGTTCGGTCTCATAATGGGGAAGCGAGCCATCGGGAGAAAGGACAATCATGAGAGACGTGGCAGTGGCGGGATGCGCCGGACGCATGGGCGCCGCGACCGTGGCGGCGGTGCGCTCCGCCGAGGACATGAGGCTCGTTTGCGGCATAGACCCGCAGGCCGGGGCGGCAGACTTTCCCGTCTACGCGACGGTGGAGCAGGCCCTGGAAAACGAGAAGTTCGACGTGCTGGTGGACTTCACGCAGCCGAGCGTGGTCGAGGGCAACCTGCGGGCGGCCCTGCCCGCAGGCGTAGACTGCGTGGTGGGCACGACGGGTCTGGGGGCCGAGAAGCTGCAGGAGCTGGCGGATTTGGCTCCCGAGGGCACCGCGCTCTTCTTCGCCCCCAACTTCACCACGGGCGCCGTCCTTATGATGCAGTTCGCCGAGGCGGCGGCGCCGTATTTCCCGGAGGCGGAGGTGATCGAGTTCCATCATGCCCGCAAGCTCGACGCTCCGAGCGGCACGGCCGTGCGCACCGCCCGCATGATAGGCGCCTCCCGGGGCTTCGAGAGTTCCGCGCCGGGCAAGGAGACCGAGATCGAAGGCGCGACGGGCGCGCGAGGGGCCCTGGTCGACGGCGTGCCCGTGCACTCCGTGCGCAGCATGGGGTTCGTGGCCAAGCAGGAGGTCGTATTCGGCGACATGGGCCAGAGCCTCACCATAACCCACGACTCCTGGGACCGCACGAGCTACATGCCCGGCGTGCTTTTGGGCATCCGCCGCGTGGGCGCTTGCAGCGGCCTGGTGGTGGGCCTCGAGACCTTCATGGACTGAACGGGGCTCATGGCGTTTGCTTGAAAGCGGCGCCCGCGCCCGCGCTTTGTGCCATACTGTGCTCGACGAGTTTTTGCTACTGTTAGGAGCATCCACATGGCTGCCACCGCACCGCTTCCCTTCGGACGCATGATTCCCGCCATGGTCACCCCCTTCGATGCGGCGGGCGAGGTCGACCTCGCCCAGGCCATCGCCTTGGGCCGTCGTCTGGTCGAGGGCGGGAGCGACACCCTGCTCGTCTTCGGCACCACCGGCGAGGGTCCCACGGTGCGCTTCGAGGACAAGCTGAAGGTCTGGCAGGCCATCGTCTCCGACCAGGCCGGCGCGGTGCCGGTCATGGCCAACGTGGGCACCAACTGCACGCAGGACAGCGTCGATGCCGCCCGACGTGCTGCCGAGACGGGCGTCGACGGGTTGCTGGCCGTGGTGCCCTTCTATAACAAGCCCCCGCAGGAGGGCATCTACCGTCATTTCCGCGCCCTGGCCGAGGCGGTGGATCTGCCCATCGTCATGTACAACATCCCCGGCCGCTGCGGCGTGAACATGACGGCCCAGACCACGGTGCGGCTGGCGCGGGATTGCCCCAACATCGTGGGCGTGAAGGAGGCTTCGGGCGACCTCGACCAAGTCGAGCGCATCTGCGCCGAGGCCCCGGAGGGTTTCGCCGTCTACTCCGGCGACGACTCCCTCACCTATGAAGTGATGAAGCGCGGAGGCGCCGGCGTCATCAGCACGACCGGCAACTGCGCCCCCGTGCAAATGAAGAAGATCGTCGACTGCGCCGCCCGTGGCGATTGGGACGGGGCGCTGGCCGCCCACGAGGCGATCGCGCCTCTCATGAAGGGTCTCTTCGCCACCGCGAACCCGATTCTGGTGAAGCAAGCGCTCAACTTGCAGGGGTTCGATGTGGGCGGGCTGCGTCTGCCGCTGGTCGACGCCACCCCCGAGCAAACCGAGACGCTCGCAGAGATCATGCGGGCCTGCGGGGTGCTCGACTGACGAAAAGGAAAGGTATTGGAACAAACGAATAACCAGCCCAAACAGGGGCACAGGAAGCGCCGCCAGTCGCGCTCGGTCAAGCATGTCGAAATCGAGCGCAAGCGGCCCCATCTCACGCGCGAGGACGAGATGGCGCGCCGAAGCGGCGAGGCCAAGGACGGCGGCAAGGCCAAGGACAAGGGCAAGGGCAAGAAGAAGCCCGCCGCGCTCTCGCCCGACAAGAACCCGCATTCCAAGCTGCACGTCATTCCGCTCGGCGGTCTCGACGCCATCGGCAAGAACATGACCGTTTTCGAGTGCGATGGCGACATGGTGCTCGACGATGCGGGGCTTATGTTTCCCGACGACGACCATCCCGGCGTGGACCTCATCCTGCCGGACTACACCTACGTGCTCGAGAACGCCGACAAGCTGCGCGGCATCGTCGTAACGCACGGCCACGAGGACCACACCGGGTCTTTGCCCTATCTTATGAAGGACCTCGACCGCACGGTTCCCATCTACGGCACGAAGATGACGCTGGGGCTCATCGAGGGGAAGTTCGCCGAGCACAAGATCAAAAACGCCAAGCTCGTGGAGATAAAGCCCGGCCAGCGCATCAAGCTCGGCTGCATCACCTGCGATTTCTTCGCGGTGAACCACTCCATTCCGGGCGCGGTGGGGGTGTTCTTCCAGACGCCTGCCGCCAACGTCCTGCACACCGGAGACTTCAAGCTCGACCAGACCCCCATCGATGGCGTCACCACCGACTTCGGGGCCCTGGCGCGTTTCTCCACCATCGGGGTCGACCTCATGATGAGCGACTCCACCAACGCCACCGTGCCGGCCTTCACCCAGAGCGAGGCCACCGTGGGCGTGGCGCTGAACAAGATAATCGAGCAGGCGCAGGGGCGCGTCATCATCGCCAGCTTCGCGAGCCACATCCACCGCCTGCAGCAGATCTGCGATGCCGCGGTGGCGAACGGGCGCAAGGTGGTCGTCACCGGGCGCTCGATGGTGCAGAACACCGACATCGCCCGTCGTCTGGGCTATCTGCACGTCTCTGATCAAGATATCATCGACGCCTACGACCTCAAGGGCATCCCGCCCGAGAAAGTGGTCATCATGTGCACGGGTTCTCAGGGCGAGCCCCTGTCCGCCCTGGCGCGTATCGCCGCCGGCGAGCATAAGACCATCGACATCGATCGCGGCGACACCGTCATCATCAGCGCCACGCCCGTTCCCGGTAACGAGAAGGCCGTCACACGCGTCATCAACCTGCTCGCGAAGGTGGGCGCCGATGTCTACGACAAGAAGCGCGCCCCGGTGCACGTCTCCGGCCACGCCGGGCAGGAGGAGCTCAAGCTCGTGCTGTCCATCGTAAAGCCCAGGGCTTTCCTGCCCGTGCATGGCGAGGCCACGCATCTGCGGGCCCATGCGCGTCTGGCGAAGGCCGTGGGCATCGACCCGGCCAACATCTTCATCCTCGAGAACGGCGAATCGCTCGAGCTGGATGTGCGCGGCGTGCGGCAGGGCGAGCCCGTGCAGAGCGGCATCGTGTTCGTCGACGGGCTCTCGGTGGGAGATACCAGCCAGGACGTGCTCGACGAGCGCAATTCGCTTGTGGCCATGGGCGTGGTCACCGTGGCCTGCGCCATTAGCAGGAAGGCGCGTAAGGTCGTGGGTCCCGTGCAGGTGAAGATGCGCGGCATATCCGGCGGCGACGACCCGTATCTGGTCGAGGACGCGCAGACGGCCGTGGAGCGGGCGCTTGCGAAATCGCTGGGCGAGACCACGAAGAATTCCGAGATGGAACGCGCGTGCCGCAAGGCCGCCCATCAGGTCCTGTGGGATCGCATCAAGCAGCGGCCGATGGTCATAGTGAATTTAATCGAAATCCCGCTATAATCGGGGGCGGGGAATCCCGTCACGCTCATTGGCATAGGTAGTTGAAACGCAGTAGAAGGAGCGAACGTGGCTCGCAATAAGGCAGGCGCCGGCCAGCAGGGCAATTCAGGCGCGAAGAAGGCGGCATCGCCCGCAGAGAAGAAGGCGGCCGCGCGGGCGGCCGAGGCGGACCGCTGGCGGGGCGGCGGGCAGGCGTCGGAGGCCTCCACGCATCTGCTCGACGACCGGTCCCGCCGCGACATCCTGGGCGTCAGCTGCGCCATCCTGTCCGTCGCGCTCTTCATCGTGGCCTCGCTGCCGCAGGACGGCATCGTCTCCGGCGCCCTTTCCTTTGGGCTGCACTTGGGGCTCGGCCTGGGCTGCTACATCCTGCCCTTCGTCTTGCTGCTCATCGCTGCCAGCTTGTTCTATCGCAAGGACGGAGCCAACATCAGCGCGCGCTTGTCCGTGGGGCTCATCGTCTTGTTCTTCGCCATCATCGTGCTGCTGGCGCTTGCGACCCCCTTGGTGGGGCAGGACAGCCTGCAGTTTCTCTTCGTCGAGGATAATCTGGTCAGGCAAGGCGGATATGCGGGCGCCGGGGTGGCCTGGGTGCTCCTGCGCCTCTTCGGCCAGCCTGTGAGCACCATCATCATGGTGGGAGTCATTCTCATCTCCTTCATCATCATCGGCTTCTCGATAAGCGCCGTGGTGGACAAGATTCGCCAGAAACGCCAGGAGCGCAAAGAGCACGAAGAGCAGCGCGAGCAAGAGCTCTCCGCGGTCCCCGCGCCGGCCTACGTGCCCCAAGGCGCAACCGGCCGGCTTCGGGATCGCTCTGCGGGCGGACGCCGCGCCCGCGCCGGCCGTGACGGCGATTCCGGACGCGCCGGCAGCTCCGGCCCGCTGGTCAAGATACGCCGCGGCAGCC
>CAJOOG010000108.1 GCA_905236045.1 uncultured Denitrobacterium sp.
CTTCAAGAGCCTGCATGCGATGTTGCGTGCAGGATGCTTGCAGACGCAGCCCGAGTATCCGGAATCATGCCAGGGAACCCTTATCGAAATGTGTTGAGCCATGAGCCACCTTCTTCGGACGCCGGGAACCCCCGGTGTCGGTGTCTTCGATCAGGTTTGTCGCCAAACAAAGGGCCAAATGGGCACCTGGGCGAATCTTTGTTTGGTCATGTCCATCGTGCATTGCAAACCTTAGCTTGTCCTGCTGCTACACACGCCGCATTCGCTTAACTGTAGGATAAACTATTTAGAGGAACATCCTCTTTGGGCTACTAGCATTCCCAATGGAGCTACCACAACCTCTCATCCTACGGTTTGGCGGGCTGGGTTGCGGTGAGGACCACGAGGAAAGACGGCGCTCTTTGCCACTCTTGGTCGATCCGGCTCGCAAGTTTAAGCATTGTATAGCCAGGTCAGCCGCTTGTTGGCCGGTCTTTTCGCTATCAGTCCCGAAGCTTGTTGATGGGGGTCACGAAAACCCCGTCCTCGCGCCGATAACGCGGACCCGATGCGGTGAGGACCATGAGGAAGCTCGGGGAGGGCTCGTCCGATTTCTCATCTATTTTGCGCTTGAGCCGTTTGAGGGATGCTGCCCCGTCCTCGACGGGCTTCTCGCCTCCTAGCTTCACCTCGACGGCAGCCCAGCGGCCGTCCTCCATGTGGACGACCGCGTCGCATTCGAGTCCCGCGTTGTCGCGGTAGTGGCTTACCGACCCGCCCCGGGATTGCGCGTAGGCTGCGAGATCCCGCACGGCCAAGTCCTCGAAGAACAGCCCGAATGACTCGAGATCCGAGACGAGGTCGGCGGGCGACACGCCGAGGGCCCTGCATGCGATCGACGTGTCGTAGAAGTGCCTGGTCGGGGTGGAGCGGATGGAGGTCTTCGAGCGGATCGCCGGGTTCCATGCGTCCATGTCGTACAAGACGAAGATGTCGCGTAGCGCCTCGGCGTAATCGTCGAAGGTCTTGCGGTCCATCGTGCGCTCGTTAGATTGGCGTACGTCTGACAAGATGGTCTCTATCGACGCCTCGGTCGATATGTTGCGCGCATAGCTGCGCACGATCATCTTGAGGACTTCGGGCCGCTTGTTCCTGAACCGTTCGTTGTCGCAATCCTCGAAGACGAACAGGCTGTTATAGTAGTTGCGCGTCACGTCCAGGGCCACGTCGCGCCCGGCCTGCTGCGCACGGACCGAGATTGGCCAACCGCCGCGGCACACGAGGTACGCGGCCTCCTCTATCGAGAAGTCGTCGTTGGCGTCGTAGCCTTCCGGCGTCTTCCCGTCGAAGAGCCCGCTGAGGGAGACGGACCCGTCCGCGTCTCCTGACTCGAACAGTGTCATCGGCCGCATGATGACGGGCGTGATGCGACCCGCCCCCGAATGGTAAACCTCCGCCTTGTCTACGGGCGTCGAGCTGCCGGTGAGAAGGAACTTGCCGAACTGATAGTCAGCGTCGAGGTCGTCCTTTACCTGGTTCCAGATGTCCGGGGCGGTCTGCCACTCGTCTATGAGGCGGGGCTTTTCGCCAGCGAGCGTCCCTTTCGGGTCGAGTTTGGCGAGCGCTATCGCCTGCTTGGTGTTCAGCTTCACGAAGCTTTTCTGAAAGCGCATGCAGGTCGTTGTCTTGCCGCAGAACTTGGGGCCAGCCACGAGGACGGCGCCCGATGAGCGCAGCTTGCGCTCAATCACCGAATCAACGAGCCGTTCGTAGTACATAAGCGTCCTTTACATTGGAAGTTATCAAGATATGCAGAATATTATTCCTAAATATTTCAATAGTAAAGGCTCAAAAGATTCAATTTCTGTGATTGCCGAATGTTGCCCGGCCATCGGTTCGAGCGCTCCTGCTTCTTCATGGTTTCTCGCTTTCACCTGCGGTTATGGAAAGTGACTAGTCACTTTCCCGACTGGACAAGTGGTCGGACCCCTTTGTCACGCGCGCGACGTTGGGGCCTATAGCATCGCCGCCCGCATCAGCGACTCAACGGAGTCGAGCGCGTCTTGCCAGCTCGTGTCCCCAGTATAGTAAGCCTGCCGCTTGAACCGGTCCCAACGCAGGGTCGCGGAGTCGGAGCGGCGGAGCCCCTCGATCGCGTCGAGGACGCCGGGCAGTCGGTCGAGCGTCCTGTCGTGTTCCACCTCCGCTATCAGGGCCTCGCTCAGCAGCACGGTGTCGAGACACGCACCTGCCACCTTCGCGACGGCGTGGATGTCGTAGAGGTGCTTGGCCCTCGAGAGATTGCCCCTCGTCACCACGTGGCCGAGCTTCTTCGCGAGGGCCGTCTCGAGGTTGCATGACAGGAGGGGCGCCGTCCCTCCGGCAAACGCCAGCCGGTACGCGCGCTCTTCCGGGCCCTGCACCATGACGGCGTCCTCCATCGCATCCACGGTGACGGTAGCCCCGAGCGTGCCCTGCCTCGCCACGACGTGCAGGCGCTGGCCGATCTTCCTGCGCCCTGCGTCCCGTCCGGATTTGTCCGGCCCCGCGCCGAACCAGAGCTCCTCGTGATCTCGCAGCTCGTAGCGGACACCGTCGCCTTCGTCGAGGGCCAGCACCTCCCTCATGGCTTGCACCACGCTCTCTGAATCGAGGCCGCAGGCAATGAGGTCGACGTCGTGGAAGGATGTCCGCTCCAGACCGATGACGGAGGCGATGAGCGCGCTGCCGTAAAGGGCCAGGTTGCGCTGGTAGCCCGATGAGGAGATGCGACGCAGGATGCCCTCGAGGAAGAAACAGCGCATGAGCTCTTGCGCGCGCCCGGCCTCGCATTCGGCAGGCACGCCGTCCGAAGCGCCCCCGATCCTCTCGAGGACCGTGAGCCCGTCCGCGCCCCGTGCGCACGGCAGCAGCTTCCAGAGCTCGGGCACACATCGAGGCTGTTCACAGGCGTCAACACGGGCGCCCGTATTCCTGTACGCGTGGTATTCCTCCAGGCACCAGCCCTTTTCCGCCATGTGGCGGGCGGCATCCTCGCCCACGTAGCGGAACAGGGGCGGCTTGACGCCGACGCCGGTGAGGTGCATCTTCTCTCTGGGGTAGCGCAGGACGAAGCCGTACCGGGCGCCATGCTCTTGAATCCAGGAGACCAAGGGCGCCGCCTCGCTCGCGACGATTGACGAGACCGAAAACGTCAGGCCGGCCTCGCTGTCGCAGCAGCCCGGCTTCTCGGTGGGATGCCCCGCGCCTTCGGCGAGCAGACGCGCCTGCATGTCGCGGGAATGCCAGGCGTCCGTTACGATCGCGCTCGTGAAGCCCGCGCGGTCCGCGGCGACGAGGAGGTCGTTTGCCGCATATGCGGCCTGTCGCACGAGCTGCATGTCCCGCGGGGGAGAGAGCGGCAGGTAAAACGAGCGCGCCTCCAGGTCGTACAGGTCGACCATATCCTCGGGCCGCCAGGCATCCGGTAGCGGGTTGAGCGCGTTCACCAACAGGGTGGAATCGGTCATGGCCCCGGCCTCCGTTACGTGGCATCCACGCCGTCGGGCACGAGCAGCAGTTCGACCCCGCGCGCCTCGGCATAGGTCATGACGTCGCAGATCCTGGTCGCGTATGTGCGCAGGTCGAAGGGATACGCGGGCTCTACGTACTGCCTCGTGCACACGACGATCCTCTCCGGCATGATGCGTTGCAGCTCGTCCAGGGTGGGGGCACAGCGCACGACGAAGACGTTCCCCACGAAGCTCCGCGCCTGCTCGAGGAAGGCCGGCAGGAGGGCGTTCGCCACGCTGCGCGACGCCCTGTGGTCCTCTTCGTGCGGGGCGCCCAGCCGCAAAGCCGCTGCGATGGCGTCGAGGTCGTAGGCAATGCCGCTGCCCAGGCGCTCCCGCACGTACTGGCTCTTCCCGGTGC